>DASUHI010000128.1:0-37062 GCA_036273575.1 Streptosporangiaceae bacterium | reverse complement strand
CCAGCTGGCGGGCGTCTCGACGAAGTACGGCACCGCCGAGGAGATGGCCGGGGCGGCGCGCTCTGTCGACGCTGGCGGCTACTGGCTCAACGTGCCAGGCCCGAACCCGAACTTCGCGAAGGCGGCCGAGTTCCTGACGCTCATGGCGCCCTAGGCCGTGATCGCAGGTGGGACCGGGCTCGCCCGGAGCCGGATGCGCAAGCACCTGCGGGCGGAGCACGACTTCCTGCGCGGCCGCGCGTCGACAACCGAGCTGCTGCCCGACCACGTGGTCGTCTCCGGCGAGCCTGGCGACAGCAAGCGGGCGGCCGTCGGGTCGGGTGACCGCGAGCTCTCCAGGGACAGGATGCGCCGTCACCTCGACGCGCTGGTCGCCAGGTAGCGATAACGAGACCCGCCGGCTGATGTCGCTCGCGGCCCGGTCCGCGCGCTACTTGATCAGCGGGTCGCGGGGGAGACCGAGTATCCGCTCGCCGATCTGGTTCCGCTTGATCTCCGAGGTGCCGCCCGCGATCGACATGGCCCTGTGGCCGAGCGCGAGCATCCCACCGATGGCGCCAGGGCCTTCGAGGAAGGCGAGATCGGGTCCCGCGAGCGCAGCCAGGATGGCCGCGGACTCGTGGCCGATCTCCGAGAGCAGCAGCTTCGTCACGTTGCCCTCGGGCCCAGGCTCGCCGCCCGCCACCGCGCGGTGTGCGCTCCGCAGGTTGAGCACGCCCATGGTCTGGTTGCGCGCTATGTGCCTGCCGACCCTGCCGGCGCCGCCCGCCAGCCGCTCAGGGTGCGCATCGAGTGGGCCGATGAATGCGTCGGATGGCATCGCCATTCCGCCGCCACCACCGCCGATGCTCACGCTCTCGTTGCCGAGCGTCGCGCGCGCTACCGTCCAGCCGCCATCGACCGGCCCGACCACGTCGGCGTCTGAGACGAAGACGTTGTCGAAGAAGACCTCGTTGAAGTCGGAGTTGCCGGTCGCCATCTTGAGCGGCCTGACCGTGACGCCGCCGGCCTTGAGGTCGATGACCATCATCGTGATGCCGCTGTGCTTGGGGGCGTCCGGGTTGGTCCTGACGGTCGCCAGGCCGTACCTGCTCACGTGCGCGCCGCTGGTCCAGACCTTCTGGCCGTTGATCACCCAGCCGTCGTCTGTCCTGGTCGCCCTCGTTCTGATGCCCGCGGCGTCCGATCCGGCGCCGGGCTCGCTGAACAGCTGGCACCAGATGACTTCCTGGTTCAGCGCGGGGACCACCCAGCGGGAAACCTGCTCGGGCGTGGCGTACTGGATCAGCGTGAGGATCACCCAGCTGGTGATGCCGTAGGACGGCCGCTTTATGCGTGCGGCCGCGAACTCCTGCTCGATCACCAGCTGCTCGACCGCCCCGGCGTCCCTGCCCCACGGTCTTGGCCAGTTCGGCATCACGTAGCCGGCCTCGATCATGGCCTTGCGCCTGGCGTCCGTGTCCAGGTCGCGAATTCTGGCGATGAACTCGCGGACGGCGGCGCGGATCGGCTCGGCCTCGGCCGGCAGGTCGATCGCCCGCTCGCGCCTGACGCCGCTCCGCACGGAGTCGGTGACCTGCAGGGCGGCGGCCTCGGCGTCGATGATCGCCTCGATCGCGGTGGCCCGCCGCAGGTACAGGTGCGCGTCGTGCTCCCACGTGAACCCGATCCCGCCGTGCACCTGGGTGTTGAGGTTCGCGTTCTCGTCACCGGCCGCGAGCGCGAGCGTGGCGGCCATGGCGGCCGTGAACGTGAACTGCTCGCCGCCAGCGGCGGCGGCCCTGGCGGCGTCCCAGACCGCTGCCGTGGCCAGCTCGGCCCCGACGAGCATGTTCGCGCAGTGGTGCTTGACGGCCTGGAACATCGCGATAGGCCGTCCGAACTGCTCCCTGACCTTGGCGTACGCGCTGGCCGAGTCCGTGCACTCGCGGGCGACGCCGGTCGCCTCCGCGGCGAGGATCGTCCTGGCCAGGTCTGTGAGCACCTGCCTTGCGCCGGGCATGACCTCCGCCGAGGCGCCGTCCAGCGTGACCCGCGCCGCCCGCCTGGCAGGGTCGAGGTTCGCTGGCACCGTCACCGTCACGCCGTCGCCGTGGGCGTCGATGATCGCGACATCGTCTCCGGTCACCACCAGCAGCACGTCGGCGAGGTGACCGCCGAGCACGACGCCCGCAGGCCCTGAGGCCCTGCCGCCGGACACGCGCACGTCACCGCCGAGCGCCACGGCGCCGACCAGATGGCCGTCCGCGAGCCCGGGCAGCAGCCTGGCCTGCGCCTGCGCTGAGCCGGCCGCGGCGAGCACCGCGCTGGCGATCACGGTCGGCACGAACGGGCCTGGCGCCACAGCGCGGCCCATCTCCTCGGCGACGATCACCAGTTCTGGCAGTCCGAACCCCGATCCGCCGTGCTCTTCCGGCAGGTGCAGGCCGAGCCAGCCGAGCCCGCTGAGCTCTGACCAAAAGGACGGCAGCTCCTCGGTCTCGGCCGTCAGCAGGGCGCGGGCAGCGGCGCGGGCGCCGTGCTTGTCGAGGAAGTCTGAGACGGTCTGCGCAAGCGCGCGGTGCTCATCGGCAATGGCGATCGACATCTAACAGTTTCCTCTATTTTTCGGCCGGCCCGGCTGTGCGGAACGCCGGGATTCATTTTGCACGATACGTGAATAAACCTGCTGCCGGGAAGGTCGTACAGCGGGGGTTCCGGGGGCTCGTCCCCCCGGGCAGGCACAGCCGGGGTTCCGGGGGTCGTCCCCCGTGGCAGGCACAGCCGCCCATCACTCAGCGAGCGGGCCGCGCCGGCGGGTGCCGGGCCTGAACAGCGACTCCTGGGCGATGCCGACGGCCAGCGCGCCGTCCCTGCTGAAGATTCGGCCCGTGTACATGCCGCGGCCGCCGCCCGTCGACTCGGGCAGCAGGTCCATCAGCACCCAGTCGTCGAACGTTGCTGGCCCGTGGAGCCAGACCGCGTGGTCGATGCTGGTCACGGGGCCGACCTGGTCTATGCCCGGTACACCGGCGAGGCCGGTGAACATGTCAGAGATATAGGTGAGGGCGCATGCGTGCATTGTCTCGCCGGCCAGGGGCTCAGGGGTCCGCATCCACACCCGCGAAGGCCACTCCTGCCCGGGGACCGGCTGCGCTGGCACCCTGATCTCGATCCCGAGCATCCTGGTCCGGCCGGCCAGCGCCGGGGCGTCCTCGGGCGGCGCGACCTGCGGCATCGGATGCGCCTGGTAGCCGGGGCCGTCCTCGGCGACGTGAAACGAGGCCGCCATGTTGAAGATGACGACGCCGTTCTGCACCGCGATCACCCGGCGGTTGGAGTAGGACCGGCCATCCCTGTCCCTGTTCACCATCAGCAGGACGCGGCGCGACGGGTCGCCTCGGCTGAGGAAGTACCCGTGCATCGAGTGCGGCTGCCGTGCAGGGTCGACCGTCTGCGCCGCCGCGTGCAGGGCCTGGGCGGCGACCTGCACGCCGTACAGGCCGAACTGGTCGTCGTAGACGACGCGAGACCGGAACAGGTCGGCCTCGATCCGCTCCAACGAGAGGACGTCGACCAGGCCTGGACCGCTGACTATCTCCTCGGCGCGGGCTGACATGGCCACTAGGTTAGGGCGGCCAGCTTGGCTAGCGCTTGACGAGTTCGTCCTTGAGGACTTTGCCCAGGGCGTTCTTCGGCAGTTCGGCGCAGAACTGCACGATCCGCGGGTACTTGTAGGCCGCCATGCGCTTCCTGCAGAACTCGATCAGCTCAACGGGGGTCACCTCGGCGTCCGCCTGGAGCCTCACGAACGCCTTGACTTCCTCGCCGAGCCGGCCGTCCGGGACGCCGACGACGGCGGCCTCGGCCACGGCCGGGTGGGCGTGCAGCACATCCTCGATCTCCGGCGGGTAGATGTTGTAGCCGCCCCTGATGATGAGTTCCTTGATCCGGCCGACGATGAACAAGAACCCGTTCTCGTCGAAGTAGCCGAGGTCGCCGGTGTGGAACCAGCCGCCCGTGAACGCGGCGTCCGTCGCCTCCGGGTTGTCGAGGTAGCCCTTCATCACGTGCATGCCGCGGGTGACGACCTCGCCGACGTTGTCCTTGCCTGGCGGCAGGTTCGTGCCAGCCTCGTCCCACACCTGCGTCTGGGTTCCCCAAATCGGCTTGCCGACGCTGTAGACCTTGCGGTCGGCCGCGCTCTTGTTGAACGTCGTCGTGGACGCGGTCTCGGTGAGCCCGTATCCCTCGAGGATCAGCACGCCGAAGCGCCGCTCGAAGGCGTCGAGAACGGGAGCGGGGATGGAGGCGCCGCCCGAGATCGCGATCCTGAGCGAGGACAGGTCGTATTCGTCGAGGCCCTTGTGCGCGAGTAGCGCGCCGAACATGGCGGGGACGCCTTCGAAGATGGTCGCCCGGTCGCGCTCGATCGCGGCCAGCACGGTCGCGGGGTCGAAGCGCGGGATGAGCGACATCGTGCAGCCGAACCTGACGCACACGTTGAGGATGCTCGAGAGGCCGAAGATGTGGAACAGCGGCAGGACCGTGATCACGACGTCGTCCGGCTGGACATCGAACAGCCGCCCGGGGATGTCGGCGTTCATGTACAGCTGGATGTGCGTGAGCTCCGCGCCCTTCGGCTGGCCAGTGGTGCCAGACGTGTACATGATCACGGCCGTGTCGTTCATGTCCGTCGGCGCGAGCGCCGGCGGCTCTGCCACGTCCGCGAGCAGCCGCTCGAACGGCATGGCGGCGCTCGGGGAACCGGCCGGCAGGCCCACGGCGTAGACGTCCGAGCCTCCCGCGTCGCTGGCGCCTGCGGCGGCCTCCGCGAGCACCCCGGCCCAGGTGACGAATACCCTGGCCTTGCTGTGCCGCAGGTGGAAGGCCACCTCACGGGCCTTGTACAGGACATTGAGAGGAACGACCACGCCGCCGGCCTTGAGAATGCCGAAGTAGGTGATCAGGAATTGCGGGATGTTCGGCAGCTGGACCGCCACCCGGTCGCCAGGCCCGACACCGGCCTTGGCGAGGCCGGCGGCGAACCGGTCGGAGAGCGCGTCAAGCTCGCCGTAGGTCAGCTGACCGCCGTCGAAGACGGCCACGTTCTTGTCGGGGTGTGCTGAGGCGGTCTCCCGCAGAATCACAGCGAGGTTGAAGTTCATGCGGCCGCCCTCCTTCCTCCTGGCGGCCTGCCCGGCTTAGTTCTTCTTGGTCCGCGCGCTGGTCTTCGCGTGCGGCTTGGTCTGCGGTCTGGTCTGTGGCTTGATCCGCGGCCGTGCGTGCGGGCGCTCCTTCTGCTGTGCGTTCCGCTGCGGCCGTCCTTGCGGCTTGGGCTTCGCCGCTGCTTTCGGCAGCGGCCGCGCCTTCGGCTGCGGCGGTGCCTCCAGCTCGGGCTTCGGCCGTGGCGGCGCAACCGGCATCGGCTGTGGCGTTGCCACCAGTCGCTTCGGCTCGGGACCTACCTCCGGCAGGTGCTGTGCCACAGGCTGGGGCTGTGCCACCGGCTGCGGCACCGCTTGCGGCTCCGCCGCCTGCGGCTGTTGCGCGGGCTGGGGCTTCGGCCTCGGCTCCGGCTTCGGCTGAGCCTTCGCTTGTGCAGTGGCCTGTGGCTTCGGCTGGGGCGGTGCCTTCGGACGCGGCATCCGTCGGGGCACTGCTTTCACCTGCGGCTGACGCCGTGGCTGTCGCTTCGGCTGGGCGTTGGGCTCAGGCTCAGCCTCGGCCTTGGGCGCAGCCTTGGGCTGAGCCTCGGCCTTGGGCTCAGGCGCCGCCTCGGGTTCGGGCTCCTCATCGGGCTTCGGCTCCGGCTCCGCCTCAGGCTCCGGCTTGGCGGCCGCGAGCAGTTCGGCGACGCTGGCCTCAATGCCGCGCGCCAGGAGCTCGATATCCGGGGTCGTGGCGTAGTCGCCGGTGATCCCGAACGCAAGGTTGCCGCAATACGAGAAGATCGATACCCCGGTGCGGAGCGTGGTGGCGATCGGCACGTACGGGATGATCTCCAGCAGCCTGCGGCCCATGGCATAGAGCGGCTGGGCTGGCCCTGGCACGTTGGTGGTGACCGTGACGATCTCACGCTGCGGGAGCCGGTAGGCCAGCTTGACGCTCAGTGACGCGAACGGGTACGGCGTCAGGCGGCCGAGCGCGACGAGCGCCTCGCCTGCCGCCGCCTCGTTGCTCGCCTTCAGCGCGGCGAGCTCGGTCCGCACGGCGGTCAGCCGCTCGACCGGGTCGGCGAGGTGAACGGGCAGATCCGCCATGAGGATCGAGATCCGGTTCTCGTAGATGCCCTCCTCGCCAGCGGCTCGCAGCGAGACGGGGACGAGCGACGGCAGCATGTGCGGTCCTGGCTCTTCCCCGCGGCTCAGCAGCAGGGCGCGGTAGCCGCCGCTGATCGCCGCGAGCACGACGTCGTTGACGGTACCGCCGAGCGAGTTCTTGATCGTCTTGATGTCCGCGAGGGACGCTCGCGCCCACACGTACCGCCGCTGGGTGCCGATCGGACCGCAGAGTGACGACCCGGTCGCGGGCAGGATGGCGGGCGCGATGGCGGCGATCGCGCGCGCTGTCATGGCCAGCTGGCTGGCCGCTTCCGAAGGCCGGCTGATCAGGTCGCGCACCACCGCGGCTTGCCGCAGCGGGAGCCGCGCCAGGCCAATCGCGGCCCTGAGCGTCAGCGTGAGCGCGGACGGCTCGGGCTCGGCGGGCTCGACCGCGGCATCGGATTGCACAACGTCAGGGTCGGGGGATCCGTCGAAGATGACGCGGTAGAGATCGGTGCCTGAGACCCCGTCGACCATGCTGTGGTGCACCTTGGAGATCAGCGCCCAGCGGCCGCCGCTGAGCCCGCGGATCACCCAGTACTCCCAGAGCGGGTAGTCGCGGTCCAGGCGCTGGCTCATGACGCGCGCCATCACGGCGCTCAGCTGTCCGTCATCGCCTGGTGGCGGGAGGGCGACCTGCCTGACGTGGTAGCGCAGGTCGAAGTTGGGGTCGTCGACCCACACGGGCGGGCCGAGCCGCAGCGGGACGGTGCGCAGCTTCTTCCGGGAGAGCGGTACCCGCGGCAACCGCGTGCGCATCGCACTGAGGAATTCGTCGTGTGACGGCGCAGGGCCCTCGAAGATCGCGATCGAGGCGATCGCGAACGAGGCGTGCTTGTCCTGGTCCTCGGCGTCTATGAACTGTGCGTCAATCGGGTTCAGCTCTCGCATGACGCCGCCCCCATCCGTGATACCGATCGCGAGCGCGCCGACGCCCGCATATCTGCTCTTCTGGCCTGATCGTAAGCAGATGGCGCGCGCGGGCGATGCGGGCAAACGGTCCCGCGTCGAGGGACCTTCGGCCTCGTTTGCAGGATTGGGGTTCAGGGCGTGTGGAAGGCCGCGTAGATGATGGCGCTCAGCCGGTCGACCATCTCTTCCTTGGGCAGCCGCACGTCGACGCTGAGCAGGTAGTTGATCCGCTCGAGCATCATCAGGCAAGCCAGCGCCGTCAGCTCGGCGTGCTGGGCGGGATCCTTGGTCTCCTCGCCTGCCTTGGACGCCACGGTCATCCCCTGGGCGATGGCTTCAGAGAGGCGGAACAGCAGGCGCAGCCCGTCGCCGTAGACCTGCTCACCGACGATCTCGGCCTGGCTGAGGATGCGGATGACGGTGGCGTGCGCCGCGTACGTGTCCGTGAAGCTCATGATCCAGCGCCGCAGGGCCGTACGGCCACCCTCGTTGCTCGTCACGACCGGGAACTCGTCGGTGATCGTCTCCATGTCCTTGAGCGCGTCCCGCAGCAGCGTCCTGAACAGATCGTCCTTGTTCGCGAAGTACAGGTAGAAGGTGCCGTGCGAGGTCTTCGCCCGCCGGACGACGTCATCGACCCTGACAGCCTGGAATCCGCGCTCGTCGAACTCGGCCAGGCCGGCCTCGAGCAGCCTGCGCACGGTCTGCCGCCCCTGGGCTCCTAGTTCCCTGCCCTGCGCCGGGATGCCGCCGCCCAGCGACGGCCGCCTGGGCCGCACCCCGGTGCCGCGGCTCGGGCGGCTCGGCCGCTCTGGCTCGCGCGCCTCCTCGGCGGCGGGAGCCTGCTGGGGTCGGGTGGCTACCGCGGGCCTGGGCGTGGCCTCGACCGCCACGGCGTCCATCCGCAGGCCGGCCGCGGGCAGCCCGCTCTGGCCGGCCGAGGCCGGCACATCTGGCTCCGGCGGCGCGTCCTGGCGCGGTTCCCTGGTCATGTTCGGGAGACTAGCCCGTACCTCTCTCCCGGGTCACAGCAATGTTCCCGGGTCATGATCGGAGACTAGCTTCTCTGCCCTTTCCGAGCCTACTGGTAGTTTTCGCAGGCCAGCACCCTTGAGAGTGCGGCACGGCGCATCCAGCACTAAAACAGTCGAAAGGGTTTGTTTCGGTCTTCTTCCCTTCGCAGCCTCCGCGCGCGAGCCCCGTCGGCGTTTGCAGTGCTCACGTGACAGAAGGCGACACCCGCATCAGGTGACGTCGATGTCATCGTTTGCTTTTCGTTTAGGGTCCATGCAGGAATAGGGAATGTGGGGACGGACGGGGCACAGCACAGCTGGGCTCTTGGGGGAACTCATGGCAGAACCTGTGACAGAGCGCTCCGCGAAGCAGCAGCCATCGGCCGTGCTGCCTGGGGATGCTGCCCTGCGCCAGGTTCCGGCTCCGGGTACCGCCACCCAGGCCGTCGCGGCCAAGGCCGCATACGAGAACTTTCCTGTCGCGCTGCGCATGCTACCGCGAACCTACCGGCAGCACCTGATGGCCGTCTACGTGTTCGCCAGGACGGCCGATGATCTCGGGGATCAGGCGCCGGCCGCCGAGCGTCTCGCGCTGCTCGCCGCCCTCGAGGCCGACGTGCGCGCGCTCTACTCCGCGCTGAACCGTCCCGGCGGGCCGCCGCCGACTCAGCCCGCCGTCGCCGGGCTGGCCCGGACGGTGCTCGAGTGCGAGATCCCGATGCAGCCGTTCGTTGACCTGATCAGGGCGAATCAGCAAGATCAGGTCGTGACCAGGTACCAGACGTACGAGGACCTTGCCGGATACTGCCGCCTGTCGGCCAACCCCGTCGGCCGGATCGTGCTGCATGTCTTCGGCTGCTACACCGACGACCGGGCCGAACAGTCCGACCATGTCTGCACCGGCCTGCAGCTAGCCGAGCACTGGCAGGACGTCGCCGAGGACCTCAGGGCCGGCCGAATCTATCTGCCGCTTGACGACATGGCGGTGCACGGCTGCGACGAGACCGACCTCGCCGCCCCGCACGCCAGCCCCATGGTGCGCGAGCTGATGGCGTTCGAGGTCGGACGGGCCAGGTCACTGATCGATACGGGCGCGCCGCTGGTGGGCACGCTCCGCGGTGCCGCGCGAGCGGCGGTGGCCGGGTACGTGGCAGGCGGCCGGGCCGCGCTCGCCGCCATCGAGGGGGCGGCGTACGACGTCATGGCCGTCACCCCGCGGCCCGGCAAGGCCCGCACCGTGGTCGAGCTGGCCAGAGCGTACGCGAGCGGCAGGTGACCGGCGTGGGGCGCCGTGAGCCGCCAGCCAGCGCGGCCGACGACGTCAGGGCCGCCTACAGGGAATGCGAGCGGATCACCCGCCAGGAGGCCAAGAACTTCGCCTACGGGATCGCGCTGCTCCCCGGCGACAAGCGCCGCGCGCTGTCCGCCGTGTACGCGTTCGCCCGCCGGGTCGACGATATCGGCGACGGCTCGATGCCAGCAGACGACAAGATCAATGCCCTGGAGCGGGCAAGAGACGAGATCACGTCGCTGCACACGGGCGGCAGCACCGATCCTGTGCTCGTCGCGCTGCGGGACGCGTCGACCAGGTTCGCGATACCGCTGGACGCCTTCGGCGAGCTGATCGACGGCTGCGAGGCGGACGTCCGCGGCACCAGCTATGCCACGTTCGGCGATCTCGAGCACTACTGCCGGTGCGTCGCGGGCTCGATCGGCCGCCTCTCGCTCGGCGTGTTCGGCACCAGAGACCCGGCAACCGCCGAGCCGCTGGCCGACTCGCTCGGGATCGCGTTTCAGCTGACCAACATCATGCGGGACATCCGCGAGGATCTCGGGAACGGCCGGGTATACCTCCCGGCCGAGGACATCGACAGGTTCGGATGCACGGTGACGCCTGGCGGCGAGGACGGCCAGGGCGAGCTGACCGGCGATCTGGGGGGGCTGATCAGGTTCGAGGCACAACGAGCCAAGAACTGGTACGCCAAAGGACTCCGGCTGATGCCGTTGCTCGACCGCCGCAGCGCTGCCTCGGCCGGTGCGATGGCGGGCATTTACTTCCGGCTGCTCGAGCACATCTGCGCGGCGCCGCAGGCCGCGCTCGAGCGCCGGATGTCGCTGCCGGCTGGTGAAAAGGCGATGGTGGCGGCGAGCGCGCTGGCAGGGCTGGCATGGCGGCGGGCAGCAGGAAACGGGTCAGGCGGGGCGGCGTCTGTTACGAACGGACAGGCGGAACAGACATGAGCAGCAACCCCTCTTGCGTCGTCGTGATCGGCGGCGGCCTGGCCGGCATCAGGGCCGCGATCGGCCTGCGCGACGCGGGTGTCGACGTCACCCTCGTCGAAGCCAGGCCGAGGCTCGGCGGCGCCGCGTCCTCCTTCGCCCGCGGCGACATGACGATCGACAACGGGCAGCACGTCTTCCTGCGATGCTGCACCAGCTATCAGGAGCTCCTCGAGCGCCTCGGCGCGACAGGGCGGGTGACGGTGCAGGAACGGTTCGATGTGACCGTGCTGTCGCCGCGTGGGACGGCCCGCCTGCGGCGGACCGCGCTGCCCGGGCCGCTGCACTTCGGCACCGCGCTGGCGGGCTACCGCCTGCTGTCGCTGCCCGAGCGGCTCAGGGTGAGCAGGGCCGCGCTCGCGATGCGCTTCCTGGATCCTGCCGATACGTCGCTGGACGGCACGGCGCTCGGCGACTGGCTCGCGGCCAAGGGCCAGAACGAGGCGGCGCGGCGGCTGTTGTGGGACCTGTTCATCGTCTCCGCGCTGAACATCGCCGGAGACGAAGCGAGCCTGCCGCTGTCGGCGACCGTCATCAAGATGGCGCTGCTCGGTTCCCGTGGCGCCGCTGACATCGGCGTCGCCGACGTGCCGCTCGGTGACCTGCACGGCCGGGCCGCGGGTGAGCTGCTCGGCCGGCTGGGCGCCAGGGTGATGTACGGCTCGAGGGCGGTCGCGGTGGAGCCGCGTGCGGCCGGCGGGTTCGTTGTCAGGATCACCTCGGCCGCCGGCGGGACGCGGCTGGCCGATGGCAACGACGGCGAGGCTCGGCTTGTCGAGGCCGATGGCGCCAGCGAGGTCAGCGAGCTGGTGGCCGACGGGGTGGTGCTCGCAGTCCCCGCGGCCCAGGCGGCCAGGCTCGCGGGCCCGCTCGGCGTCACCGGTGCGGGCCGGTGGGACGCTCTCGGATCGTCGCCGATCGTGAACGTGCACGTCGTCTATGACAGGCAGGTGACCAACCTGCCCTTCGCGGCGGCGGTCGAGTCGCCTGTGCAGTGGGTGTTCGACAAGACCAGGCAGGCCGGGCTCACCGAAGGCCAGTACCTGGCTGTCTCGCTGTCGGCAGCCGACAGCTATGTGGACGTTCCCGCCGCGTCGCTGCGGGAGCAGTTCCTCCCCGCGCTCGAGCAGCTCTTCCCCGCGGCTGCCGACGCCAGGGTTACCGATTTCTTCGTCACCAGGGAACGTCGTGCGACGTTCCGGCAGGCGCCGGGCATCGGCGCCCTCCGGCCAGGCAACGCAACGTCGGTGCCAGGGCTCGTGCTTGCCGGAGCGTGGACCGACACAGGGTGGCCAGACACGATGGAGGGTGCCGTGCGTAGCGGACAGCACGCGGCGGAAAGGCTGGTCGAAGAGCTGGCAAGCCAGCCCGCTGCCACGAAGACCGAGACCAGGATCGCGTCGTGACCGCGACGATCCCGGCGGGAGTCGAGACGGCGCGCGACCTGGTCGGCCCGGGCATCGAGGCCGCTATCGCCAGGCTCAGTCCCGAGATTCGCCCGGTCGCGAGCTACCACTTCGGGTTCACCGACGCTGAGGGCAACCCGATCGGCAGCCGGTCAGGCGGAAAGGCGCTCAGGCCCGCGCTGACCCTGCTGTCCGCGCGCGCAGCGGGCGCGCCGCCGGAGAGCGCCGCGCCCGCCGCCGTTGCCGTCGAGCTGGTGCACAACTTCTCCCTCCTGCACGACGACATCATGGACGGCGACACCGAGCGCCGGCACCGGCCGACCGCCTGGACGGTCTTCGGCGTCGGCCCGGCGATCCTGGCCGGGGACGCCCTCCAGGCGCTCGCGAACGACCTGCTGCTCGAGGGCCCGGCGCCGCAGTCGGTCTGGGCCTCGCGCTGCCTGGCCGCTGCGGTGCAGCGGCTGATCTCAGGTCAGGGTGCCGACCTGGCGTTCGAGCGGCGCCAGCACGTGAGCGTCGACGAGTGCCTGGACATGGCCGCGGACAAGACGGCTGCGCTGATGGCGTGCGCCTGCAGCATCGGCGCGATCTACGTGGGCGCGCCAGCCAGCACGGCCATGAGCCTGACCGCGTTCGGCGCCTACATCGGGCTGGCCTTCCAGCTCACCGACGACTTGCTCGGTATCTGGGGTGCCCCGGAGGTTACGGGCAAGCCGGTGCGATCCGACCTGCGGTCGAGGAAGAAGTCACTGCCGGTGGTCGCGGCACTGGCCAGCGAGAGTGACGCGGGCCGCGAGCTCGCGAGCCTGCTCGCCGTCTCCGAGCCGCTCACAGAGGATCAGCTGCTGCGCGCCGCCGAGCTGGTCGAGGCCGGCGGCGGCAAGAAGTGGGTGGAGGCCGAGGCCGACACGGCGCTCGCGTCGGCGATGACCAGCCTGCACGAGGCGGACATGCCGGAGGACGTGCGCGCTGAGTTCGCGGCCATCGCGGAGTTCGTGACGGCGAGGCAGTGGTGAACCCGAGGCCAGTTACTGCGATAGGGACGCAGCCCGCGCCGCCAGAATCTGACGCGCGTACGGCCGCTCGGGCCGCGCTCGACCGCGCAACTAGCCACCTGCGCGACCTGCAGCACGCCGAGGGCTGGTGGCAGGGCGAGCTGGAGACGAACGTCACCATGGATGCCGAGGACCTGCTGTTCCGCGAGTTCCTCGGGGTGCGCACGCAGGAGCAGACCGCGGCGGCGGCGCGGTGGATCAGATCGTGCCAGCGTGCCGACGGGACGTGGGCCAACTTCCGCGGTGGCGACGCCGACCTGTCGACCACGGTCGAGGCCTACGTCGCCCTGCGGCTGGCCGGTGACGAGCCAGCGGCCGTGCACATGGCGGCGGCGGCGGCCTGGATCAGGGACGCAGGCGGGATCGAGGCCACCAGGGTCTTCACCAGGATCTGGCTGGCGATGTTCGGCCAGTGGTCATGGGACGACCTGCCGGTCATGCCACCTGAGCTGATCTACCTGCCGGCCTGGTTCCCGCTTAACGTCTACGACTGGGCGTGCTGGGCCAGGCAGACGATCGTCCCGCTGACCATCGTCGGCTCGCTTCGGCCAGCAAAGCAGCTGCCGTTCAGCGTGGACGAGCTGCACGCGCCGCCCGGCGCGGCCCAGCTCAAGCCGGCCGCGGACGGCTGGGCCAGAGCGTTCGAGCGGCTCGACCGCGTGCTGCACAGGTACGAGCGCCACGTGCGCGGGCTGGCTCCCGCGACGGCGGTCAGAACCGCGGCGATGCGCCGCGGCGCCGAGTGGATCATCGCCAGGCAGGAACGCGACGGCTGCTGGGGCGGCATCCAGCCGCCGTGGGTATACAGCCTCATAGCACTCAGCCTGCTCGGCTACGGGCTGGAGCATCCGGTCATCGAGCGCGGGCTGGCCGCCCTGGACAGGTTCACGATCTGGGAGGAGACGCCGGACGGGCCGGTGCGCAGGTTCGAGGCCTGTCAGTCGCCGGTCTGGGACACGGTGCTGGCGCTGATCGCCCTGCGCGACGCCGGCCTGGCAGAAGACGATCCTGCGCTGGTCTCGGCCACGACGTGGGTGCTGGGCGAAGAGATCCGCGGGCCAGGCGACTGGCAGGTGCGCAGGCCGGGCCTCGCTCCCGCCGGCTGGGCGTTCGAGTTCGACAACGACGGCTACCCGGACATCGACGACACGGCTGAGGCGGTCCTCGCGCTCGGGCGCGTGCGGCTGCCCGCCGGGTCAGGCGCGGGGACGAGCGGCAACGCGGCCGCTGCCATGCAGCGCGCGATCACGTGGCTGACGGGCATGCAGTCAAAGGACGGCGGCTGGGCAGCGTTCGACGCCGACAACACGTCCACGCTCGTGACCAGGCTGCCGTTCTGCGACTTCGGCGAGGTGATCGACCCCCCGTCGGCCGACGTCACGGCCCACACGGTCGAGGCGCTGGCCGCGGCGGGGCTGGCGGGCAGTCACGCGGCCCGCAGGGGCGTGGTCTGGCTGCTACGCAACCAGGAGCCAGACGGCTCGTGGTTCGGTCGCTGGGGAGCGAACTACGTCTACGGGACCGGCGCGGTGGTGCCCGCGCTGATCGCCGCCGGCGTCAAGCCGACCAAGCCAGCCATCAGGCGGGCGGTGAGCTGGCTGGTCAGCCACCAGAACGCCGACGGAGGCTGGGGCGAGGATCTGCGTTCTTATGAGGATCCGAGCTGGGCAGGGCGCGGCGAGTCCACCGCGTCGCAGACCGCGTGGGCGCTGCTCGCCTTGCTCGCGGCCGGCGGATCAGACGCTCGGGCAGCCGCAGGCCGCGGTGTCGCGTGGCTGGTCAGCAGGCAGCGTGCGGACGGCACCTGGGACGAGCCCCAGTTCACGGGGACCGGCTTCCCCGGTGACTTCTACATCAACTATCACCTGTACCGGCTGGTCTTCCCGATCAGCGCGCTCGGCCGATACCTGGGCGGGAGCCAATGAGCGGACCGGTGATCTGCGCCCCGCTGCGGGTCGAGGCCAGGGCCCTGCGGCGCGGCCTGCGCGGTGAGAACGGGCACGCGGGTGTCGACGTGCTCAGGACCGGCTACGGTCCGGCCAGGTCGGCCGCTGCCGCGGCGCGGTTCGAGCCGTCAGGCACCGGCATCGTCGTCGGCGGCGTGGCCGGTGCCCTCGCCGGCGACCTCAGCGTCGGCGACCTGGTCGTCGCCTCCGAAGTGCGAGGCGGCGGGGAGACGGTCAGCTGCCCGTCCGCGCCGCTGCTCGCGGGCGAGCTGCGGCGTGCCGGGCTGCGGGTCAGGATCGGCCCGATCGCGACGGTCGACCACCTGGTCGGACGCGGCGAGCACGCCGCGCTGGCCGCGGCGGGCGCGATAGCGGTGGACATGGAGTCGGCGCCGCTGCTGTGCGGCGCGGGCGGCCGCCCGTCGGTAGTCGTCAGAGCGATCTCGGACACGCCCGCCCACCCGCTGGCGAGCCCGCGGATCGTGACAGGCGGGCTGGCGGCGCTGCGGTCGCTGCGCCAGGCCGGGCCCGCGCTCGCCAGGTGGGCCGCGGCTGTGCGCCCGCGGCAGGTACTGATGGCCAGCCCGCGGTCGTTCTGTGCCGGAGTCGAGCGGGCCATCGAGATCGTCGAGCTCGCGCTGCAGCGGCACGGCGCTCCGGTCTACGTGCGCAAGCAGATCGTGCACAACAAGACCGTGGTGGCCGACCTGGAGCGCAAGGGTGCGATCTTCGTCGACGAGCTCGATGAGGTGCCTGACGGGGCGAACGTCGTGTTCTCCGCGCACGGCGTGGCTCCACAGGTGCGCAAGGAGGCGCAGCGCCGGGGCCTGGCCGCGGTCGACGCCACCTGCCCGCTGGTCGCGAAGGTGCACGCCGAGGCGCGGCGGTTCGCGTCCGACGGGTACCTGGTCGCCCTCATCGGGCACGCCGGCCACGAGGAGGTCGAGGGAACGCTGGGCGAAGCCCCGGCGTCGATGGCGCTGGTGGAGAGCGAAGCCGACGTCGCGACGCTGAACCCGGCCGACCCCGGCAAGGTCGCGTACCTGATGCAGACCACTCTCGCGGCCGACGAGGCGGACAGCATGGTTGGCGCGATCCTGGATCGCTTCCCCGCGGCGCGCGGGCCAGGCAGCGACGACATCTGCTACGCGACGACCAACCGCCAGCGCAGCGTCCGCGCGATCGCAGCGGACTCCGACGTCGTGCTGGTGGTCGGGTCGGCCAATTCATCGAACTCGCTGCGCCTGGTGGAGACGGCGCAGCGGGCCGGGACAACGGCGTACCTGGTCGACTGCGCTGAGGACGTCGAGCTGGGCTGGCTGGCCGGCGCCGCCACGGTCGGCATCACCGCGGGGGCGTCGGCGCCGCCCGCGATGGTCGGGCAGATAGTCACGGCGCTGTCCGGGCTTGGCGAGATCAAGACGAGGGAATTCGTCGTGGCGACCGAAGCCGTTCAGTTCGGCTTGCCCAGGGAGCTACGACAGTCACAAGGCTGACGCGGCCGACGGGCCGTGCCAGCCACAACGGCGGATAACAGACCTCGGCGGTAGCTGCCGGGGCAAGGCGTAACTAAAGAGAAAGCTGGTAGCCAAGTGTCAATGCCGCTGCGTCAGAGCCTGCGGATCGGGGCCTACCTGATGAGCCAGAAACTGGCTCGCAAGGACAAGTTCCCGCTGATCGTTGAGCTCGAGCCGCTGTTCGCCTGCAACCTGAAGTGCGCGGGCTGCGGCAAGATCCAGGAGCCGGCCTCCATGCTCAAGCAGCGGATGCCGGTCGAGCAGGCAATCGCCGCCATCGAGGAGTGCGGCGCGCCCATGGTGTCGATCGCCGGCGGGGAGCCGCTCATGCACCCGCAGATCGACGTGCTTGTCTCCGAGCTGATCAAGCGCAAGAAGTACGTGTTCTTGTGCACGAACGCGCTGCTGCTGCCGAAGAAGCTGGACAAATTCACGCCGTCCCGCTACTTCGCGTTCGCCGTGCACATCGACGGCCTGCAGGAGCGGCACGACGAGTCGGTGTGCAAGGAAGGTGTGTTCGACGAGGCCGTCGCGGCCATCAAGGAGTGCCAGCGGCGCGGCTTCCGTGTCACGACCAACACCACGTTCTTCACGACCGACTCCCCGCAGACCGTCATCGATGTGCTCAACTACCTCAACGACGACCTCAAGGTCGACCAGATGATGATCTCGCCGGCCTACGCGTACGAGAAGGCGCCGGACCAGGAACACTTCCTGGGCGTCACCGAGACCAGGGAGCTTTTCCGCAAGGCATTCGCCGACGGGAACAGGAAGCGCTGGCGGCTGAACCACTCGCCGCTGTTCCTTGACTTCCTCGAGGGCAAGGCCGACTTCGCGTGCACCGCGTGGGGGATCCCTTCGTACTCCCTCAAGGGCTGGCAGCGGCCCTGCTACCTGATGGGCGACAGTTACGCCAAGACCTACCGCGAGCTGATCACCGAGACCGACTGGGACAAGTACGGCCGGGGCAAGGACCCGCGGTGCGCGAACTGCATGGCGCACTGCGGCTACGAGCCGTCAGCAGTGCTTGCCACGATGGGCTCGCTGAAGGAGTCGCTGCGCGCGATGCGCGGGTAACAGCACAATTCACATAGTTCTCCCCGGCGGCGATGAACGCCGGGCGCTAGCCCGGCGTAGTAGCTGTCGTGGGTGCTTCCCGTTGCGACGACGTCGCGGCCAGGTGGATGACCTCATACCGCCGGCCGCTGCTCGGCTTCGTGCTGCCGTATGTGAACGGCGATGTTCAGGCCGCCGAGGACGTCGTCCAGGAGACGATGCTGCGCGGCTGGCAGCACGCGACCGGCCTGAGCCCAGAGCACGCCAGGTCCTGGCTGCGTACGGTCGCGCGCAACATCGCGATCTCGAGTTACCAGCGCCGCCGTCGCGCGCGGCCCCGTGAGGTGCCGCTCGAGGAAGAGGCACTGCCGCAGGCCGACGACGGCCTTGACCGCGTCTTGCAGGCATGGCTGGTAGCAGGCGCACTCGACGCGATCAGCGCGGAGCACAGGGACGTGATCACGGCGCTGTTCTACCAGCGCAAGTCCGTCGCCGAGGTGGCCGCGTTGCTGGAGATACCCGAAGGCACGGTGCGATCGCGCTGCTTCTACGGACTGCGAGCACTGCGCAGGGAACTCGAGAGGCAAGGAATTACCGGCCCATGACATGCCTGATGATGACGTCGCTCGGCGTGTACGTGCTCGGCGCGGCCGAGCATGAGGAGCGCCGCAAGGTTGAGGAACACCTGCCGCACTGCGAGTCGTGCCGCGCGGAACTGATCCGCCTCGCGCCCATTCCCGCCCTGCTCGCCGCCGTCCCACTCGAGGCTGCCCCGCGCCAGCCGCGCGAGGTGGTGAAGGAACCGCAAGCCGCGCGGTCGGCCAGGCCTCCGAGGCGGGTGCGCTGGCTGCCGGGCGTCGCGGGGCTCGCGGCTTCTGCCGCGGCCGCCGCGGTCCTGATAACGGGGCCCTTCAGTTCGCCAGCACGGCCCGGCGCGCACCAGGTCGCGCCCGTCACGCTGTCGGGCATCAGCCAGGCCTCGCACGTGCACGCGACCGCTCGGCTGCTCGCCACGTCGTGGGGGACGAGCATCCGGCTCACCGTGCGCGGCGTCCCCCTCAACGTGCGCTGCCGGCTCGTCGTCCGGTCAACGGCCGGCGGCGCGGAGACGACCGGCCTGTGGGAAGCCTGGCGCGAGGGGCCGATCACGGTTCCTGCCAGCGCGGACTGGCGGCCGTCTGACATAGCAAGCCTCGCGGTCATCGCCGGTCACACAACGCTGGTGACGATCAAGTCGGCGCCGATGAGCCCGGCGAGGCCGGCGTCGCGGGCAGGGCGGTGACGACGATGGCGCGGTCAAGACTGGTGGCGATCCTGGTCGCGGTCACCGGCCGGCGCTCTCCGCGATCGCAGAGGCCCTCGCCGGCCTCGGCGCCATCGCCGGTTACGCGCTGGTCCGGGCGACACGGAAATCCAGATAACAGTCGCAGAGGGCGACGAGAAGGAAGGAAATCATGTTCAGGAGTGCAAATGCCGCCGGTGCGAAGGCGCGTTCACGAGCCGCGCCTCGTTCACGAGCGCACGGCACGACAGCGACCCAGCGGGCGGCCGTTTCGGGCCTCGCGGCGATCGCGCTGGCCGGGCTCGTCGCAGCATGCAGCGGCGGAGCGGGAGGATACGGCGGCCAGCCGGCGCAGCAGGGCTCGGGACAGCCAGCCGCGGCGCACGGCCCCGCGCTGAGCGCGCGCACGCTGCCGGGCGTGGGCATGGTGCTCGTCGACCGGTCGGGGAAGACCGTCTACTCGCCACGGCAGGAGGCGCAAGGAAAGATCATGTGCACCGGCAGCTGCCTGGGGTTCTGGTTCCCCGTCACGGTCGGCGCCGGCACCACGCCGCAGGCAGGGCCCGGCATGCGCGGAACGCTCGGCACCATCCACCGCGGTGACGACGGGCTGACCCAGCTCACCTACAACGGCCGGCCGCTCTACACGTTCCGGCTCGACCAAGGTCCCGGCCAGCTGCACGGCAACAACTTCAGCGACCAGTTCGGCGGCACGTCCTTCACCTGGCAGGTCGTCGCGGCCAGCGGTGCGGCGGCGAGCTCCAGCCACTCCGCCAACCCAGGCGGCGGCTACTCCTACCCGGCCACCGGCTCGTACGGCACCTAACCGCGGAAGGGACGCACGACAAGGATGAGCCAGGCGTGTGCGCGATGGCGAGGTGACATCGGCGCGTACATCGTCGGTGCGCTGGACGGAGGCGCGAGCGCCGACGTGCGACGGCACCTGCGGGCGTGCGCGAGCTGCAGGTCCGAGTACGAGGACCTGCTGCCGGTCCGTGACTGGCTCACGCAGATGCGCGGCACGAACGGCACGGCTGTCCGGCGCAAGCTGGGCGGTCCCGTCCTGCGGGTTGTTAATCCTGTTCAAGAGCGGAAGCGGTGGCGCTGGATCGCCGCCATACCTGTGGCCGCTGCGGCCGCGGCGGCCGGTGTGCTGGCCACCGTGGGCAGCGTTCCCGCGGTGCCCGCCTTCAGGGCAGCCGAGCAGGCGACGGGCGTGGACGGACAAGCGCGCTTGGTGGCCACGCCGGCCGGGACGAGGATCAGGCTGACCGTCAGCGGCCT
This sequence comes from Streptosporangiaceae bacterium, assembly GCA_036273575.1. Taxonomy (GTDB): domain Bacteria; phylum Actinomycetota; class Actinomycetes; order Streptosporangiales; family Streptosporangiaceae; genus Chersky-822. The sequence goes on along the minus strand of DASUHI010000128.1, from coordinate 17,006 downwards.
TCCGGCCGACGGCCGCTGCCGGCTGGTCGCCGTCTCGCGCCGCGGCGCCGACGTGGCGGCGAGCTGGAGCGCCAGGTATGACGGGACGGCGAAGATCATCGGTACCACCGCCATTCCTGAGCGCCAGCTCACCGCGCTGCGAGTCGAGTCGGCCAGCCACCGGCTCCTGCTGATGATCGCCATGGCCAGCCCGCCGCGGCACTGACCGCCGTTGTCCGGTCACTGGGGCTTGAGGCGCCTGGGTTGATGATCATGCCCGCGGGGGATTTACGTTTCTATGGGCTCGCCTTTACCTGCGCAAGCGGGAGCCTGAATCTCGCGTTGCCGTGCGGCCGCCAGGAAATTAGAGTTAACAGATCGAAAAATGCAGGAGGACCTCCGTGATGTCTGACGACCACGCTGAGCACGACAGCCACGAGCACGATCCGACCTTCTACCGGTCCCCGCGCGACGCCGCCGCCGGGCCGCCGGAGAAGCTGGCCTACGTGGCGGCCTTTGCCAGGCCCGCCGACAAGCCAGACGCCATCGCGGTCGTCGACACCGACCCGGCATCGCCCAGCTACGCGACCGTCGTCGGTTTTACCGAGCTCCCGCACACCGGTGACGAGCTGCACCACTTCGGCTGGAACGCGTGCTCGAGCGCGCTGTGCCCGACCGGTGATCACCGCCACGGCGACCGCAGGTACCTGGTCGTGCCCGGCATCAGGTCGTCGCGGGTCTACATTCTCGACACGAAGGACACTCCCACGTCTCCGCAGGTAACCAAGGTTCTGGGGCCCGAGGAGCTCGGCAAGAGGGCAGGTTACTCGCGCCCGCACACGGTGCACTGCGGCCCCGGCTACCTGTACGTGTCCTGCCTGGGCGGGGCGAACGGCGAGGACGGGCCTGGCGGCGTCGCGCTGCTCGACCACGCCACGTTCGACGTGATCGGCCAGTTCGAACAGGACAGGGGCGACCAGTACCTCGCCTACGACGTCTGGTGGCACATCAACGACGACGTGCTCGTCACCTCCGAGTGGGCCACGCCGTCCATGATCGAGGACGGGATCGTGCCCGAGCTGTTGCTCGGCCGCAAGTACGGCCACCGGCTGCACTTCTGGGACATGCAGACCCGCAACCATGTGCAGACGGTCGACCTGGGCGACCAGCACCAGATGGCGCTTGAGCTGCGCCCCGCGCACGACCCGGCCAGGAAGTATGGCTTCGTCGGCGTCGTGGTCAGCGTCGAGGACCTGTCGGCCTCGATCTGGCTCTGGCACCAGGCGGGCGGCGAGTGGGCGGCGACCAAGGTGATCTCGATCCCGGCCGAACCGGCGCCCGCCGAGGAGCTGCCGCCGCTGCTCCAGGGGTTCGGTGCCGTACCGCCACTGGTGACCGACATCGGCCTGTCGGTGGACGACAAGTACCTGTACGTGTCGTGCTGGGGGACCGGCGAGCTGAAGCAGTATGACGTGAGCGACCCGTTCCACCCGGTGGAGACCGGCTCGGTCAGGGTCGGCGGCATCGTCGGACGCAAGCCACATCCAGCCAGGCCAGACCAGCCGCTCGCGGGCGGGCCGCAGATGGTCGAGGTGAGCCGCGACGGCAAGCGGGTGTACTTCACCAACTCGCTGTACGGTGCGTGGGACGAGCAGTTCTACCCCGACGGCGTCGGCGCGTGGATGACCAAGCTCGACGTCGGCGAGAACGGCGGCATCAGCTTCGACCCGCGGTTCTTCCTCGAGGGCGACGTGTTCCGCGGCAGGCGGGTGCACCAGGTCAGGCTCGAAGGCGGGGATGCCTCGAGCGACTCTTACTGCTACTCCTGACGGCATGCTGCTGGCGCATCAGGTGCCGGCCGACGAGCTGACGCCCGCCGCGGGTTGGCGGCCTTGGTGCCCGCGCTCGCCGCGGCGTTCGCGGTGGCAATGGCTGGTTCTGTCGTGGTGCTGGCCGACCGCGTGCCCGCGTTCCCACGCGCGCATGCCCGGCCGTCGGCAGGGCTCTCATGCCAGGCTGCGCTCGGGCTCTCGATGGCCTGCATGCTGATCCAGATGCTCTGATCTGTCTCGCAGGAAAGTGAGCGGTTCTCGCGTGTCTGAGCGAGTTCTGTCGGTCGTTGATGTTAGCATACGAATAGTTGTTCTAGATGAGGAGTTGGCGAGGCCGGGGCGCATGTGAGATGCGCGGTCAGGCAGGTTGCCAGGTGGTCCCGTCAGGGAGATTCCGCCCCGGTGTCGGCCCTCCGCCGCCATGACTGGCTTGGAGTAGTCGCTTCCTTTCTCCGCGGTGCGCATGCCGCTGGTCCGGCCGTTCGGCCGTCATCGATCTGCTGCCGGCAATCCGGTCTGCTCGCGAGCCCGCGCTGAGCGAAAGGAGGTGTCATGTGCGGACCTGGCCAGGCTGACGCCCCGCCCGCGACCGCGGGCCAGGCGTTGCGGGTCATGCACGAGGCGATGACGTTCCTCGCGTCCGCCGACATGACCGGCCTGACCGTCGCGGAGCAGGCTGAATGCCTGCGCGGCCTGGAGCGCGTCGAGTCGGTGCGGATCGCCGCCCAGGCCTCGGCGCTGGCGGCGTTCGACGCGAAGCAGGGTTACGCCGATGACGGGCACGGCAGCAGCCGCACCTGGTTGCGATGGAAGGCCAGGATCACCAGCCAGGCTGCTTCTGCGGCGGTCGCGTGGAGGCGTCGGCTCGCCGAGCACCCGGCTGTCAGGGACGCGCTCGCACGGGGCGAGATCTCGGCGTCCTGGGCCCGCCAGATCTGTGACTGGACCGACCTGCTGCCCGCGTCAGCACGCCAGGACGCCGACGACATCTTGCTCGCGGCCGCGGCGGCCGGGGCCGGCCTGCAGGACCTGGCGGGCCTGGCCGAAGAGATGCGCACCCGCACCGCTGGCCCCGACTCCGGCGGCGACGACGACGGGGCCGGACGGTCGCTGCGGCTTGACCTGCACTACCGCGGCGCCGGCCGGCTGCGCGGCGACATGACGCCCAGGTGCGCGGCCGCGCTGCGGGAAGTGCTCGAGGCCCTCGGGAAGAAGAAAGGCCCCGAGGACACCAGGAACCGCGAGCAGCGCTACCACGACGCGCTCGAAGAGGCCTGCACGCGGCTGATCGCCGCCAGGAACCTCCCCCAGCGAGCCGGACAGCCCACCCAGATCCAGCTGCTCATGACGCTTAACCAGCTCTTCGACCAGCGCATGGGAAATGGGATCCTGGCGCGGCCGCGGGCGGGTCCGGCGGCAGGACCGGCGGTGTCGTGCCATCCGGGTGGCTGCGGCCGGACGCTGGTGACACGCTGCGGCGGCTGTTCCCTGCCCGCGAGGACCTCACCCGCGACCAGCCGGGTGGCTGCCCAGGGCCAGGCCCGATGGCCACGGTCGGCGACCTATGCGACGCCTCGATCGTGCCCGTCGTGACCGGCCACGTCGACCACGAGCTCCTGGACAAGCTCGCCAGCGTCCTGCTTGACAACGTCTCGAGCCACGGCGCGCCGCAGGAACCGGACGGGCAGAGTAAGGCAGCCAGGCTCGGCGCCGACTTCGCCCGCAACCTCATCCTCCGCAACGCCGTTGCCCTGCTCTCCGGCCCCGACGGGCTCGCGTCCCGGCTACGCACCGGGCTGCTAGCAGGGCCGGCCGCGTCCATCAGCCTGCCGCTGGACGTCGGCACGGCCACCGAGACCATCCCGCCGCACCTGCGCCGCGCGGTCACCCTGCGCGACAAGCACTGCGGTTTCGCCGGCTGCACCGAGACCGACTGCCAGGTGCATCACATCATCCCGATCTCCGAGGGCGGCAAGACCTGCCTGGAGAACCTGACCCTGGGCTGCAGGTTCCACCACCTCATCGCCATTCACCTCTGGGGCTGGAAGGTGGTCTTCAACCCCGACGGCACCAAGACCACGATCAGTCCCGAGGGGAGCCTCGTCCTGCACAGCCACGACCCGCCAGGCACCAGCGCCGCCTAGCGCGGCGAACCGACGCGTCCCGGCTGGACCGGCAGGCCAGCCTCAGCCCAGGCGATGAACCCGCCGATCAGATCCGTCGCATGCCGCAGCCCCAGGTCCTGTAGCGCCGCGCGAGTCCGCCTTATCTCACGGGCGGCGGTATCGCGTCCGCGCTGGCGGCGAGGCGGGGATCCCAGGAACACGCGAGGCATCCGTGCCGGAAGGCTGACCTGGCGAAGTCGAGCGCGAAGGCGTGCGGGTCGGCGGCGGCTCGCACATCGTCCCACGCCAGCACGTACTCGCCGAGATTAGCGTCCCAGTGCGCCGGAGCCAGGTTCGCGCCGCCGTATCCCTCAGGCGCCGGATGTGCGTACGCATAGAACGCCGCGTCCGGGTGCCGCGGGTCACCGGGCCACCACCCGATCGCGATCTCCTGGGAGTCCATCGCGTTGCGCATGATGAAGTCGTCAGACGGCGGGTTGGCGGACCTCCCCGAGAACAGGTTGACGGCCAGGTCGAAAGATCCCCACCACGCGTTGACCGGCGTTGACTTGCCGCGGTAGGGAGCCCGGAACTCCGCGAGCACCGCGGCTGCCCTGGTCGCCGCCGTGAAGTACGCGCGGACCTGGTCGGGGTCATAGCTGGCGTGCTGGGCGTCCTCGTCGAGCGGGGTGTTCCACGGCACCTCCTGGGGCGTCGGATCGAACGGCACGACGCCTGCCAGGTCTCGGACGGCCGCCAGCAAAGCCGTCGTCACCTCTCCCACCGGCCGGTCTGGCGTGAGCGCGATGCGCGCGGAGCGCCCGTCGCTGTGCTCGGCGACCGCCTCGTGCGCGTGCAGGTCGAGAACGACGACCATCGAGCCCGAGCCGTTCGGAACCGGGAGCGGGGCGGTCTCCCAGCCGCGCGCCGTCAGGCGGAGCGCGGCGTGCTGGAGTTCCGGCTCTGGCGGAGCCAGCCTGGCGGCCAGCTTCCCGAGCACCTGGGTGTGCGCGTGCAGCGTGTCGCAGGTTTCGCTCCAGCGCCGGTATGAGGCATCAGGCCAGTCCCCGCTCATCTCTCGCACGCTATTTCCTCGCCGCGCCCCAGCTCAACCTCGCGCGCGTAAAGTCGCGGGGTCGCGTCCGACGTCCGGATCCGAATCCGGCACGTTGCCGTCCGTTTCGCCGGTTTCGAGCATGGCTTTCGGATTCGATGTCGCATGGGGCGCGATACTGGGACTGTGGCTGACGATACGTACTTGCATGGGCACCACGACAGCGTGCTGCGGTCGCATCGGTGGCGGACCGCGGAGAACTCCGCCGCGTACCTAATCGAAAGGCTGCAGGCCGGCGCGGACGTCCTCGATGTCGGCTGCGGCCCCGGCACGATCACCGCCGGCCTAGCCGTCCTCGCGGCACCGGGCCGCGTCGTCGGCGTCGACGCGGCGTCCGACGTCCTGGCCGAGGCACGGACCGCCGCGGAGGGCGTGCCCAACGTGAGCTTCGAGGCCGGCGACGTGTACGGGCTGGCGTTCGCGGAAGGCTCGTTTGACGTCGTGCACGCTCACCAGGTGCTGCAGCACCTGCCGGACCCGGTCGCGGCGCTGACCGAGATGCGGAGGGTGTGCCGGCCAGGCGGCATCGTGGCGGCGCGGGACAGCGATTACGGCGGCATAATCTGGTACCCGGACGTCGGCGGCCTGGCCGAGTGGCTGACGCTTTACCGGAGGGTCGCGCGCGCGATCGGAGGCGAGCCGGACGCGGGCCGTCGCCTGCTCTCGTGGGCACAGGCGACCGGATTCGCGCGGATTGAGGCGTCCGCGAGCGCGTGGTGCTACACCGGCCCGCAGGACCGGTCCTGGTGGGGCACCCTATGGGCTGACCGGCTGACGGAGTCCGTGTTCGGTGAGCGCGCCGTCGAGCTCGGGCTGGCGAGCAGACAGGACCTGAACCGGCTGGCGAACGCGTGGCTGAGGTGGGCGGACAGCGATGAGGGGTGGTTCCTCATCCCGCACGGTGAGATCTTGTGCTGGCAGGAACTGGGGGCTCCCGCCTGATCAGCGGTTGCTCTTCGTTTCGCTGCCAGGACGGCGACCGGCTGAGCGCCAGCACGCCCGCGGTCAGCGCGGCGAGCGGCAGCACCGCGAGCAGCAGGATCCATCCCTGCCTGACCTGCTCGCCGAACGCCACCGCGCCCCACGCCGTCGCGATCACCGGATCGATCAGGGTGATGCCGGGCTGAGCGGCCGCGAGCGTCCCCGCGTGATAGGCGTTCTGCAGCAGGTAGGTCGAGATCAGCCCGGTCGCTCCGCACGCGTAGAGCTGCCAGGAGGACAGCACGCCGGCGACACCCTGGCGCGCGAACTGATCAGCCATCCCCTTGGTGAAGGCCGCCGTGAGCCCGTAGCCGAACCCGCTGGCCATGCCGAGGAGCGCCGACCTGACCGCGGGCCTGCGCTGCGCTTTCGCTGCCAGATACAGGCCGGCGATGACCGCGAGGTTGGCCGCCGAGCCCGCCAGCCAGACGACCGGCGACACAACAGTGCCGTTCCCGGGCCGCGGGTTGAGCAGCACCAGCAGCCCGATCACACCGGCCGTCATCACCGCGATGGCGATCCAGTCCCTCGCAGGCAGCAGGCCGCCAAGAAACATGGCGCTGCCGACCAGCGTCAGCGGCAGCTCGAGGATCACGATCAGCTGCACGGTGGCGAGCTGCCCGGTGCCGAGCGCCGCGGCGGCGAGAACGAAGGACGTCACCATCAGCAGGGCAGCGGCGATCCAGGTCCGGCGGCGCAGCAGGTCCGCGAAGAGCCTGACCCGGAATGCAAGGTTCGCCGGTGCCTCGCGGCTCGCCTTCCGGTTGAGCACGTCGCCGACAGCGTTCACGAGGGCGGCGAGGAGCGCCAGCGCGTAGCTGATCACAGCGCTCCTGCCGACATGAGCGGATTCCTACCCGTGGCTGGTGCGCGTAACATGCCGCGCCCACGCGCGTGCCATGAATCACCCAAGCCCGCGACGTCGCGGCGGCCAGGATGACCGATGAGTGGGTAAGTTACTGGCTTCTCCCGCCCGTACCTGGTCACCAGGGCCGATCTGCCCGCAGGAACACAGGGCCTGTCAGGCGGCGTGCGACTCCCGCCTGGGGCACGTCTGCCGAGATGGGCAATGGCGAAGCCCGGGTGCCAGGTCGAAGTGCCGGTTAGGATTCACCTGGGGCAATAGTCGCGATCGTCGGCCAGGTCGGCCGGATTCCTGGTTGCCGCAGGTGATACGCGGCGCGGGGGAGATCCTCACCGGTGCCGAGGATGTGAGGAGCGGGAGGGCTGACCATGCGTCGACGCCGTCAGCGCAAGGAGTCCAGCGATCCCGCGGGCGCGCCCTCAGGTCAGCAGCCTCTAGACCAGGTGCCGGCGCCGCAACAGGACGCGCCGCCTGGCACCCCGACGGCCGCGTACTGGACGCCGGGCCGCCCGGTCGCCGGGCACTCCGCGTCCGCGGACGCGGCCGGCTCGCCGCCCGCCGGCCAGGAGCCAGGCCGGACTCCCGGCGTGAAGCCCGTCAGCCAGGATCCGTGGACCAAGGTTCAGCAGCCGTCCGAGCAGACCCGCCCGCTGGACCCAGGCAGCCAGCACGAGCGGTTGCGCGACACGGTTCAGCGCTATCTCGAGCAGACGGCATCTGGGCAGCAGACGCCGCAGGGTCGCCAGGGGAGCGAGCAAGGCTCGTGGCCTGGCTACCCCGGCGATCCGCCTGATCAGGGCGCTTACGGCGGGTACCGCGGGTATGGCGGCCGCCAAGGCTATGGTGATCGGCAGGGCTACGGCGATCAGCACGGTCCCGGCGACCAGCACGGATACAGCGACCAGCACGGATACAGCGACCAGCACCGCTACGGTGATCAGCACCGCTACGGTGATCAGCACCGCTACGGGGGCCGTGAACCGGGCTACGGCGGCTACGGTTACGGCGGCCAGGCAGAACAGGGCGGCCACTACTACGGCCAGCAGGGTCCGTCGGGGGACCAGTACGGCTATTCAGAGCAGTCTGGTTACAGCGGATGGCAAGGCTACGGGAGTGACCAGGATTACGGTCAGGGCGGTTACCAGGACACGCTCGGGTATGCGGGCTATGGCGGCGGCCAGAGAGGCGGCGAAGGCCCTCAGGGCTATGGCAGCGGCGGAGACCAGCTACCTCAGGACAGGTACCAGGGCGTTCAGCGGGACTACCCTGGCCAGAACGGCTACCCGGGCCAGAACGGCTACCCGGGCCAGAACGGCTACCCGGGCCAGAACGGCTACGGCGCCCAGAACGGCTATACGGGCTATGGCAGCTATGGCGACCCCAGCGGGTACCCGACTCAGACGCGATACGGCGCGACCGAGCCCGGTCAGCCTGGCCATGCGAGTCACCAGGGTTACCCCGTCCCGCCAGGTTCACAGGGCCCGCCCGCCAGCCCGGGCCAGCCGAGCCCGGGCCAGCACGACCGGTGGCTCGACTCCACGCCGATAGCGGACTGGGTCATGCAGCGGTCACAGGCGTCGCAGCCGCAGCAACCGGGTAGTGCGTTTGACGTGGTAGGAGGCCCGCCGCAGGTCACAGGGCCGCCGAAGCCAGGCGGGCGCTGGCCGAAACGGCGGACGCTGATCATTGTCGCGGTCGTCGCCGTGCTCGTCGCCGCGGCGCTTGCGGCTGGCGGCAGCTACCTGCTCCTGCGCACCAGGGGCAGCCCGCAGGAAACCTCTACGGCGTACCTGAGCGCCTGGCAGCGGGGCAACTATTCGGCGATGAACAAGGTCAGCGTCGGCCTGCCGCGCGGGGGCGTCGCGGGGCCGCTGACCACAGCGGACAGCCAGCTCGGCGTCCGCAGCACCGCGCTCAGGCTCGGTCGGGTCAGCGTCAGCGGCGGCACCGCCCTGGCCAGGTTCACGGTGACCGACGTGCTTACCGGCAGCCACACGTGGGTCTACCAGGGCCAGCTTCGGCTGGTGAACAAGGACCGGCACTGGTGGGTGAACTGGAGCCCGGCCGCGATCTATCCGGGCCTGCGGGCGGGCGACAGGTTCACGCTGACCTCCTCGTGGCCGGCGAGAGCGCAGATCCTGAGCGCCGACGGCACCGTGCTCAGCGCACCGTCGACCATCGCGGAGTCCGGCTCGCTCGGTCTGCTCACGGGCGTCGTCGTGCACGCAACGGCGAAGCAGGCCAAGCGGCTCGGCGCCCCGTACAAGGCCGGTGATCTCATCGGGCAGGGCGGCATCGAGCAGGCGTACCAGAGCAGGCTCGCAGGAAGCCCTTCACTAACCATCAAGATCACCGACGCTGGCGGGCACACAGTAAGGACAGCGGGTAGTTTCGCGGCTAAAAAGGGACAGCCGGTGCGGACCAGCATCGAGATGTCCGTCCAGCTCGCGGCGTCGCACGCGGTTTCCACGGCCGCCACGAGCAAGCCTGTCGACATGGTGGTGATCCAGCCGTCCACGGGCAAGGTCCTCGCCGTGGTCGAGCGTCCTGGCGGCTTCAACCGTGCGCTCGACGGCACGTTCCCGCCCGGCTCCACATTCAAGGTCATCACCGCATCCGCCCTGGCCAGAGGTGGCATGACGCCGTCAAGTCCGGTGCAGTGCCCGAGCAAGGTGGTCATCGACGGCGCGAAATTCCACAACGACAAGAACGAGCAGCTCGGCGCGACCGACCTGCTGCACGCGTTCGCGATCTCCTGCAACACGACGTTCGCCGAGCTCGCGACCCAGCGGCTGAACGGCAAGTCGCTCGAGTCGATGGCGCGCGGGTACGGCTTCAACACCAAGCCCGCGCTCGGGGTCGCCGCGAGGCTCGGATCCTTCGAGCTGCCGAAGGACCAGGCAGCGCTCGCCGCCGACGCGTTCGGCCAGGGGACCGACCTAGTGAGCCCGCTCAGCCAGGCCTCGGTGGTGGCCGCGGTGGAGAGCGGCACGTGGCGGCCGCCGGCCCTGGTGACCGACCCGGCTCCGAAGCAGGCGGCCCGCCCGCACAAGATCAGCCCGAAGATCCTGAGCACGCTCCGTCCCATGATGAACGCGGTCGTGCGGATCGGGACGGCGGCGGGCGTCGGCTTCCCGCCCGACGTCTACGGCAAGACCGGCACGGCCGAGTACCTGGACCAGAACCACAAGCTCAGGTCCCATGGCTGGTTCATCGGTTACCGGGGCGACCTGGCGTTCGCCGTGGTCGTGGAGGGCGGCGGCTTCGGGGCGAGCAGCGCGGGACCGATCGCGAACGCGTTCCTGCGTCAGGCTTCCTGACCGCCTTCCTCCGATGGCGTCCTGGTGACGTCGCGCCCGGCCAGCCCCGCGAGCCTGGCGAACTCCCGTGAGTCGGCGATGGCGGCCCCGAACTGGTCATTGTTGAAGTAGGCGTAGACCGGCACGTCGTCAGGCCACGCCGCCTCGATCCTGTTCAGCCACGAGCGAAGTGCTGCCGGGCCGTAGCGTGGCCATGGCTCCGCCGCACCCTCGTGAAACCTGACGTAACCCCAATCCGCGGTGTGCCATAGCGGCGTAACAGGACGCCCGCGCCGGTCTGCCCAGCAGAGTGCGACCTTGCGAGCGGCGAGCACGTCCCTGATCTCGTCAGTCCACCAGGACTGGTGCCGGGGCTCGACCGCGACCTTGGCGTGCACCTTCGCGAACTCGGCGAGGCAGGCATCGAGCCGCTCCGCGTCAGCGGTCAGGTTCGGCGGCAGCTGGAGCAGCACGGGTCCGAGCCGGCTGCCCAGGCCACCTGCGCTGGACATGAGCCGCGCGACCGGCTCGGCAGGATCGCGCAGTCGCCTGATATGGGTCAGGTACCTGCTGGCCTTGATCGCCATCACGAAGTCGTCCGGCGTTCTCGCTCGCCAGTCAGCGAACGTCTCCCTGGCCGGCAGCCGGTAGAACGTTCCGTCGTTCTCGACCGTCTCGTAGCGGCTCGCGTAGTGCTCGAGCCAGCGCTTCTGGGGCACGTCAGCCGGGTAGAGCACGCCCCGCCAGTGCCGGTACTGCCAGCCCGAGGTTCCCACGAAGATCGGCACGCCTCGATTGTGCCTGATCCAGGTCCCGGGGCGGCCGAGGCGGGCGAGCCGCCCCAGCGAGCCAGCCGCCCCGGGAGGTCATTTGATCGTCAGCAGGCCGGAATGTGCCTCGATCAGCTCATCGCACAGCGCCACGATCTGGTCGGTGGTCAGCGTCGCGGCGGTGTTCGGGTCAAGCAGCGCCGCCTGGTAGACGTAGTCCCTCGCGCCGGTCAGCGCGGCCTGCACGGTCAGCTCCACGACGTTGAGGAACGTCCTGTTCAGCGCCGCGAGCTGGACCGGGAGGTCGCCTACCGGCACCGGGCGCGGGCCGGCGCTTCCGAGCTGGCACGGCACCTCGACGCAGGCGTTCGCCGGCAGGTTGCCGATCAGCCCGTCGTTGCGGACGTTGACGTAGATCTCCTGCTCGGCGCCCGTTTCAGCGGAGTAGATGAACTGCGAGGCGAGCTCCGCGGTGGGCTCGAGCTCAAGCGGGCGTCCTGTCGCGAGTTGATCGCTGAGCTCGTCGAGCTCGCGGAGGTTCTCTTCGGACCTGGCGAGGTAGTCGCCGACGAAGATCCGGAACCGTTCGATCTGGGTGGCGTGCCGCATGAACCACGGCACGTACTCGGCCGAGTGCTCGCTCGACTCGGTCGGGAAGTACCCGAACCTGCGGAACAGCTCGACCCTGACCCGGCGCTGCAGCTCGGGGTCCGCGTCGATGACCTCCCTCAGCTTCGGGTACAGCGACGCGCCCTGGTGCTCGAATCGCAGCACGAAAGCCTGATGGTTGAAGCCCGCCGTCTGGAACGTGATCTCCGCCTGGTTGACGCCGACCAGGTACGCCAGGAACGCGTGCGTGTCCCTGACCGAATGGCACAGCCCGAAGACCCGGTCGAAGCCAGCGCCCGCGTACACACCCCATGGCAGCATCGCCATCGGGTTCGTGTAGTTCAGCAGGTACGCGTCGGGGCAGCACCGGGTCATGTCCTGCGCGATCGCTACCGCGACAGGGATGGTGCGCAGCCCGCGGAAGATGCCGCCGATCCCGATCGTGTCGGCGATCGTCTGCCTCAGCCCGTATTTCGCTGGCAGATCGAAGTCCAGCCGCGTGGCGGTGTAGCCGCCCACCTGGATCTCGTTGATCACGTAGTCCGCGCCCTGGAGCGCCTCCTCCCGGCTGACCGACGCGGTCACGGTGGCCGGGGAACCGGTCTGGGAGGCGATCTGGCCGACGAGCCGCTCGGCGAACGCCAGCCGCTCGGCGCTGATGTCGTGCAGGGCAAGCTGCAAGTCCCCGCCGGTTTCGGGAAAACCGCACAGGTCAGTCGCGACATTGCGGGTGAACTCGATGCTTCCAGCGCCTATGAACGCAACCTTGGTCACAGCTCGAAAGTGTTCCATTGCATTCAGATTCGTGCAAGATCGCTCAGCGAGGCGCCACAGAGCGGGTCGCGACGTGCGCAAGATATGCGCGATTGTGCTCTGTACCCGGTTGACACCGTGCGCCGGGGACGCCCAAGATATGCGTCAAACACCGCATGTCCGTTCCGCGCGGTTCATCTACAGCGTGAGCGAGGGCACCGATGGCAACCAATCGCCAGCGCACACTAAGCGGCTGCAAGGCGGCGCGTCCGACGCGCGCGCTCCGGCCAGCACTGCGTGCCGTACTAGCCTGTGCGCTCGCCGGGCTCGGCATCGCTGCCTGCGGGACAGGCAGCGGCGGCTCTGGCTCCGGCAAGTCCATCTCGATCTGGGAGGGCTACACCGGCGCCGAGCAGCGGGAGTTCACCAAGCTGGTCAAGCAGTATGAGAAGGCCAACGACGTCAAGGTCAACGTCCTGTACGTCAACAACGACAACACGCTGCAGAAGGTGCTCACGGCCGTCCGCGGCGGCACCCAGCCGGACATCGCGTACCTGTACGGTTCGTGGGCGCCGAACGTGGCCAAGATCCCTCAGGTCGTGAACCTCACCAAGGCCGTCCAGAAGCCGTCGGTGAACTGGAACGACTTCTGGGTCGGCGAGCGTGCGGTGGCTACCGTCAACGGCAAGATCATCGGCGTGCCGGCGCTCGTGGACAACCTGGCCGTCGTCTACAACAAGAAGCTCTTCGCCCAGGCAGGCCTCACGCCGCCGAGCGCGAACTGGACCTGGGCCCAGTTCCAGGCCGACGCGAAGGCGCTCACGAAGCCGTCGATCAAGCAATACGGGACGGCCTACGTCACACCTGGCTCCGAGGACACCGTCTGGCACTGGGAGCCGCTGCTCTGGGAGGCCGGTGGTCAGATCCTGAACTCGTCGAACACCAAGGCCGCGTTCGACTCGGCGGCCGGCCTGCAGTCGCTGAACACGCTGCGGACGATGGCCGTCACGGACCGCTCGATGTACCTGGACCCGACCGACTCGCCGTACGCGAACCTGTTCAACTCCGGCAAGATCGGCATGCTGGTGACCGGTCCATGGGACCTGTCCGGGTTCAACCACGTCAACTACGGCGTCCAGATCATGCCAGCGTTCCCCGGTGCCAGCGGCGGTCACCAGACGATCTCAGGTCCCGACAACTGGGTGCTGTTCAACAACGGGCGAGCGCAGGTCAGCGCCGCAGAGAAGTTCGTGCTGTGGCTGACCGCGACGGCGCAGGCCAAGGCGTTCTCGCTGGCCACCGGTGACTTGCCGATCCGGCAGTCGGTGGCGGACGCTCCCGGCTTCAGCACCGACATGAACAAGGCGTTGCCCGGGGTGAACACGTTCATCGCCAACCTCGGCAACGTCAAGCAGGCACGGCCGCAGATCGCGACGTACCCGCAGATCTCGCAGGTGCTCGGCACCATGATCGTGTCCGTCCTGCTCGGCAAGTCCGAGCCCAAGGCGGCGCTGCAGGAGGCCGCCGCGAAGGTCAACGCGATCCTGGCGGGCTCCGGCTGAGGTGGCGGCGACCGTACTGGCGCGGGACCGCCGGCGGAGTCCTGCGCGATCGCGTGCGCTGAGGCGTGCCGAGTCGATCACCGGCTGGGCTTTCGTCACGCCGGCCGCGGTGATCATCCTGCTGTTCGGAGCCGTGCCGATCGTCTGGTCGCTGATCATGTCGTTTCAGCAGAACAACCTGCTGTCCCCGCACACCCCGTTCATCGGCGTGCGGAACTACCAGCACCTGATCCACGACCCCGCCGTGCTGTCGGCCGCCGGGCACACGATCGTCTACACCGCCTTGTTCGTGCCGGGCACGATGATCGTCGGCCTGTTCCTCGCGGTGGCGATGAACAGGCCGCTCAAGTTCATCTGGCTCTACCGGACCGCCGCGTACGCCACCATGGCCATCTCGACGATCAGCGAGGCGCTGGTCTTCATCTGGCTGTTCGACCCGTCCTACGGCGTCGTGAACTACTTCTTCAGCCTGGTCGGGATACCTCAGCAGCAGTTCCTCAACGACCCGTCGCAGGCGCTCGGCGTGATCGTCGTGATGACGATCTGGGGGTGGACCGGATTCGCGGTCGTTATCTACCTCGCCGCACTGCAGGGCGTTCCCAAAGACCTCACCGAGGCCGCGGCGATCGACGGGGCGGGCCGGTGGACGATCTTCCGCCGGGTGACGCTGCCGCTGCTCAGCCCCGCCTCGCTGTTCCTTGCCGTGTGGCTGACGATCAACGCGCTGCAACTGTTCGACGAGGTGTACCTGTCCACGCAGGGCGGCCCGCTCGGCGCGACGACGGTGATGGTCTATTACCTGTACAACCAGGCCTTCACCCAGTTCCACTTCGGCTACGCCTCGGCGATCGCCTACCTGCTGTTCATCGTCATCCTGGTGGCCACGGCGATCCAGTTCAGGATCGGCCGCCGCTTCACCTACTACAGGTCGTAGCCGGATGAGCGTCATGCCAGAGGCGTGCCGATGAGCACGGTAGATCTCACCAAGGCGGCACCTGCACAGTCGGCGTCGGCGCCGCTCGCCGGGCCGAGGAAACGGCGCAAGATGTTGCCGTTCAGCGCTTGGCATCTGGTGCTGATACCGGCGACGGTCATCTTGATCTTCCCGTTCGTCTGGATCATCGTGACGTCGGTCGAGACCTCGTCCGAGGCGTTGCGGTTCCCGCCTGACCTGACGCCGCATGTGCTGCGCTTCGCCAACTACCGGGACGCCCTGCACGCCGCGCCGTTCGGCCGGTTCTTCTGGAACAGCGCCGTCGTCGCGGTGACCACGGTGCTCACCAACCTCGTGCTGTGCTCGGCCGCAGGCTACGCGTTCGCCAGGTTCAGGTTCCTCGGCCGCGGCCTGCTGTTCGTGACGATCATGACCACACTGATGGTGCCGTTCCAGGTGACGATGATCCCGCAGTTCCTGATCACCAGGTGGATCGGCGTGAACCTGCTGGCCGGGGCCGGGATCGGCCATATCGGCTCGCTGATCGTGCCGAACGCCGCGACCGCGTTCGGCGTCTTCTTCCTGCGCCAGTTCTTCCGCACGCTTCCGATCGAGTACGAGGAGGCGGCCAGGGTGGACGGCGCGAGCCGGCTCGCGGTGCTGACGCGGATCGTGCTGCCGCTCTCGGCGCCAGCCCTGGCGACGCTCGCGGCCCTTACGTTCCTCGACTCGTGGAACTCGTTCCTCTGGCCGCTGATCACGATCAACACGACGAGCGCGATGACGCTGCCGCTCGGGCTGGCCACGTTCCAGGGCGCGCACTCCACCGAGTGGACGCTGCTGATGGCGGGAAACATGATGAGCCTGACCCCGATGCTTCTCGTCTTCTTGCTGGCACAGCGCTACTTCGTGCGGTCCGTCGCCGCCACCGGGCTGGCAGGCACATGAGGAGATGGCCATGACACGTGCTGGACTTAGCAGTACCGAAGCAGAAATCGCGTCGCAGCCGGAGTGCTGGCGCCGCGCGGCCGCGCTGCTTCCTGAGGTAGCCGGCCTGTTCCCGGAGACCGGGGAGCGCGTCGCGGTCGTCGGCTGCGGGACGTCGTGGTTCATCGCGCAGTCCTACGCTGCGGCCAGGGAATCGGCCGGCCTGGGGGAGACGGACGCGTTCGCGGCGTCAGAGATGCCGTCGGGCCGCCGGTATGACCGGGTCATCGCGCTGAGCCGATCGGGGACCACCACCGAGATCCTGCGGCTCCTCGCCGAGATCGGCGGGGCGCAGCCGACCGTCGCGATCACCGCTGACGACGCCGCCCCGATCGCCGCGGTCGCGGGCTCGCTGATCGCCCTGGACTTCGCCGATGAGGAGTCGGTGGTGCAGACGAGGTTCGCGACCACCGAACTGGCCCTGCTGCTCGCCCACCTGGGCGCCGACATCGAGCCCATGGCGCTGGCGGCCGAGCAGGTGCTCGCCGACCCGCTGCCTGCGACCCTGACCGGCGGCCGGCAGTACACGTTCCTCGGGACCGGCTGGACGTGCGGCCTGGCCAGTGAGGCCGCGCTGAAGCTGCGCGAGTCGGCCGGGATGTGGAGCGAGGCGTACCCGGCCATGGAGTTCAGGCACGGCCCCATCGCGGTGACCGGCCCAGGCAGCGTGGTCTGGACGCTCGGCACTGCTCCGGCGGACCTGGCCGCCGAGGTCACCGCCGCCGGCGGCCTGATGTGGCACACCGACGCGCACCCGCTGGCCGAACTCGTCAGGGTGCACCTGGCGGCGGTCGCGCTCGCCAGGGGCGCTGGGCTGGACCCTGACCGGCCCAGGAACCTGACCAGGTCGGTGATCCTCGGCCCTGGCGACTGAGCACGATGATCCTGGTCGTCACCCTCAACCCCGCGCTGGACATCACGCACCACGTCGCCGGCGCCGACTGGGCCGGTGTCAACCGGCCGTTCGCCGTGCACAGCAGGGCGGGCGGCAAGGGACTGAACGTCGCGCGGACGCTGCGGGCGCTCGGCCATGAGGTGGCGGTCGCCGGGCGGGCTGGCGGCCTGACGGGCCAGGCCGTGGTCGGCGGGCTGGCCGGCACCGGGATCGCGGCCGACTTCACCCCCATCGCCGGCGAGACGAGGAGGACGTTCGCGGTCGCCGATAGCGCGAGCGGGCAGACGGCGTTGTTCAACGAGCCAGGACCGGCGGTGACGC
>DASUHI010000127.1:0-4182 GCA_036273575.1 Streptosporangiaceae bacterium | reverse complement strand
CCTGGGCTTCGGCGGCACCGGCGCGCACTACTGCGTGGGCGCGAACCTGGCCAGGCTCGAGATCGACCTCATCTTCAACGCCATTGCCGACGCCATGCCCAGCATCCGCAAGGCCGGCGACGCCGAGCGACTGCGCTCCGGTTGGATCAACGGCATCAAGCGCCTTCCGGTCAGTTACGCCTAGCCCCGAACCGCTCACTTAGCACGGATTGGGTTACCACAAAAGGGGCAAAAAGGCGCGGCTGATGACTGGAATCCGTGTGAAGTCGGCGTTTCTGCTCAGTCGGGAGTGTCAGCTACTACCCACATTGAGAAGTACTGCGAGCCGCCGCCGTAGGCGTGCCCGAGCGCGGTCCTGGCGCCCGCCACCTGGTGCTCCCCGGCCTGGCCCATCACCTGCATGGCGGCCTCGGCGAACCGCAGCAGCCCTGAGGCGCCGATCGGGTTCGAGCTGAGCACGCCGCCCGACGGGTTCACTGGCAGCGAGCCGGTGATCTCTGTCTCGCCTGCCTCGGTGATCCGCCACCCCTGGCCTGGCTCGGCGAAGCCCAGGTTCTCCAGCCACATCGGCTCGAACCAGGAGAACGGCACGTAGATCTCGGCCGCGTCGATCTGTTCCCGCGGGCTAGTGATCCCGGCGGCTTGCCAGAGCGCGGCGGCGGCGTCCGCTCCCGCGCGCGGGTTCACGTGGTCCTTGCCGGAGAACATGGTCGGTTCAGTGCGCATCGACGTCGCCCTGATCCAGGCCACAGGTCGGCCTGCCGCCTCGGCGGCCCCCTGGTCGCCGATCACGACCGCGCACGCGCCGTCCGAGGACGGGCACGTCTCGTCGTAGCGGACCGGATCCCACAGCATCATCGAGGCCAGCACCTTCTCGGTCGTCATGTCGGCCTGCCGCAGGTGCGCGTACGGGTTGCGGGCGCCGTTGCGCCGGTCCTTGGCCGCGACCATCGCCCCGATGTGCAAGGGCGCGCCCGACCGCCTGATATAGGACCTGATGTGCGGCGCAAAGTAGCCGCCGGCGCCGGCGAGCACCGGCATCGCGAACGGCGGCGTGATCGACAGCGCCCACATGGCGTTGGACTCCGACTGCTTCTCGAACGCCACGGCCAGCACCCGCCTGTGCACGCCTGCCTGGATGAGGCTGGCCGCGACGATCCCGGTCGCGCCGCCGACCGAGCCGGCCGTGTGCACGCGCAGCAGCGGCTTGCCGACCGCGCCGAGCGCGTCGGCCAGGTACAGCTCCGGCATCATGACGCCCTCGAACAGGTCGGGCGCCTTGCCCACGACGACGGCGTCGATCTGGTCGGCCGTCAGTCCCGCGTCGGCAAGCGCCCGGTCTGCCGCTTCCCTGCACAGCCCGGCGATCGACACGTCCTGGCGCTTGCTGCGGTGGTGGGTCTGCCCGGTACCCAGGACCGCCGCTCGGTTGCTCATGGTGTCTTCCTCACCGGGCCTCCATCACGCAGACGAGGTTCTGCTGCAGGGCAGGCCCGCTGGTCGCGTGACCGAGCGCCACCTCCGCGCGGCCCGCGATCACCTCGCTCGCGGCCAGGCCGATCCTGGCCAGGCCGGCGGCGAACATCGGGTTCGCGGCCAGTGCTCCGCCTGACGGGTTGACCCGCGCGTCCGCTGCGAGGTCAAGCGCCTCGCGCAGGATGATCTCCTGGTGCGTGAACGGCGCGTGCAGCTCGGCGACCTGGGCCCTGCTCGCTCCCGCCGCCTTGCCCGCGGCCGCCGACGACGGGGATGTGGTCAGGTCGCGGGCGCCCAGCGAGGCCGAGTCGATGCGGTGCTCGAACCCGCTGATCCAGGCGGGCCGCTCGCACAGCTCGCGCGCCCGGTCGCCCGCCGCGAGGATCACGACGGCCGCCCCGTCGGTGACCGGCGCGCAATCGTGCGCACGCAGCGGGTCGGCGACATACGGGCTGGCGAGCAGGTCGTCCGGCGGAGTCGTGCCGGACAGCAGCGCGAGCGGGTTTGTTATCGCTGATGCACGGGACCGCGCGGCGACGCCGGCCATCTCCGCTTCCGACCATAGCCCGGCATCGATCCCCAGCCGGGCCTGCAGCGCGGCGATCGCGACCGAGTCAGGCCACAGCGGCGCGACGAGGTACGGGTCGAGCTGCAGCGCGAGCACCCGGCGAAGGGTGCCGGCCGAGGACTTGCCGAAGCCGTACGCGAGTGCGATCTCCGCCTCGCCAGAGAGGATCTTCAGCCAGGCCTCGTACAGCGCCCAGGCGCCATCCATCTCTACGTGCGACTCCATGACCGGCGGGAACGCGCCGATCGCGTCGACGGCCGAGACGAAAGAGAACGCGCGGCCCGCGAGGTAGTCAGAGGAGCCCGAGCACCAGAAGCCGACGTCGTCCTTCGTCAGGCCGGTCGAGCGCAGGACGTCACCGAAGATCGGCACCAGCATCTCGACGCCGTTCGTGGTGGCGGGGGAGTGCCGCTCGTTCGGCGCCTGCGCGAAGCCGACTACCGCGACGTCTGTCATCTGCTGGGGGCCCGTCGTGCCGGTCGCGTTCACAGGTGGTGGGCGTAGGAGTCGTAGGGCGCGTCGGGCTCGTCGGTCGGCTCGAAGTGATCGATGTTGTGCCCGATGGCCCATTCCTCGCGCGGCTTCCAGACCGCGCGGACGCGCATGCCCATCCTGACCTCGTCCGGCGGGCAGCCGAGGATCAGGTGCTGGAACGGGATGTCGGCGCCGTCGATCAGCACGGACGCGGCCACGTAGGGGCTGGGGAACTTCTGCCCCTGGAACGGCACGTTCACCACGCAGAACGTGGTCACGACGCCAGTGTCGGGCAGCTGCACCTCGTCCCTTGTGGGAACCCCGTCGACCGGGCACGCGCCGCGCGGCGGCACGTAGACCTTGCCGCAGACCGGGCATCGCTGGCCGATCAGCCTGCCCTCGGCGAGCGCGAGCAGGTAGCTGGACTCGCCAGGCGAGACCGTGTGGTCGTAGGTCAGCCGCACCGGCGATGTGATCATGCCGATCGGCTCGGGCGGCGCGGGCATTGCCGAGTCAGCGTCCGCGGGTGCGGATGGCGAGCCGTCTGCTGTCGCCAGGCCCTCCGGCTCGAAGCAGGCGATGTCAATGATCCCGTTGCCGGATTGCGCCGCCCAGCGCGGCGTCACCCGCATCCCGGTGCGCATCTTGTCCTTCGATCCCGCGTCGACCGCGTGCAGCATCGCGGTGTCGGCGCCGTCCAGCCTGATCAGCGCCCAGCCGAACGGGTGTGCCAGCGGCTGGCCGTCCAGCGGCCCGTCCGTCCAGGTCCAGCTCACGACGCTGCCGCCGGGGCCGACCTCGGTGAACTCGGCCGGCGGCGCCCCGCTGACCGGGTCGTACTCGAAGGGCGGCGCGTGCACCCGCCCGTCCGACGCGCGCGCCCCGAGGACCCGCCGCCGCGCCAGCGCCGTGACGAACGCGCTCAGCGTCGGCCCCAGCGACCTGGTGTAGTCGAATGAGATCTCCAGCGGCGCGTGCAGCGGCTGCGGTGGCTGGTTCACGGATCGAAGTGAAACATGTTCCAGGTGCGCGGGCAAGCGCAACTTAGAACACGTTCTAGTCCCGGCGCGGCTGCCGGTTCGCTTGTCAAGATGGCCTAGCGTTTGCTGCTCTATATGCCGCAAACGCGACGCCCTACCACAAACGCTCCTTTGCAAGTTGCGCGGTGGGCGCGGGGCGTCGCGGATACTGGGTCGGTGCAGCGGATCTCCGTCGTGGGCAACACGGGCTCGGGGAAGACGACCGTCGCCAGGGCGATCGCCGGGGCGCTCGGCGTCCCGCACCTCGAGCTCGACTCCGTCTTCCATCAGCCGGACTGGCAACCGCTTGACACCGAGGAGTTCCGGCGCGTCGTCGCGCAGTTCACGGCCGCCGGAGCCTGGGTGGTGGACGGCAACTACTCGGCGGTCAGGGACATCGTCTGGGGCCGGGCCGACACGGTGCTCTGGGTGGACCCGCCGCGGTACCGGGTCATGCGCCAGCTCGTCGCCCGCACGATGCGCCGGATGATCACCGGCGCCGAACTGTGGAACGGGAACCGGGAGCGGTGGGTCTACCTGTTCCGCCGGGACGAATCTATCATCGCCTGGGCCTGGACGCAGCACCGCAAGTACCGGCACAGGTACGCCGCGGCGCAGGCCGATCCGGCCAACGCGCACCTGGCG
>DASUHI010000126.1:0-12019 GCA_036273575.1 Streptosporangiaceae bacterium | reverse complement strand
GCCCGCGATTCCGTGCCAGCGCTCGAAGGCTCGGTAGAGGTGCCAGCTGTCGTCATGTCTGCCTCGTCTGTCCGTGCTGCGTCTTCCGGCAGCGGTCCGGCCGATCTCGTTCAGCTGCCATCAGACTGTGTACCCACATTTGGCGCAAGGGCCGTAGGTCCTCTGGCCGCCGCCCTGCCGCGTCGCCGCCGGGGAGCCTCACAGGAAGGCTAAGGGCAGGTACCACGGCCTGCACGAGTCAGGTCGCTTCACGTCGCAGCTTTACGGGCGGCTGAAGAAAACTGGGACCAACAGGCGCAGCTCGACGATCGTGGCCAAACGGAACGTCACGTACGAGATCGGCAAGGCAAACTGACGGGCCCACAGCGGTCCCGCACCGAGCCGACCCCGGGGTATGCATGTGACACCCACTGGGTTTGAGCGGATGGGTGTCACTTTCATACGCAGGGCCTCGTGCGCTGTGGGCTCAGTCAGCGGCCCTGGGCCGTGAACTACCGCATAGTCTGTAGGCCAATGTCTGGTTCGCGCTCGCTGATCTCATCGCGAAGCTGAAAGGTGCACGCATGCCTGACCTGTCGCTGCTGCCGCCGTCGGCCGTGATCGAAGGCGAGGACATGCGGATCGGCGGTTGCCTGCTGTCCGAGGTCGCGGCGGCGTTCGGCACCCCGGCGTACGTGTTCGACGAGCGCGCGTTGCGCGACCGGGCCGGCGAGTACCTGGACGCGATGACCTCCCGGCACCGGCGCAGCCGTGCCTGTTTCGCCGTGAAGGCCTTCCCTTCGGTATCGATGATCAGGGTCCTGGTGGACGCGGGGCTAGGGTGCGACGTCGTCGGCGCGGGCGAACTCAGGCTGGCGCTGGCCGCTGGTGCCGACCCGGCGACCGTGGTCATGCATGGCAACGCGAAGTCCGACGAGGACATTCAGGCGGCCATGGACGCGCGGATCGGCTACATCGTCGTCGACGGCTTCGACGACATCGACCGGATCGAGCGGCTCGCCGGACCGGGCACGCAGGTCCCCGTGCTGCTCAGGGTCAGCCCGGGAGTCGAGTCGGACACCCACGCGGCCCTGGCCACCGGCGGCAAGGCGTCGAAGTTCGGCGTGCCCGTGGAGCAGGTCCCTGACGCGATCGCCAGGATGCGCGCCGTACCGGCCGTCGACCTGCGCGGCCTGCATGCGCACATCGGCTCGCAGATACGCAACACCGATCAGTTCGAGGCGGCCGTCGACGCGCTCGGGAGCCTCGAGCGCTTCGGCGTCTACGACTTCGGTGGCGGCCTCGGCGTCCGGTACGTCACGGAAGACGTCGCGCCGACAGTCGCCGAATACGCCGACCGCCTCATCGGGGCCGCGCACAAGCATCTCGGCGAGGACATCGAGATCGTGGTCGAACCCGGCCGGTCGATGGTCGCCAGGGCCGGCGTGACGCTGTACCGGGTTCTCACGGTCAAGCGGGCCGGCCGGCTCCACGTGGCCGTGGACGGCGGCATGGGCGACAACCTCGAGCACTCGCTGTACGGGCAGCGCTTCGCGCCACTCGTGCTGGGCCGGTGGGACGCCGAGCCGGAACTGGCCGATCTGGTTGGCAGGCACTGCGAGTCAGGCGACGTGATCACGCCTGACGTCCCGCTGGCGAGTCCGCGGATCGGAGACCTGGTCGTCATCCCGGCCACCGGAGCCTACTGCTTCACGATGGCCAACAACTACAACGCGGCGCTCAGGCCCCCGGTGATTTTCTGCGCGGGCGGCGCGGCCAGGCTCGGTGTGCGCCGCGAAACGGTCGATGACCTCCTGGCCCGCGAGGTGGATCTCCTCTAGCCGGGCCGCACCCTGCCACGACTCGCCACACGGGCACGCGCTTCTTGACAGTGCGAGACGGCAGACGCGATGCTTTCCATACTCTGTATGCACACTCGATGAGCACCTGGTGGCCTGCCGCTAAGGAGAGCCCGAATGCCGGTTACCGCCAGGCAGGTCATCGAGTTGCTCAGCGCGATGGTGCGGATCGAGTCCGTCACGCCGTCGCTGATCCCGACCGGCGCGGGCGAGGCCAACGTCGCCGCGCACATCGCGCAGTGGCTGGCGAAGACCGGCGCCGACGTCGACGTGGTCGAGGTGGCGCCCGGCCGCCAGAACGTCGTTGCCAGGCTCCGCGGAACCGGCGGCGGCCCTGTGCTGTGCCTGAACGCGCACAGCGACACCGTGGGGTACGCGGGCTGGCCAGAGGAGGCACTGCGGCCGCGAATCGACGGGGACCGGATGTACGGTCTGGGCGCGGCCGACGACAAGGGCGGATGCGCCGCCGCGATGCTGGCGCTGGCCGCGGTCGCTGAATCAGGCGCACAGTTGCGCGGCGACCTCCTGGTCGCCTGCGTAGCCGACGAAGAGGGCCGGTCTCTAGGTACCGAGCACCTCGTCGAGCAGGGCGGCATAGACGCCGCGATAGTGATCGAGCCGCAGCCCACCCACGAACTCGTCGTCGAGCACCAGGGCTTCGGCTGGATCGACATCGTCACCCACGGAGTCGCCGCGCACGGCTGTGAGCCCGGCGTCGGTGTCGACGCGATCGTGCACCTGGCGCACGTGATCACCAGGCTGGGCCGCCTGGATCGTGACGTCTTCCAGCTGCATCCCTCGCTGATGAACGGCCGGACAGTGTTTCACACCGGAACCATCTCCGGCGGCACCGACTACGCGACCTACCCGAACGTCGCGAAGGTCGGCATCGAGATAGGAACGCAGCCAGGGGAGAGCCTGTCCGACCGTGTTGCCGAGATCGAGGCGATCTTCGCCGATGTCGCGCGCACTGAGCAGGGCTTCAGCGGCCAGGTCGTCGTGCGGCTGGAGCGTGAGCCATTCGTCGCCCAGGGGCAAGAACGGCTCCAGGACGTGGTCGTCAAGGCGATGACCGCGGTGCTCGGCCGCGAACCGTCGATCACCGGCATGAACGGCTGGACCGACGCGGCCCTCCTTCAGGCGGCGGGAATCCCGACGCTGCTGCTCGGCGCCACCGGCGGCAACTACCACACCACCGGCGAATGGGCCTCGATCAGCGAGCTCGCCCGCCTCACCGAGATCCTCGAGCAGTCAGCCCGCGCCTACCTTGCCTAGAGCGCGTCGATTCGGTCGGGTCTAGGCCTGGACGGTTTCCTCGGCCTGCTCGGCGCGCGCGGCGATCTCGGCGGCCTCGCGCTGCTTGACCAGCTCCTGGCCCCCGTGGCGCAGCGCCAGCAGCCCGGCGATGACCAGCACCGCCATGGCCATGCTGAACACGATCACCAGGCCGTCGTGGAACGGCCCGGAGATGAGCTGCGGGAAGAACTGCTTGCCGGTCAGCGTGTGCACGTTGTGGGCCGGCAGGTGGTTCAGCACGCCGGTCGGCGCGAGCAGCTGGTGCACCGGGTTGTAGCCGAGGAACGCCGCGAACAGGCTGCCGACCGGCGGCAGGCTGCCGATCTGGTGCGCGATCGCGTGCGGCACGCCCTGGCCGGTCAGCCCGTGCGTGAGCGTCACCGGCAGGGCACCGGCCAGGCCCGCGATCATCAGCGAAAAGAAGATGCCGATGGACAGTACGAAGCCGGAGTTGGTGAACGTGGCGAGCATGCCTGACGCAGCG
Source organism: Streptosporangiaceae bacterium (assembly GCA_036273575.1). Taxonomy (GTDB): domain Bacteria; phylum Actinomycetota; class Actinomycetes; order Streptosporangiales; family Streptosporangiaceae; genus Chersky-822. The sequence goes on along the minus strand of DASUHI010000126.1, from coordinate 8,401 downwards.
CCGCGCTGCCTGGGCGGCACGCTGTTCATCACGGCGGCCGCATTGGGCGCCGAGAACAGGCCCATGCCCGCACCGGAGGCGAAGATCAGGATCGCGAACCACGGGTAGCTGAAGTTCGTGGGCAGCAGGAGCAGCCCGCCGAACGACGCCGCCGACAGCAGCAGCCCGCCAGAGGCGAAAAACCGCGCCCCGTACCGGTCAGACAGCCAGCCGGAGAGCGGCCCGGCGACCAGGAAGCCCGCGGTCAGCGGCAGCAGGTAGATGCCCGACCACAGGGGCGTGTCGATGAACGAGTAGCCGTGCAGCACCAGCCAGATGCCCTGCAGCCAGATGATCAGCATGAACTGCATGCCGCCGCGGGAGATCGACGCGAGCAGCGCCGCTGTCGCGCCGGTCGAGAACGACCTGATCTTCAGCAGCCGCAGGTCGAACATCGGCGCTCGCACGCGCAGTTCGATAACGCAGAACGCCGTCAGCAGGGCCACGCCGCCGACAAGGCCGCTCAGCACCAGCGGGCTGGTCCAGCCCATCGAGTGCCCGCCGTAGGGCTGGATGCCGTAGGTGATGCCGGTGAGCAGCGCGATGAGGCCGACTGCGAACGTGATGTTGCCCAGCCAGTCGATCCTGGCGGGCGTCCGCGCGCCGACCTCCTTGAGGCTGAGGTAGGACCAGATCGCGCCGCCGATGCCGATCGGGACCGAGACCAGGAAGACCAGCCGCCAGTCCACGGCGGCCAGGATGCCGCCCAGGATCAGCCCGATGAACTGGCCGGAGATGCCCGCCACCTGGTTGATCCCCATGGCCATGCCGCGCTGGTTGAACGGGAACGCGTCGGTGAGGATCGCCGGCGAGTTAGCCATCAGCATCGCGCCGCCGACGGCCTGGATAATCCGGAACCCGATCAGCCACAGTGCCCCGCCTGGCCCGGTCAGCGGGTCGAAGGGCAGCGCCAGGGCGCCGAGCCCGAACAGCGTGAAGCCCAGGTTGTACATCTTGACCCGGCCGTAGATGTCGCCGAGCCGGCCGAGCGTGACGACCAGCACCGCGGACACGACCAGGTAGCCCATCAGCATCCACAGCAGGTAGCTGATGTTGCTCGGGGTCAGCGGGTTCAGGTGGATGCCGCGGAAGATCGCGGGCAGCGAGATGATCACGATGGAGGCGTTGACGGTCGCCGCGAGCATGCCGAGCGTGGTGTTGGACAGCGCGACCCACTTGTAGTGGCCTCCCCGCAGGCCCCGTTTCGCGGCCCCGTCCTGCGCGCCGTTCACGTTGCCGTCACCCTGCCGTCACCCTGCCTGCGGTCTGCCATTGCCAAGTCTGCGCCTCACTGGGTGGTGTGATCCGCCGTTCCTCCACGTCCGAACCGGGCGCGAGCCTAACTTATTTCATAGGCTAACTATCTTCCTGGCCGGATTCGAGACCGGGCTGGGTTACGGGCGCGCCGGTCTTCCAGTGGGTAACTCCTAGGTCGATGAAGCTCATCGACGATCTGATCGGCCGCGCGGACGAGATGCAGCGGCGGACGAAAGCGTTTGGGTTCCTGTTCGCAGTGCAGAAGAAGTTCGGCGACGACAGGGCCGGAGATCTCGCCGCGCTGATCGCCTACTACAGCTTCGTGGCCATCTTCCCGATTCTGCTCGTGCTGCTCACCGTGCTCGATCTGGTCCTGCGGCACGATCCTGCGCTGCGCCACAAGGTTGTCAGCTCGGCGCTGAGCGCCTACCCCGTGATCGGGCCGCAGATCAAGAACAACGTGAGCCCGCTGCACAGCACCGGCGTCGCGCTGGCGGTAGGCCTCATCGGCGCCTTGCTTGGTGCCCGCGGCATCGCCATGGCCATGCAGAACGCGATGAACTCGGTCTGGGCCGTACCCCAGCACCGCAGGCCAGCCTTCCCGTGGTCGCTGCTGCGCGGCGTCGGTCTCATCGTGGTCATCGGCGCCGGCCAGGTCGTCACGGTGCTGCTGTCCGGCATCGCGGGCGGTGTCGGACACCTGCTGACCGGAGCACCTGCTGAGGTCGGCACCATCGCGCTCGCTTTTGTTCTGAATATCGGGGTCTTCTGGGTCGCGTTCCGGCTCGCCACGGCCGCCGGGGTGAGCTGGCGCGCGATGTTCCCTGGCGCCGTCCTGTCGGCCGCCTCCTGGCAGATCCTGCAGCTGCTCGGCGGCTTCATCGTCGGCCGCAGCCTGCAGCACAGCTCGGCGTTGTACGGCGTGTTCGGCATCGTCCTTGGCCTGCTCGCCTGGCTGTACCTGCAGGCCCAGATCACGTTGTACGCGGCCGAAGTGTGCGCAGTGCGCGCCTGGGGGCTCTGGCCGCGCAGCCTGCGGCCGCCACGGACGGAGCAGGACGTGAGCGCCTACGAGCACTACGGCAGGGCAGATCGCCGCCTGCCCGCTGACTGACCCCGCCCGCTGGGCTTAACTGGGCCCATGACGACGACAACAAACCGGACGGGCCGGGCGGGCGGCGCGAGCCCGGTGGACTTCGAGGCGTACGGCGACTACGGCGGCCGGCCGAAGGCGGTGCCAAAGCAGCCAGAGGCTGGCGCGAAGCAGGCACGGCCTGCCGAGTTCTCCAGGCCCGCGTATCGGTTCCAGGGCCGGATCACAGCCGACGGCTCGAGCGGGCATCCCGCGCAGGCCGGCCGGTACCACCTGTACATCTCGTGGGCGTGCCCGTGGGCGCACCGCACGGCGATCGTGCGCAAGCTGCTCGGCCTCGAAGATGTGGTGTCGCTGAGCGCCGTCGATCCGGTCAGGGACGGCAGGGGCTGGGCGTTCCGCGAGGGCGACGGGCACGGGCTCGATCCGGTCAACGGGTTCTCGTTCCTGCGCGAGGCCTACGACGCGACGGAGCCAGGGTACGACGGGCATATCTCTGTGCCCGTGCTGTGGGACAGGCAAGTGGGCAGGATCGTCAGCAACAACTTCCCCGACATCACGATCGACCTGGAGACGCAGTTCGCCCGCTGGGCCGATCCTGGCATGCAGCTGTACCCCGCCGCGCTGCGGCCGGAGATCGACGAGATCAACGAGCTGGTCTACACGTCCGTCAACAACGGCGTCTACCGGTCAGGCTTCGCCCAGACCCAGCAGGCGTACCACGAGGCGGTCACGGCCATCTTCGCCGCGCTCGACCAGCTCGAGGAGCGGCTGGCCGGCCGCAGGTACCTGATGGGTCCCGCGCTGACCGAGGCGGACGTGCGGCTGTGGGTGACGCTGGCCAGGTTCGACGCGGTCTACTACTCGCACTTCAAGGCCAACCTGCGTCGGATCACCGACTACCAGAACCTGTGGGGGTACGCACGGGACCTGTACGCGATCCCCGCGTTCCGCGAGACCACGAACTTCGATCACATCAAGCGGCACTACTACACGACGCACGGCGCCATCAACCCGACCAGGATCGTGCCTGACGGGCCGCTGCTCGACTGGGACAGCCCGCACGGGCGGCAGCCGCTCTAGCGCCTCGTGCCCTGGAGCCGTCAGGTCAGCTCGATGTCGACCTCGGGCGCGTGGTGCAGCGTGTTGTGCACGGTGCAGCCCCTGGCCACGGCCAGGAAGGCGGGCAGCCGTTCGGTTGGCAGGTCCGTGGGCGCCTTGATCGCGATCCGGATCATGCTGACCCTGGCGGGCCGGTCGGCGGCCACGTCGAAGTCCGCCGTCACCGTCATCCCTGTTCTGTCGTACCCGTGCCTGGTCAGGTACCGGCCGGCGTAGAAGGCCACGCAGCTGGCGAGCGATGCGACCAGCAGTTCAGTCGGAGTCGGCGCCGCGTCGCCCCCGCCCGCCGCCTCTGGCTGGTCGACGACGATCCGGTGACCGCGGACGGCGATCTCGTACGCCTCGCCGCTGACGAAGCTGACTTCCATCTGGTTCTCTCCGCGTTCCATGCCTCTATGACATACCGGCAGGGGTATTCCCACCAGGGATGTTGGCCCCGGCGTCGCGGGACGTTCGGCCCGGCGGCGGCGAACCGGTTTCTCCTTCTTGGGTGATCCGCGACAAGATGAGGCCTATGACCCAAGCGGCCCAGGCGGCACCAGACCCCGACGGCGCTGCCCCCGCCGGCCCGCCTCGCGCATCGCGAGAGAGCCTGTGGCGGCACCGCGACTTCATGCTGCTGTGGACCGGGCAGTCGATCAGCGAGATCGGATCGGCCGTCACGATCGTCGCGCTTCCGCTGGCCGCGGTCGTGCTGCTGAACGCGAGCACGTTCCAGGTCGGCCTGCTGTCCGCGGCGACGACGGTGTGCTTCCTGCTCGTCGCGCTGCCCGCCGGCCTCATCGTGGACCGCGTCGCCAAGCGCCGGCTGATGATCGTGTGCGACGCCGCGCGGATGCTGATAATCGGCTCGGTCGCGGTCGCGGCGGCGTTCGGCGCGCTGACGATGGCCCAGCTCTTCGCGGTCGGCTTCCTCGCGGGCCTCGCGACGGTCTTCTTCGACGTCGCGTACCAGAGCTACGTTCCTTCGCTGGTGAACCGCGGTCAGTTGCACGACGCGAACGGCAAGCTCGGGGCGACCCAGGCGTTCTCCGAGGTCGCCGGGCCAGGCCTGGGCGGCGCCCTGTTCGGCTTGCTGAAGGCCGGCGCGATGGCCGCCGACGCGATCTCCTACGCGGTCTCGACGCTCACGCTGCTGCTGATCAGGGCCAGGGAGCCCGGCAGCCGCGAGCCGCGCGCTCCGGCCGGCCCCGCGACCGGGTTCAGCGGACTGCGCACGGAACTGTTCGCCGGCCTGTCGTTCGTGTTCGGGCACAAGATACTGCGCAAGATCGCGGCTTGCACCGGGACCGCGAACCTGTTCGGCTCGATGTCCGGTGCCCTGCAGATCATCTTCCTGGTGCGGGTTCTGGGCGTGCCGCCCGCCGGCACCGGCCTGCTGATCAGCGTCGGCAGCCTGGGCGGCATACTCGGCGGCGTGCTGTCCGGCAGGCTGTCCAGGTGGATCGGCACGGCGAGGATCATCTGGTTCTCGGTCGGCGTGTTCGGGGTGATCCCGATCGTCATACCGCTGACGGAGCCAGGGCCGAGGCTCGTGCTGTTCCCAATCGGGATCGCCGGGCTGAGCTTCACTGTTGTCCTGTACAACATCGCGCAGCTCAGCTACCGCCAGCTGGTCTGCCCGCCGCACCTGCTCGGCCGTATGAACGCGGCCATGCGCTGGGTCGTCTGGGGCACGCTGCCGCTCGGCGGGCTGCTTGGCGGCGTCTTCGGCAGCCTGCTCGGCGTCAGGACCACGATCTGGATCGCCGTCGTCGGCAGCTGGGCGGCGGCCTTGTGGGTGTTCTTCTCGCCGCTGCGGAAGATGCGCGACATCCCCGCGGAGGCGATGCCAGGCGCACGGGAAGCGCCTGACGGGGCGCCGCCGCCGAGCTCAGCTGCCGCCGACGCCGAGCAGCGTCAGCACGACGAGCACGATCGTCGTGACGGCGAACACGCCGTGCCCGATGACGACCGAGACAGGAAAGTGCCGCTCCGGCGGGACGGCTAGTTCGCCGGGCCTGACCTGGTCGCTGCCCGGCATCGGGGCGCTCGTCGCCGCCCACGGCTCGCGGGGGGTCCAGGCGTCCCGCGCCTCAGCCCGTCCAGGCGCTGGCCCGGTCATCGCGGGTGCCGGCGGGTTGAGCGGCCCGGCCCGGTAGACGCCGATCCAGCGCACCGCCATCGTGAGCCCGAACGTCGCGACGAACGCTAGCACGCCAACCGTCGCCCAGGCGAAGATTCCCTCGTCCGTGATCAGGTACATCAGCCATATCACGAGGCCGCCAACCGCGAACAGCACGTGGCCGGACACGACCGGCACGGGTAGCCTTGTTGCCGCCGCTCGCTGGAAGTCCGGGTCGTACTCGATCAGCCATATCGCGAGCAGGTAGAGTCCGCCCAAAGCAGTGACGATCCACGTGATGAAGGCAACAACGGGCATTCTCGTCCCACCCCGATGGTTCCTAGCTTTTCGCCTCACGCAACTTACTTAGTTCACGTAAGGACGTGCACAGCAGTTCATCACGTCTCGGGCGCAATCGCATACGGAATGTGAATCTGCCAGGTCACGGGTCAGATCGACGCCGTCTCGAACTCGTCGACTATCCGTGCCGCCAGGGCAAAAGACGAGGTCGCAGCCGGTGAGGGTGCGTTGCGCACGTGCGTCGCGCCCGGTGTCTGCGAGATCGCGAAATCATCGACGAGCCGGCCGCTCCTGTCCACGGCCTGGGCCCGGACGCCGCGCACTGACCGGCGTTCTATTGCCATGGACGCGATTGCCGGAACATATTGCGAACATTTCTTAACGAAAAGCCGGCGGCTGCTCGCCATCGCCAGTTCGCTCACTCCGGTCCGCCAGAAACCCCTGGCCAGCGCCCAGGATCCGGGCCAGCGCAGGGTGTCGCCGGCGTCCCGCAACACGGCCCGCACCTCCGATCGCGACGCCGTCCGCCGGTACCCGTCACGCGCGGCGACGAGAAGCGCGGTGGGCCCGAGCAGCACGCCGCCGTCGATGTGCCTGGTGACGTGCACGCCAAGGAACGGCAGCGCTGGGTCAGGCACGGGGTAGACCATGCCGCGCACCGGCCGCTGCCCGTCGGCGAGCCGCAGGTACGCGCCGCGGAACGGCACCACGCGCGGCTCGGGCGGCGCGCCAGCCGACACCGCCAGCCGGTCCGACCACAGGCCGGCGCACGCGATCGCCCAGCCTGCCTGGAACGCGCCGCCGGCGTGCGTGAGCACGGTCGTCGCGGGCGGCCCTGCCTCGCGGCGGATCGCGGTGATCTCGCAGCCGAGCGCGAAGTCCACGCCCTTGGCCCTGAGCTCCTGCTCGATGGCCCTGGCGACGGCGGCGAAGTCGACGATTCCTGTCCCGGGCGAGTGCAGCGCGGCGAGGCCGCGGCACTCAGGCTCGATCTCGCTGACCTCGGCTGCCTCCACCCGGCGCAGCCCGGGGACGCCGTTCGCGCGGGCCCGGGCCTCGAGGTCGTCAAGCCGCGGCAGCTCGTCCCGCCTGACTGCGACGATCAGTTTGCCGCAGCGCTCGACCGGGATGCCGTACTGCTCGCAGAACTCGTACATGAGCCTGGCGCCCCGCACGCACAGCCTCGCCTTCAGCGACCCAGGCGCGTAGTAGACGCCCGCGTGGATTACGCCTGAGTTGTGGCCGGTCTGATGGCTGGCCACCGCGGGTGCCTTGTCGATGACGATGACGTTCGCGTCCGGGCGGCGCGCGAGTACCTCGCGCGCCGCTGCGAGCCCGACGATCCCGGCGCCGACGACGGCGACGTCGTAGCGGTCGGCTGGCATCAGGACATCCTCCTCGGGCGTCGGGCGGCCAGGTTACCTGGCGGCCGTGCCAGCGGGCAGCTTGATCGTGAATGCGTAACGGCTCGGCCGGTACACGTGCAGCCCGTACTCCACCGTGCGGCCGCTCTCATCGCGAGAGATCCGCTCCATGGTCAGCAGCGCGGCGCCCCTGTTCTCGCCGAGCATCTTGGCCTCGGCGGCAGACGCGTTGCGCGCGGATATGCGCTGGGTGGCCGACGCCGGTCGGATGCCCGCCGCGCGCAGCAGCTCGTACAGGCCGTGCTCGGCGAGCATCGACGTGCTGAGGTGAACAAGCCCCGATGGCAGGAAGTTGCGCATCAACGCGACCGGCTCGCCGGCGGCGAACCTGATCCGCTCGAGGCAGAGAACCAGCGCCTGCTCGGGGATGCCCAGCGCACGGGCGGCCCTCTGGTCGGGGTGGGTGATCTCGTTCTTGAGCACGCGCGTCGACGGGGCCCGGCCCGCGGCCGTCAGGTCGTCATGCAGGCTGGTCAGCTTCAGGTCCCTGGCGATGCGCCGCTCGGCGACCAGCGTGCCCGCTCCGCGCCTGCGCACCACGAGGCCCTTGCTGACCAGGTAGCCGAACGCGGCGCGCACCGTCGGCCTGGAGACGCCGAGGCGCTCCGACAGGTGCACCTCGTTCTCCATGCGGGTGCCTGCCGCGAGCGCCCCTGCCTCGATGGCGGTCTCGAGCTGGCGCGCGACCTGGAAGTACAGCGGGACAGGGCTGGCACGGTCGACGCTGATCGCGCTGATCGTCACAGCAGGCTCACCGTCGTGTCTACCGCGGCGGCGACGTCGTCGTCCGGCGGGTAGAGCAGGGTCCTGCCGACCACCAGACCGTGGATGTTCGGCAGCGCGAGCGCTCGCTGCCACCGGCCGAACACCTCGTCAGGGCGGTCACCGAGGTCCCCGCCGAGCAGCACGGCAGGCAGCGTGAACGCGTCGGCGACCCGCTCCATGTCGTCCGTGACTGCGATCGCGCCGGGACGCCGCGCCCGCGTCTCGCCGATCACCCGCAGCCGCTCGTCGAGCACCCGCTCACCTCCGTTCCCGCCAGCCGCCCGCCGGCCTCACGGC
>DASUHI010000125.1:0-2961 GCA_036273575.1 Streptosporangiaceae bacterium | reverse complement strand
CCCGTCCGCGGTCGAGGCCACCGTGCTGATGTCCTGGTCGGTGTGTCCCGGGGTCGCGATCAGCGTGATCGACGGGCTGAGCTCGGTGCCTTCGGCCTCGCGCGAGATCCACAGGTCACCGTCGTAGACGGCCCAGAAGTCGTGGATCCTGGCGGCCGGGAACAGCGCGGCGTTGACCGTATGGTCAGGATGATGGTGGCTGAACACCACGTCGGTCACAGACTCGGGCGTGACGCCGTGCGTGGCAAGCGCCGCGAGCAGGTCAGCGCGGGAGGCGACCATGCCGGGGTCCACGACGACGACGACGTTCCCGTCGACGATCAGCGTGACGGTGCTGCCGACCCGCTCCCCGGCGTCGTCTTCGCGCGCGTATCCGTCCTGCAGGATATGCACCCTCGCGGTGCCGCTGTTCGTTGCCGGTGCGGGCTGGGCGTGCTGCTCTGACATGAGCGCAGACACTACCGGGTTGGCCTGCGCTGCCCGGCGGCGGTGCCCGCCAGCTAGCCCGCGGCGGGCGCCTTCTGCTTCTGCTTCATCGCCTTCTTGTAGGACCGCACGGCGGCGAGCGAGGCGTCGTCGCTGATGTCGGCGACCGAGTAGTGCGAGCCTGCCTCGCCGAAGTGACCGGCGGCCTCGCGCCAGCCGTCCGGCTGGACGCCGAGCTGCTTGCCCAGCAGCGCGATCGTGATCTGCGCCTTGTACGCGCCGAAACCTGGCAGCTCAGAGAGCCTGCGCCGGAGTTCGGCCGCGTCCTTCGCGGTTGCCCAGACGGCGCCCGCGTCCCCGTCGTAGCGATCGGTCACGATCCTCGCGAGCTGCTGTGCGCGGGCAGCCATCGCCCTGGGAAACCTGTGCAGCGCAGGGGGCTTGGCGAAGACCGCGGCGAGCGCGTCAGGGTCGAAGTCCGCGACTTCGGCCGCGGTCGGTTCGTGATCCAGCCGGAGCGCGAGCTGATAGGGCGAGTTGAACGCCTTCTCGAACGGAACCTGCTGGTCGAGCATCATCGCAAGGAGCAGCGCGAACCCGTCGCGTGACAGCAATTCGTTGGCCTCGTGCTCGATCGGCAGCGACAGCGTCATGTGTTCCTCCAGTCGTCGGCCTCATCATCTCGCACCAGACCTGGTCGTTGTGCTCTGGCGGGGGAGCTACCGTGGTCGTGATGGAATGATCGCGCGGCTCGGTCAGGATAGGGCGGGATGCTGACATCCCGTAACGAAGGGAAGGCCGGTTATGACCCCGCACATGAAGATCGGCATCGCCGGTGTCGTTATCGGGCTCATTCTGCTGATCATCAACCCGTGGCTGGCGCTCGCCGTGATCGGCCTCGCCATCGCGATCCCCGCGATTGCGTACGCGACGCTCGACTCGAACCAGAAGGCGCGCTTGCGCAGGATGCGCGGCCGCAAGCAGATCGGCAGCTAGGGAACCCGGCTGATCCGCCCGGCCGGCTACCCCCTCAGCGTTCTCAGCCGAGCTGGCCGGGATACAGCAGCGCGATCTCGTGCGGGTAGGCAGCGATCAGGCGAAGCTCATCGTCGGTCAGCGGCTTGCCGGTGGCCGCGCCGCACAGCTGGACGAGCTTGAACGTGAGGTCCTCGTCCGCTGATGCGTCGATGCCGAGGCCGGCCATGACATGCCGGAAACCGGCCATCCCGCCGTACTCTCCCGTCAGCACGACCCGCCCCGACTTTGCGTGCCAGTCCTGCGGGAACGGACCGAGCGTGTCGTCGTCGTAGAGCTCGTAGTTGTGCCTGTCCTTCAGCGCGCCGTCGGCGTGGATGCCTGACTCGTGCGCGAAGGCGTTCCGGCCGGAGCCAGGCTGGTTCTGCGGCAGCGGCTGCCCGAACGCGTAGCTTGCCCACAGCGCGAACCGCCTGGCCCAGGACATGTCCAGCGGGTCGCCTATCTCGGCGTACCCGGCGACGCCGAACCCGTGCTGGAACGCGAGGACGACCGAAAGCAGGTCCGCGTTGCCTGAGCGTTCCCCGATCCCGTTGACGCACGTGTTGACCCAGGCGTCCTGGCCCGCGTCGAGATCGCCGAGCGCGCCAGACACCGAGTTCGCGACCGCCATGCCCAGGTCGTCGTGACAGTGAGTCTCGACCGGCATCCCCGTCGACGCCGCGAGCTTGGCGAACCGCTCCCTGATCCGGTGCGGGGAGTCACCGCCGATCGTGTCGCAGTACCGCACCCGGTCGGCGCCGGCCTCCCTGGCGGCAAGCGCGAACTCGGTCAGGAACCCGTCATCGGTGCGGGAGCCGTCCTCGGCGTTGACGCCGATCGTCGCGGCCCCGCCGGCCTTGGCCGCGGCGACGGCCGCGGTCATTTCGCCGATGATCGCGGCACGGTCCAGCCGGCCGCGGAACTTGTGCGCGATCATCTGGTCCGAGGTCGAGATCGACAGGTTGTAGTGGGTCAGGCCGAGCGGGACGGACTGCTCGACGTCACCGGGAACGGCTCGGCACCACCCGGACAGCCGCAGGTCGCCGAAGGCCCCGGCGCTGGCGAGCGCCACGTTCGCGCGAACGTAGGGGACCTCGTGGAACAGGAACGGGAACCCGATCTCAGACTGTGCCACGCCCAGCTTGCCGAGATAGAAGTTGACCATCGTCTTGCCGAACTTGGACAGGCCGGTCCGGGCGGTCTGCACCCCGTCGCGGTTGGTGACGTCCAGGATGTGGACCTGCGGCATGCCAGAGCCTCCGTAGATAGTGTGTCGCCCCGATATCGATTATTGACTGCTAGGCTACACATTCGTCAATGTTGATTAAAATCAATGTAGAGTGGGACCATGCCGAGCGAATGGATCACCGCGACTGAGGCCGCCAGGCGGCTCGGGGTCAAGCAGGCGAGCTTGTACTCGTACGTGAGCAGGGGGGTCCTGTCCAGGCGCAAGGCCGACGGTTCGCGTGCGAGCCTGTTCAGCGCCCGCGAAGTGGAGAGCCTGGCGCGCCGCGGCCG
>DASUHI010000124.1:0-2421 GCA_036273575.1 Streptosporangiaceae bacterium | reverse complement strand
TGCGGCCGCCGCGCTGCTGGCTGGCGTCCGCTGCTCGCTCAGCTTCGCCTACCAGGCCCACCCCCGCGCGCTTTCGCTGACGCTGTTCGGGGCCAGGCCGCGGTCGATCGACCCCAGGCGCGCCCAGCCTGCCGAGATGCTCGGTGCGCTTGGCGGCGCCGTGCTCGGCGCGGTCTCTGTCTACGACGACGCCAGGCGAACCGCGACCCAGCTCAGGGACGCCGCCGCCAGCCGCGCCGTCGTCGATCAGGCCAAAGGCATACTCATGCACGCCCGCGGCTGCACGGCCGACGAGGCGCTTGAGCACATGCGCCAGACCTCACAGCGGCGCAACGTCCGGGCGATAGACGTGGCAAAGGAGATCGTTGAGTCAGGCGGCCGGCCCGAAGCTGCACGGGGACGCAATAGACGGTCGGCCAAGTCAGGATCCTGACGAGGCCCTACCTGGCGGTAACCTGTCGTTCTGAACGAGGGAGTGCTCCTTTTGGCTACACGGCACGGCAGCGACACATCCGACCAACCGAGCGAGGCCACCGGTCTCAAGACTCGCGTCGGCGCGCTGCGAACGGCCGCGGGGATGCCCGAGGCCGAGCCGCGCTCGCTGCTTGACGCCGCGCTGGCCGAACTCGACGCGGCCGTCACCGCGCTCGACATGACCGGCGCCAGCGACGGACCTGAGGGCGAGGCAACCGCTCAGCACGGTCCCACCGCGGACCGGCGGCTCCTTCAGGCGGTCTTCCAGCAGGTCCCGGTCGCGCTGTTCCTGCTCGGTGCCGACGGCGCCGTCAGGCGGGCCAACTCGGCCGCCGCTCAGCTCGTCGGCGCGGCGCCCGGCTATGCCACCGGCAGGTCGTTCGCCGCGCTCGTCGAGCCCGCTCACCGGGCGGCTGTGCGATCGCAGCTAGCCGCCGTGGCGCGCACCGGCGTGCAGCACGTGCTGAGCTGCGGGCTGTACGGACCGGCCGGGGTGCGGCAGTGCCAGGTGATGATACGCACGGTCAACGTGCGGGGTGACGACGACAAGCTGCTGGTCGTCGCTTCACCGCGAAGCGGGCCAAGAGCCTCGGACCGCAAGGTCGCCGTCGCACCTGATACAACTGAGCCCGTCACCACGGTGTTTGGAACCACGGGGCCTGACGCGGCGGTGAGCCATTCCGTGGCGGCCATGACCAGGCGGGTCGATGTGGTCTCCGCGGTCAGCAGGCTGCTGCTCGAGAACGTCGCGTCGAGCGAGGGCCAGTTGCTGCAGCGGTTCGCGCGGCTGCTCGCCGATCACGTCGCGACCTGGGTCATCGTCGATGTAATGCGGGGCGGCAGGCTGGAGCGGCACTCTGCCGCTGGGCCTGATGAGGAGACATCGGCCGGCCAGGTTCAGGCGGTCATGACCGTGCGCCCGTCGGCGGAATCAGCTCCCGGGCAGGTCGCGCAGTCCGGCACCGCGCTTGTTCTCGCTCATCCCGATGACGAATCTATCCTCGGCGCGACCGAGGCGGGCGTGCCGTTGCTGCTGCTGCTCGGCGGCGCGTCCGTGCTGTCCGCCCCCGTCAGCGCCGGCGACGTCTGCTACGGCGCGATCACGCTGGTCAGGAACGCGGCCGCGGGCACATTCGGCCTCGCTGACGTGGGCATCGCCGAGGATGCCGCCGAACAGCTCGCCACGACGCTTGACCTGCAGCGGACGATGCGCCAGCGTGCCGACGCCGCTGAGGCTCTGCAAGTAAGCCTGCTGCCGCGCGAGCTCAAGCCCGTGCCTGGCGTCGAGATAGCCGCCGCGCACATACCCGCTACCCAGGGCCGGGCTGTCGGCGGCGACTTCTACGACATCTACAAGACCCCGGAAGGCTGGGGGATCGCGATCGGCGATGTCACGGGAAAGGGTCGGGACGCGGCCTCCGTGACCGCCGCGGCACGGAACGCTATTCGGGTGCTCGCGCACTGGAACGCCGACCCGGCGGGCGTGCTGCGCGGAGCCAACGAGATCATGCTGGCCGAGGCGTTCGGAGGCCGGTTCGTCACCGCCGATGCCGCGCACCTGTCCTGGCGGGAGGGCGCGCTCAGGGTAGTACTTGGCAGCGCGGGACACCCTGGTCCGGTGCTGGTGAAGCAGGATGGCAGGACGCAGGCGATCGAGGGCGGCGGCGAGCCGCTCGGCATCTTTCGTGACTGCGAGGCCGCGGTCAGCGAGCTCACGCTCAGCCAGGGTGATGTGCTCTTCTTCTGCACCGACGGCCTCACCGGCGCGCGCAACCCTGAACTCGGCTATTTCGGCGAACGCCTGGCCGACGCCCTCGCCGGGCTCTGCGGGCAGCCTGCCTCCGACATAGTCGATGGCATGCGCCGGATGCTTGTCGGTTTCTGCGAAGGCCTGCTGCTTGACGATGTGACGATGCTCGCGCTCCGCGTCGGCGAGGCTCCCGGTCC
>DASUHI010000123.1:0-51770 GCA_036273575.1 Streptosporangiaceae bacterium | reverse complement strand
GACGGGGATTCGGACCTGGAGACGCTGCTGGTCGCGAGCACGCCGATCGTGACGCTCGTCGGGAAGTCGTGGACGCTGCACGTGGACGAGGCATTGCGGACCACGCGCGAGGAGAACCTCGCGATGATCGCTGACTCGGCGCGGTTCTTCGTGCGCGAGGGGCGCAGGGTCGTGTTCGACGCCGAGCACTTCTTCGACGGGTACGCGGCGGATTCTTCGTACGCGCTCGAGTGTCTCGCCGCGGCCGCGGAGGCTGGCGCCGACACGCTCGCGCTGTGCGACACGAACGGCGGGACGCTGCCCGATGACATCGTGCGGATCGTGCGCGACGTGCTCGGGCGCTCTCCCGAGCTGCGGGTCGGGGTGCACTGTCATAACGACTCGGCGTGCGCTGTCGCTAACTCGCTAGTCGCGGTCGGCGAGGGCGCGACGCACGTCCAGGGGGCGGCGAACGGGTACGGGGAGCGGTGCGGGAACGCGGACCTGTTCGCGGTCATCGCGGGACTTGAGCTGAAGCGAGAGCATGAGCTGCTGCCCCCTGGCAGGCTCGGCGCGCTCGCGGCGACCGCGCGGGAGATCGCCGAGCTCGCCAACCTGCCGTTCGACGCCAAGCAGCCCTACGTGGGGTCGTCGGCGTTCGCGACGAAGGCGGGGCTGCACGCGTCCGCCATCGCGCGGCGGCCCGACGCGTACTCCCACGTCAACCCCGAGCGAGTGGGCAACAGGGCGCACGTGCTGGTCAGCGAGCTGGCCGGGCGCAGCAACGTGCTGGTCAAGGCCGCCGAGATGGGGCTCGACCTGGAAGGCGACGTCGCCACCGAGGTGCTCGAGGAAATCAAGGAGGCCGAGCACCGCGGGTACGCGTTCGAGGCCGCAGACGCCTCGTTCGAGCTGCTGGTCAGGCGCGTCGCGGGGCGGATGCCGTCGTGGTTCGACCTCGAAGGCTACCGCGTGGTGATCGAGAAGAGCGGTGGAGAAGATCGCTCCGAGGCCATCGTGCGGCTGCTGCTCGGCGAGCAGCGGGTGGTGGCCGTCGGCGAGGGTGTCGGGCCCGTGCACGCGCTCGACCAGGCGCTGCGCAAGGCGCTGTCCGAGTTGTACCCGGAGCTGGCCAGCATTCACCTGGTCGACTACAAGGTGCGCATCCTGGACGGCAGAGATGCCACCAGCGCGGTCACCAGGGTGATGCTCACCTCGGCCGATCACGAGGGCGAGTGGACCACGGTCGGGGTGTCCGACGACATCGTCACCGCGTCCTGGGAGGCGCTCGCCGACGGGATCAGCTACGGCCTGCTGCGGGCAGGCGCGGAAGCGCTTGTCCCGGTGTAAGGACCGACCTTGGCGCGAGCACCAGCTTTGAACGTCCCGTTATCGCTAGAAGGGCTTAGAAACATGACTAATCTTCCGCGTCCGCGGAGCGGCCCGCTGACCACAGGCCCGGCGAGGGCGCCGCAGCGCGCGATGCTGCGCGCTGTCGGGCTGAGCGAGGAGGACCTGCAGCTTCCGCAGGTCGCCGTCGCGTCGTCGTGGAACGAGGTGACGCCCTGCAACCTGCACCTGAACGGGCTCGCGGGCGCCGCCAAGGAGGGCGTCAGGCAGGGCGGCGCCGTCCCGATCGAGTTCGGCACCATCGCGGTCTCCGACGGGATCGCGATGGGCCACGAGGGCATGAAGGCGTCGCTGGTCAGCCGCGAGGTCATCGCCGATTCCGTCGAGCTGATGGTGCACGCCGAGCGGTTCGACGCGCTGGTCGCGATCGCGGGCTGCGACAAGTCGCTGCCAGGGATGCTGATGGCGTGCGCGAGGCTGAACGTGCCGTCCGCGTTCCTCTACGGCGGCACCATCCTGCCTGGTCACGCCCTTGGCAGGACGCTGACGATCCAGGACGTGTTCGAGGCGGTGGGCGCCCAGGCGGCGGGCGAGATGTCCGACGCCGACCTGCTCGCGGTCGAGCGGGCCGCCTGCCCGGGCGCCGGCTCGTGCGCGGGCATGTACACGGCGAACACGATGTCGGCCTGCTCGGAGGCGCTCGGGATGGCGCTGCCGGGCGCCGCGTCGCCGCCCGCGGTCAGCGCCGAGCGGACCGCGCTCGCCCGCGCGACCGGCGAGGTCGCGGTGCAGGCACTCGCGGCCGGCCTGCGCCCGCGCGACATCATGACCAGGACCGCGTTCCTGAACGCGGCAGCGGTGGTGATGGCGACGGCGGGTTCGACGAATGCCGTCCTGCACCTCCTCGCCATCGCGGCGGAGGCCCAGGTCGACCTCACGCTCGACGACTTCGACATGGTCAGCAGGCGGACGCCGTTGATCGCGTCCATGCGCCCGGCCGGCCGGTTCGTGATGAGCGAGCTCGACCAAGCCGGCGGGCTGCCCGTGGTGCTCCGCGAACTGCTCGGCGCGGGGCTGATCGACGGCAGCGCGATCGCGGTGAACGGCAAGACGCTCGCCGAGAACGTCGCGGCCGCGCCCGCTCCGGACGGCCAGGTCGTCAGGCCGGTGAGTGACCCGCTGCTGGCCGAGGGCGGGCTCGCGGTGCTGCGCGGCAGCCTGGCGCCGAACGGCGCCGTCGTGAAGGTGCCTGGCCTGCAGACGCTGCGGTTCGAAGGCACCGCGCGCGTGTTCGAGCGCGAGGAAGACTGCTTCGCGGCCATCACCGGCGGCAAGGTCGCCAAGGGCGACGTCGTCGTGATCCGCAACGAAGGCCCGAAGGGCGGCCCCGGCATGCGGGAGATGCTGGCCGTGACCGCGGCGATCAAGGGTGCCGGGCTCGGCAAGGACGTGGTGCTGGTCACCGACGGCAGGTTCTCAGGCGCGACGTTCGGCGCGTGCATCGCGCACACGGCGCCCGAGGCGTTCGACGGCGGGCCGATCGCGCTGGTCGCCGACGGCGACCAGATCCTCCTCGACGTGCCGCAGCGGCGCCTCGACCTGCTGGTCGACGACGCTGAACTGGACCGGCGGCGGGCGGGGTGGAAGCGCCAGGCGCCGAACTACACCAGCGGGGCGCTCGCCAAGTACGCCGCGCTGGTGTCGGGCGCCGACCGCGGAGCCATCTGCCTGCCACCGGGAGCCTAGGCCAGCACCGCGTTCCTTCCCCCACTGTCTGACAGAACGCGCAGGTCAAGGGCGGAGCGGACGTCGGTCAACGCATTGTCAGGATCCGGCTAGGATGACCGTTCGTGCGTCCGCCGCGCCGCCTTTGCGGCACAATGAACGCGCCGAGGGCACGGCGCGCCTATCTCCCCGACCCCGGAGGCTCAGCCCATGACCGACGACTCCAGCCGCGGGCTCACGGATTCACAGAGCGGCCGCGCGGCGGCTCTGCCGACGGGCGCGCTCCAGGAGACGTTGAGCCGCAGGAGGCTGCTCGGGCTGGCCGGCGTTTCCGCGGCGGGTGTCGCAGGGGCCAGTCTCGCCGCGTGCTCGTCGGGCGGCACGGTGGTCCAGTCGGCGGCCGACGTGTCCTCGGGCCCGCCGTTCGTGTCGCGCCCCGACCTGACGCCGCCTCAGATCAGCATCAGGCGACACGGTGTGCCAAGCCATCCGCGCTATCTCTTCCTCAACGCCCCGTACTCCGGGCCGGGGCACGGCGGGGCGTACATCCTGGACCACCACGGCCACTTCGTCTGGTTCGGGCCGAACACCGCGGCGCACCACCACATGAACTTCGACGTCCAGACCTACAAGGGCAACCCGGTGCTGACCTGGTTCCAGGGCCAGGTCAACCAGGGATTCGGCAAGGGCGAACTGATCATCGCCGACTCCTCCTACAAGATCAAGCACGTTATCCGGCCGCCGGACGGTGAGCTCGCCGACTTCCACGACTTCTACGTCACCGCGCAGGGAACCGCGTTCATCACGTTGTACAGGATGCACTCAGGCATCGACCTGACCGCGCACCACGGGCCGAGGAACGGCTACGTGGTCTCCGGTGTGGCCCAGGAAATCGACATCGCGACCGGGGACTTGCTGTGGGAGTGGGACAGCATCAATCACGTCCCGTTGCGCGAGAGTCACGAGACCATTTCCCCCGGCGACGGCACCAGGGCGCAGCCGTACAACTACTTCCACATCAACTCGTTCTCGCCCGCCGGTGACAGCTCAGGCGACGTGCTCATCTCCGGGCGCAACACGTGGACGATCTATCGCGTCAAGCGAAACAAGGCCGGCACCATCGTGTGGCGGCTGAGCGGCAAGCGCTCGCAGTTCACCATGAGCCGCAACAGCCGCTTCTACTGGCAGCACCACGTGCGCGCGTTCAGCAAGGACCGGATCACCGTCTTCGACAACGGCGCTAGGCACGGGAAACACTCCCGCGCGATCGTCCTGCACGTCGACTACACCCGCAGGCACGTCACGCTTGAGAAGGCCTACATCCACCCGGGACAGCAGCTGCTGGCCAGCGCGATGGGCAGCGCCCAGTTGCTCGAGGACGGCGGCATGTTCGTGGGCTGGGGCACCAAGCCGTACTTCTCCGAGTTCGCCCACGACGGCAGGCTGCTTCTTGACGGCAGCATCACCGCCGGCGACCAGTCCTACCGCGCCTTCACCCGCGAGTGGGCAGGTCGCCCCGCCGAGCCGCCGAGGGCGGCCGCGCGGCACAGGTCGGGCGGTGGCGCCGTCGTGTACGCAAGCTGGAACGGCGCCACGAACGTAGCCTCCTGGCAGGTGTTCGCGGGCAAGTCGAAGTCGGCGCTGCGCCAGGTCGGCTCCGGCCGCCGGTCAGGGTTCGAGACCGGGATCGCGGTGCGCAGCAAGGGCCCGTACTTCGCTGTTCAGGCATATGATGCGAAGGGCGCGCTACTGGCGAAATCGGCTCCGGTTAAGATCGGCTGAGGTATCTGGGTATAACAGGCCCCGCACCGCCGGGCCGGAGGGTCGGCACCCGGACCCGGCTTGTGCGTCTCGCCAGCCGCGCGGTGCTCCTGACCACAGGGCTCCTACCGGAGACCGCGCCGCGCCGCCATTCGCACAGGCTGCGGCCGATCACGTAACGAGGTACTGATGAACGAGAGCTTGACCCGGCGGGACATGCTGTGGCGGACCGGCACCGCCGCCGCGGCCGCCGCCGGTCTCGGCCTCGTTGCGTGCGGGTCGAGTGACTCCAAGTCGCGCGGGCAGGCGAAGAACCTGCAGCACTATGTGTCCAGGCCGGATCTGACCCCTCCGAAGGTCACGCTGCACGACGTCGACCCAGGTCACAAGCTGCAGTACCTGTTCCTGGGCATCGCGAACTCCGGTCCAGGCCAGGGCGGCGCGATGATCATGGACACCAGCGGCGAACTGGTCTGGTTCTCGCCTGACACCGGCTCCCACCAGAGCAAGCTGGACTTCCAGCGTCAGGTCTACGGCGGCAAGCCGGTCCTGACGTGGTTCCAGGGCCGGGTCGTCGCAGGCGGATACGGAGAGGGCGTCGCGCAGATCGCCGACAGCTCCTACCAGATCACCCACACGATCCGCGCGCACAACGGCCTGCAGGTGGACGAGCACGAGTTCAACATCAGCCCGCAGGGAACCGCGCTCGTCTCCGCGTTTCACAAGCAGCCGTACGACCTGTCCAAGCTGGGCGGCCCCAAGAGCGGCTGGCTGTTGTCCGGGCAGGCACAGGAGATCGACATCGAGACCGGCAAGCTGCTGTTCTCCTGGGACAGCCTGGACCACGTCGGCTTCGACGAGACGTACCTGCCGATCGAGGGCGGCCACGGCACCAAGGTCAAGCCCTACGACTACTTCCACATCAACTCCATCGAGGACGCGGGCGACGGCGACCTGCTGATCGGCGCCAGGAACACCTGGTGCATGTACAAGGTCAGCAGGAAGACCGGGGAGATCCTCTGGCGGCTGAACGGCAAGAAGACCGACTTCACGATGGCGCCAGGCAGCCAGTTCTACTGGCAGCACGACACCCGGCTGCACGGGCCCGACGTGCTGACGGTCTTCGACGACGGCTACGACGGCGTCCTGCCGAAGAACGAGAAGCAGTCGCGGGCACTGATCCTGGACATCGACTACGACCGGATGCTCGTCACGCTGGACAAGGAGTTCATTCACCCGGGCAAGCTCATACTCGCCAAGGCGATGGGCAACGCGCAGATGCTGCCTGGCGGGGGCATGTTCGTCGGCTGGGGCACGAACCCCTACTTCTCTGAGTTCGACGCCGACGGCAAGCTGGTGCTCGACGGCATGCTGCTCAAGGGCGACCCGACGTACCGCTCGTTCATCGGCGACTGGGAGGGCCACCCCGTCGTGCTGCCGGCGGCCGCCGCCAAGCCCGCGGCCGGCGGCGCGGTGGTGTACGCGAGCTGGAACGGCGCCACCGAGGTCGCCTCGTGGAACGTGCTCGCGGGCCGGTCGAAGACATCGATGGCCGTCGCGGGTACGGCGCCCAAGAAGGGATTCGAGACCGCCGTCAAGGTCAGGTCCAAGGGCCCGTACTTCGCGGTCGAGCCGCGCGACGCCAAGGGCCACCCGCTCTCCCGCTCCCGGCCCGTCACGTTTTCCTGACCTGGTAGAGCCAGTCCCGCAGCCAGAGCTGCCAATCTCGGTTGACTTCAAGCGCGCCTGAGCTTTTACCCTGCTAGTGGAGCATTCGTACCGGCAACCGGGAAGCGGGGACAATGGCGTCCGGACTCTGGGCCGCCGAACGGCGCGCGCTCACCCTCGGGCTGGCGGCGACCATCACGTTCGTGGCGGCCGAGGCGCTCGCGGTCGTGACCGTGATGCCGCTCGTGGCCAGGGATTTGCGCGGGCTGAGCCTTTACGGCTACGTGTTCAGCGCGTTCCTGCTCGGCACGATGGTCGGCATCGTCGCGGCCGGCAGGGCCGCCGACAAGCGCGGGCCTGCCACTCCCTACGTAACCGGAATCGTGGTGTTCGCCGCCGGGCTGACCATCGCGGGGCTCGCTCCCTCGATGCCGGTGCTGATCGCCGGGCGCACGCTGCAGGGCCTCGGCGCGGGCGCCGTTCCCGCCGTCGCGTACGTCGCGATCGGGCGCAGCCTTCCCGAACGGCTCAGGGCCCGGATGATGGCCGTGCTGTCGACGGCCTGGGTCGCGCCGGGGCTCGCCGGTCCTGCGCTCAGCGCCGAGGTCGCCAGGTACTTCGGCTGGCGGTGGGTGTTCCTCGGGCTGCTGCCGTTCATCGCGCTGACCGGGCCTGTCGCCATTCCCGCGCTGGTGCGGCTCGGCCGCGAACCGGCGCCCGCAGGCGAGGGCCAGCCGCACCGGCTGATCGACGGGATCGGCGTCGCCGTCTGCGCCGGCCTCGTACTCGGCGGTCTCACGCTCGCGGTCGGCTCTGCGACCGGGCAGGTCGCAGGCAGGAGCGCGGGAGCGCCGCTCAGCCTGCCGAGCGTGCTGGCGGGGGCGGCGCTGACCGTCGCGGGGCTGGCGGTCGGCCTGGCAGTGCTCCGCCGGCTGCTGCCAGCAGGGACGTTGTCCGCCAGGTACGGGCTGCCCGCGACGATGCTCAGCCGCGGGCTGCTGACGTTCTGCTTCTTCGGTGCCGACGCGTTCGTGACGCTGGCGATCACGATCCTGCGGCACCGCAGTCCCGTGCTGGCGGGGGTCGCGGTGACGGGCACGACGCTGTCCTGGACGGCCGGTTCGTGGTTCCAGGCCAGGATGAACTCCCGCTGGGAAGCCAGGCGGCTGATCAGGATCGGCCTGGTGATCATCCTGGCAGGCATCGGCGGGCTGACCGCCATGCTGGACTCCGGCGTCGCGGTCGCGGTCGGGATCGCCGCGTGGACCGTCGCCGGCCTCGGCATGGGAATGAGCTACGCGCCCACCACGCTGCTGATGCTCGCGGAGGCGCCGACCGGCCGCGAGGGCTGGGCCTCGGCGTCGCTGAACCTGTCCGACGTCCTCGGCGGCGCGCTCGGCATCGGCGTCGGCGGCGCCGCGATCAGCGCCGCCGTCCGGTTCGGATGGTCGCTGTCGGCCGGCCTCGCAGCCGCGTTCGCCATCACGGCCGCGGCCGGCGCGGCATGCTTCGCTGTCACGCGCAGGCTGCCCGTCGGAATCCAGCGTCGCCCAGAGCAGCTGCTGGAGTCAGCGGGGCCGTCCGGGGCTGACGGCCGCGATGGCGGCGACCTTCGCGTCGGTCACGCGGATCAGGTCGGCAGGAGCTAGCTCGAGTTCCAGGCCGCGCTGCCCTGCGCTGCAGTAGACGGCCGGCCAGCCGAGCGCTGATGAGTCGATCACGACGGGCAGGCGCCTGCGCTGCCCTATCGGGGAGATCCCGCCGGTGACGTAGCCGGTCGCCCGCTCGGCGACCGCTCGCTCCGCGAGCTCGGCACGCTTGCCGCCCGCGGCGTCCGCGAGTGCCTTGAGGTTCAGCTGGCCGGCGACAGGGATGACGGCGACCGTGAGGTTCCCGTCGACGCTGACCACGAGCGTCTTGAACACCTGCTCGGCGGGCAAGCCGAGTTCGCTGGCGGCCTCGACCCCAAACGCCTCACGTGCCTTGTGCTGGTACTGGTGCACAGAATGTGCGATGCCCAGCCTGGAGAGTTCGGCAGTAGCCCGGGTTCCTCGCGCCGCCACACGCTGAGCGTAGCGGCGCCTAGCCGACAATCGGCGCCTGGTCCACGCCCGTGAGCCACGGCTCGGGCGCCATCGACAAGGCGCGGCGGTAGACCTCCTCGTAGCCCTCGGCCATGACCTCGACGGTGAAGTTCGTCTCGACGTGCTTGCGGCACATGGCCGGGTCGATCATGCGGGCCTGCGCGATAGCCTCGGGCATAGCGTCCGGGTCATCGACGACGATCCCGGTCTGGCCGTGCACGATCAGCTCGGGAACCGCGCCCCTGTTCAGTGCGACCACCGGCGTGCCGCAGACCATGGCCTCGATCACGACCATGCCGAACGGCTCCTCCCAGCAGATCGGGAAGATCAGGCAGGCCGCGTTGGCCAGCAGCTTGCGCTTCGCTGCCGCGTCGGCGATGCCGAAGATCGTCACGTCCCTGCCGATCCGCGGCTCGATCTCGCGGCTGAAGTACGCCCGCTCGATCGGCTCGGAGCACTTGCCGGCCAGCACGATGGGCAGCCCGGCGCCCCTGGCCGCGTCGATGGCCAGGTGCGGTGCCTTGTGCGGGTGGAACCGGCCAAGGAACATCGCGTAGTCGTCCTTGCCCGCGCGGAACGGGAACGTCTCGGCGCGAACCGCGTTGTGCACGGTAGCCGACCAGGCGAGGTCGGGGGCGCTGGCCCGCTGCGCGTCCGAGATCGCCACGAGCTGAATGGTGTCACCGAGCGCCTGGTAGAACTCGCCGGCGTCGCCGTGCACTGGCCCGTGCGCGGTCACCACCGTCGGCGTCAGCCTGCCCCTGCCCATCAGCGGGCCCGCCTGGGTGTGATCGTGGATCACGTCGACGTCCAGCCTCTCGAGCAGCGACGCGACCTTGGCCGCGTGCACGATCTCCGGCTGCACCTCGCCCAGCTGGCTCGCCGGGCCCTCCTCGAACGTCGTGAGGAATCGCTGGGCCCTGGTCCCGTGATTGCCCGCGCCTATGAGCGTCACCTTGTGTCCGCGAGCGACCAGCGCATCGACCAGGTCAGCGACCACCACCTCTATCCCGCCGTACGCCGACGGCGGAACGCTGAAGTAGGGCGGTGCCACCATGGCGATGTGCATCTGCTCGGCCCCCACGGGGGCCTGCTGAGTTCGCGTGAGGGTCGAGCCTGTGGTGCTCACAGTGAACGCCTCCTTGGCTGACGGGTCTCGGCGCGGCTCCGAACGCCGGTCGGCGCCCTGTCCGGCCGGAAATGATCATGCCCGTAGGCCGTGGCGCCAATGCTGCGAGCGCATTAATAAAACGCCAATGGGTCGGTAAAGCGAATACCTTTACAGGCGCGACGTCGCATCAGAATGTGCTACGCAGCCAACGTTTCCGAGACCAGCCACATGTGCCCTGACCTGGCCTTATACTCGCCAGTTGCGACCTAGGATATACATTACCGCGATATCGTGCGGAGATTGTCGCTGATTGTCTGGGTAAGAGGGTGATCGGGACCCAGCGCCCGTTCGCAGTCGGCGATGGTTCGCTCGAACAGCTTGATCGAATCGCTGAGCCGCCGCGCCATGTAGTAGGCGTGTGCCAGGTTGCCGCGGGAGGTGAGCGTGTCGACATGATCAGGGCCGAGCACCCGTTCGAAGTCCGCGACGGCCTGCTCGTAGACCGGCAGCGCGTCGGCGAGCCGGCCCGCGGAGTGGTACGCCCCCGCCAGGTTGGCGCGGGCGGTGAGGGTTTCCCTGTTGTCAGGCCCCTGGAGCCGCTCCCGGTCGGCCAGCAGCCTCTCGTACAGCGGGATGGCGTCCTTCATCCGGTGCGCCGCGTGGTAGCAGGACGCCAGGTTGGACATCGCCGTCAGTGTGTCCGGATGGTCGGCGCCGAGCACCGCCTGGCGGCTGGCCACGACCTGGCGGTACAGCGAGATCGCCTCCTTGAGCCGGCCGGACGACCGGTAGGCGTAGGCGAGCTGGCTGGCCGCCGCCACCGTGTCCGGGTGGTCTTGCCCGAGGCTGCTCTCCCTGATCTTGCGCACCCTGCTGAAGATAGCGATCGCGTCGTCGGGCCGGCTGGCGATCTGATAGGCGCGGCCCAGGTTCATGTACTCGGCGAGCACGTCCGGGTGCTCAGGGCCGTGCGCCTGTTCCCAGTCGGCGAGGTTGCGCTGGTACAGCGCGATGGCCTGATCGGCCTGGCCGGCCGCCAGGTAGGTGCCGGCTAGCTGGCTGCGTACGCCGAGCGTGTCTGCGTGCTCAGGCCCGAGCACCCATTCGCGGTCGGCGAGCACGCGCGCGTACATGTCGATCGCCTGGTCGAACATGCCCGCCGAGCGATAGATCCTGGCCAGGTTTGTCCTGGTCGTCAGCGCGTCGGGATGGTCCGGGCCCTGGACCTGCTCCCGCTCGGTGAGACTGACCTGAGTCAGGTCCCTGGCTTCCTCGAGCCGTCCCGCCGACTCGAACGCGCCCGCCAGGTGGTCCCGGATCTGCAGCGTCCTCGGGTGCTCAGAGCCGAGGGCCCGGCCGCTCGCCGCCAGCATTGACTTCCAGTACGACACAGCCGAGGCGGACAGGCCCGCCGCGTTCAGGCTCTCCCCCGCCTTGACAAGGACCGGGTGCGGCTCTGGCAGCCAGAGCAGGTCGCCAGCGATCCCGCCGAGCCAGCCTGCACAGCCGCGCAGCGCCTGGTCAAGCAGCGGTTCGGCCTCGAGCTGCGGCCATACCTCGCAGATCGCGTCGGCCGCCGACCTGGCGGCATCGTCGAGCACACCGGGCGGCACCAGCCTGCGGACCGTTTCCTGGACGACCGGATGGATGGCGATCAGGCCCGCGGTGGTGGTCCGGTCGATGAAGACGAGCCCGCACTGGGCTAGGCCGCCGAGCGCGGACATGACCTCCCTGGCATCGACGGGCATGCCGCGGCCGTGGCGGGAAAGGTAGCCGCAGCACGCCTGGCTGCCCACGACCTGCACGGGAACGCCGGCCGGATCGAGCAGAGCGGCGAGCGCCAGCAGCGGCCTGGCAAGGCCAGGGGGCGGATACTGGTCGGCCCGGTCGATCGCCAGCGACCAGGCCACCTCGGCCGGGGAGACCAGCCCGCCGGCCGCCCGGCCGAGCAGTTCCTGACGCCGGCTCGCGAACCTGATCCGGTACTGGCGGCAGTCGAGCGCCGTGCCGGCCATCGTGGTGGTGGCGAGTGCGAGCGCAAGCGGCATGTAGCCGAGGTCGGCCGCCAGGTCGACGGCCTCGACCCGCTTGCCGGTCTCGTCGTAGAGCCGCGCTGTCAGGTAGGCGAGCGCCTCACGCGGGCTGAACTCCCCGACCTGGCAGACCCGCGGCTTGAGGCTGGTGACCTCGGACATGTCCGTCGACGGATGGCAGGTCACGATCGTCTGACCGCTGATCCCCACGGGCCAGAGCCCCCGCAGCCCTCCCGTGTCGGTGACGTTGTCGAGCACGACGAGCCAGCGCCGGTCGGTACGGCCGAGCCAGTCGAGGAAGCGGGCCGCGGAGGAGTCAGGGACGCGGCCGCCATCGGTCAGGCCGACATCGGCCGCCGCCCTGGCGTAGCCCATCACGACGGCCGACGGGCTCGAGGCGTTGATCCACACCTGCAGGTCGGTCCTGCCCGTCCGCGCAGCCACCCGCAGCATGGCGGCCGCCAGGTGCGTCTTGCCGTAGCCACTCGGCCCCGTCAGCACGGTCAGTGCCTGCTGGTCACCGGCGTTCCTGTGGACGAGATCGCTGAGCCCGGCGTCGAGTCCGAAACCGGTTTCCGGGCGCGGGTTGAAGAAGTCAGAGATCGCGGGCGGTGAACCAGACCAGACCGGCCAGCTGACGGCGGGCGTGGAGTCCGGGCGAGCCCGCCGCCTAGAACTCTGATTGCTCATGACCGCCTGATTGAGGAACGTGTGACAGCCCCATCGCTGCTGGTAACCCGGCACCCCAACAGTACGACGATTCGCGCGTCAATAGGCAGGTAACGACACAGACTCAGCGGAATCAGACACCCGCCTGGGGAGTTCCTGCGGGGCGGGCGGTAACGGGCGTTCTAACGGCGCATCTTGCGCCACACTGGCCTCGGCACCATCCGCAGCGCCACCGCCGCCGCTGCCAGGCTTCGCGGCACCCAGACCAGCCCCGCGCGTCCGTCAAGCGCCGCCGCGACAGCGGCGCCCACCCGGTCGGGCGAGGACGCCAGCGGCGCAGGGCTGAGGCCCGCGGTCATCCGCCCTGTGACGAAGCCGGGGCGGACGAGCACGACCCGCACGCCGGTGCCCGCCAGGGCGTCGGTCAGGCCGCGGGCGAACGCGTCGAGCCCGGCCTTCGCGGCGCCGTACACGTAGTTGGCCTTGCGCGGCCTGATCGCGGCGACGGACGACAGCACCACGATGGTCCCGTGACGCTGCCTGCGCATTCTGCTCGCGGCAGCGAGCAGCGTGGTCACGTGGCTGGTGAAGTTGACCTCGATCATCCGGGCCGCGAGAACGGGATCGGTGTCCACGTCGGCCTGCGGGGTGAGCACCCCCGTCGCTGCGATCACGAGGTCGATGGGGCCGTCGGCGAAGGCACGGCCGATGACCGCGTCGTGGCTGGCGACCTCGAGCGCGTCAAACGGGATCGTCGAGCACCGGTAGGGCAGTTCCTTGCCCGCGGCGGCCATCCGCTGCTCGTCGCGGCCCGCGAGCAGCACCTCGGTCCCCGCCGGCCCGCGCAGCGCGGACACGATCGCCAGCCCGATCTCGCTGGTGCCGCCGAGCAGCAGGACCCGTCCCGGCCTGCCAAGGTTGTCGAGCATGGGTGGCTCCTTCACCGGCGGCGAGCCACGGGAGGGCACCCTAGAGGCCGACCGCGAACAGGACGAGCCAGGTGATCTCGCAGATGACCATCACGGGATCCCTGGCGATCAGGTCCTCGACCGGCTTGCTCGTCGCCCGTGCGGTCAGCCGGTCGAACCTGATCAGCGCGGCGGCCAGCGCGAGCGAGCTGACCAAGTGCCAGGACCGCGTCTCGGCGTGCGGCTCGGACCACGCCCACAGTACATACGAGACGACCATGACGCCGGACACCACGCGCTGGCTGAGCCTCAGCACCGGCGCCGCATAGCCGCGCATGGCCGGGCGGTGCGTCTCCGCGTCGGCGCCGAGCACGGTGAGCTCCGTGTACCGCTTCGCGATGGCGACCATCAGCGCGCCGAGGCTGCAGACAAGCAGGAAGTAGCCGGACGGCGGCACGTGGGTCGCCGCCGCGCCGCCCACCACGCGCAGCACGAAGCCTGACGCCACGCACGCCAGCTCCACCAGCGGCACGTGCTTGAGGCCGGCAGAGTACAGGAAGGAGATCGCGAGGTACGCCGCGATCACGGCAGCGAGCAGCGGCTCCCCGATGACGAGGCCCGCCCCGAGCGCGACGAAGACCAGGCAGATCGCGAGCACAACGGCGTGCGCGGCCGGCAGCTGGCCGGAGGCGACCGGGCGGGACCGCTTGTACGGGTGGCGCCTGTCCCGTTCGGCGTCCACAACGTCGTTGACCAGGTAGACGGCCGAGGACGCGGCGATGAACGCGACGGCGGCCACCAGGGCGTACAAGAAGCCGTGTGAGCGGCCGAACGTGTCGCCGGCCAGCGGAGCGGCGAAGACGAGCAGGTTCTTGGGCCACTGCCGCGGGCGGGTGCTCTGCGCGACGGCCTTGAGCCACCGCAACTGCGCGGACAGGCGCGTGGCCGACTCGCGCTGCGGCTCGGTAACCTTCGCCGCCGGTGTGGGAACAGTCATCGTGCGAAGACCGCCGTGAAATCACGGTTGGAGACGTAGAAGTACCGGGTGGGTGGCTGGATCTGGGTACGGAGCAAGTTCACCGGCTTCGGATCACCTGGGTGATTTTTCGCCAGATAGTACATGAAGGACATCCAGTCGGGGTTGATATCAAGCTCCATGGCCGTCACGCACCCCGCCCGCTTGAGCAGGCTGGCGAGCGTTCGGACGTCTAGTGCAGGACCATAGACGAAGATGATCCTGTTATCCCTCGTGATGCCGATACCTGACCGCCAGACGTAGTAGCCGCCGCCGAGCGTGGCTCCCCAGCTGGACAGCACGTTCTGGTTCACGGTGGCGGGGACATGCCCGTTGACGACGATCGGGCGGAGGTTCTGGCGAACCGCGGCGACGTCCGGGCCCATGTGCAGCGGCCCGCGATCCCACCTGCCGATCTTCAGCTTGCCGTTCTTGAAGTAGACCTCAGAGGCGGCACCCTTGACGAGCCTGCCGTGGTAGTGCCCGTGCAGGTAGAAACCGCCGCCCGACGAGGCGATGCGGAAGCCGCTGTTGAACGTCGCGACGAGGCCGGACCTGTGGCCCTGCGGGACGTCCATGGGCGCGCCCCAGTGCCCGTAGCCAGGATCCTCGGTGCCTGGCCGGAGCGAGAACCTCAGCAGGCGCTGGTCCATCGAGACGATGCCGGCGTAGTACGAGGAGTACCTGCGGCTCTGCCTGACGTACGTCTTGAAGACAGCCGGGACGCCCTTGACGCTGACAGCCACCCGCCACACGCCCTCGCCTGGCAGTGGCTTGCCCGCCGGCGAGCCGATGTCCGCCGGGATGATCGGCGTGAACCCGTGGTAGTGCTTCTTCTTGTGCACCGCCTGGCCGCCAAGCTTCTTGAACGAGACGTCCGGCTTGCCGCCGCCCTTGGGCTTGCTATAGGTGAGCCATTCACCGAACGTGACCAGCGGTCCCAGGTAGTGGTTTCTCGCCCATTCGGCGACCCGCTCAGAGAACGTGCCACCGCCCGGCGACGTCAGCGCGTGCCCCAGCGACCATCCCGTAACCAGAAGCAGGACCGCGAGGGCGCTCGCGATCACCTTAAGTACCAGGCGGAGCCGCCGAGTACGCGGTCGAAGGTGCGCTGCCGTACGCGCCACGCCAACCTCCTTCTCGCATGCGGAAATCTGTCGACTACGCAGACGGGCTAGCCAGATGCGGCGGCCAAAACCCCACCAGAAGCGCTCACTCTATGCGGGCTTCACGGCAGTTTTGGTGAGGCGGCCGCATGCCGCTCTCCCCATATGCCCACCAGCTCACTCCGGCGAACATCCGTCCGCTACGACTCAACGACCGCCTCTGCGCCGGAGTTTCCGACACGCCGGCCCTTAACGTTGTCTTTGCCTCCTCTTCGTGTTCTGTGGGCGCTTAGCCCTGGTCATCGCAGCGGTCGCGCGCCGCTATGCTTTCCGCGACGGCACCAGCGGAAGGACGGTCATGACCGACGACAGCACCATCCAGCGGACCCTCGTCCTGCTCAAGCCGGACGCGGTGGCCCGCGGGCTGACCGGCCGGGTGCTCGCGAGGTTCGAAGACGCCCTGCTCAAGGTCGTCGCGGCCAAGATGGTGTGGATGGACGCCGAGCTGACCAGGCAGCACTACTTTGACCTCGAGGAGCGCTTCGGGGCCGACGTCTACAACTCGATGGCGCAGTTCATGCAGTCGGGACCGGTTGTCGCCGTGGTGCTCGAAGGAGTCGGAGCCGTGCCGCTCGTGCGCAAGCTGGTCGGCTCGACCTACCCGGACCAGGCGGCACCGGGGACCATCCGCGGCGACTTCGCGCACGTCAGCAAGGCGTACGCGAATGCGCGCGGGCTGCCGGTCGCCAACCTGGTGCACGCCTCAGGCAACGCCGAGGAGGCAGAGCACGAGATCGGCGTCTGGTTCACCAAGGCCGAGATGTACGACTACCCGTCCGCCGCTCAGCAGTTCGCGTCCTGATCTAACCCCTGACCGGCCGGCACGCGGGTGCCGCGAGCCGCATCATCCGGCGCGTGTGTGGTACCTCGAAGGTATGGAGCCGCCCCGGAAGCAGCCAGACGAGGTCACGCAGGCCGCGCTTGACACCGTCTCGCAGGCCGTCGACCTGGCCGACCGTCAGGGCCGTCAGCGTCGTCCGCGCGGGATCAGGGACCGGATCAGACGCCGGATGCAGCGCCGCGCCGAGCGGGCGACGCGCGTCCGCCGGCTCAGCGCGGCCGTCAGCGGTGCCGCCAGGCACGGCGCGCACGTCACGGGGCGGGGTCTGTCGGCCAGCGGCCGGTGGTTCAGCGCCCAGGTGCTCGCGATGGCGCCCAGGCTCCCGGTCAGGGATCTCGCGACGCTGCGCGCCCAGTTCCCCGGCCGGTCGCCTGACGAGCTCGCCGACGTCCTGATCGAGGGCGCGTCCAGGGCATCAGCGGCGGTCGGCGTCGCTGTCGGCGCCTGGGCCGTCTTGCCGTTCGTGCCGGCCGCGGGCGTGGAGATCACGACCGAGACCCTCGCGGTCGTCGGCATCGAGATCAAGCTCGTCGCCGAGCTGCACGAGGTCTACGGTCAGGCAGTGCCCGGCAGCGTGGTGGACAGGATGACCGCATACGTGGGGGCGTGGGCCCAGCGCCGCGGCGTCGCCCTGGCGCCTGGCGGCCTCGTGCTGGCGGCCGGGTCGCCGCTCGCCCGGCAGCTTCAGCGCAGGCTCGCCGCGAAGGCGGGCAGGTCCATCTTCTCGCTCGGGCCGCTGCTCACCGGTGCCGTTGCCGGCGGCATGATCAACCGCAGGGAGACCCGCAAGCTCGGCCGCATCCTCGGCAACGACTTGCGCAAGCGGGCGCCGTACGCGGCGGTCTGGCCGCAATGACGCTGAGCTCCTTGCGCTAGGGGTGCTAGCCAGCGCTACCCGTCCGTGCCTAGCCAGCGCTCGAGCCAGCTGAACTGCTCGGCGAGCACGTGCAGTACGGACTCCCTGGCCAGGTAGCCGTGGCTCTCCAGCGGCAGGATCACCAGCCTCGCTGTCCCCGCGTTGCCGCCGATGGCCTGGAACAGCCGCTCGGACTGCACGGGAAACGTGCCGGAGTTCGAATCGTCGGCGCCGTGGATCAGCAGGATCGGCGCGCTGATCTGGTGCGCGTACCTGAACGGCGACACCCGGTCATAGACGTCGGGCACCTCCCAGAAGCTGCGACGCTCGGTCTGGAAGCCGAACGGCGTCAGCGTCCTGTTGTAGGCGCCGCTGCGGGCGATGCCGGCCGCGAACAAGTCGGTGTGCGCGAGGAGGTTCGCCGTCATGAACGCGCCGTAGCTGTGTCCGCCCACGGCGACCCGGGACGGATCCGCGACGCCTGCGGCCGCCATGGCCTTGACGTGAGCGGCCGCGGCCGCGGCGATCTGCTCGATGTAGGTGTCGTTCTTGGTCTCCGGGTCGCCGATGACCGGCATCGTCGCGTTGGCCAGCACGGCGTAACCGCGGAGCACGAACCAGGCCGGGTCCGACGCGGTCAGCCTCGTGAACCTGGTGCTGCTGCCGCGCACCTGACCTGCGGTGCCCGCGCTGCCGAAGTCGTGCGGATATGCCCAGATCACCAGCGGCAGCGGGCCGTCCTTGTCCGCGTCGTAGCCGGGCGGCGTGTGCAGCATGCCGGACAGGGCCACGCCGTCCCCGCGGTCGGTGCTGACGAGCTGCTTGCGCATGCCGGTGAGCCACGGGTGCGGGTCAGGCCAGTTCGTCAGCTGACGCCTCGCGGCCCGCCCGGCCAGCGAGACCACCCAGAGGTTCGGCGGCTCGGCAGGGCTCTCGTGCCAGATCACGACCTCGCCGTCGCCGCCCGGTTCTCCGACGCTGCCTGGTTCGCCGTCGGCCCCCGCCACGAAGCACAGCACCGACTCGTGCGCGTCAGCGGGGCTCTGCAGCAGCCTCGTCGTCGCCCCCGTCCGCAGGTCCATGCGGTCGAGGAACGGCCGCTCGCCTTCCGGTGTCGCGCCGTCGCCGCGCAGGTAGATCGCGCTGCCGTGCTGCCGGATCGTCCTCGTGCCGTCTGGGTTCAGCCGCATCATCGGGGTGCCTGGGTCGCCGTAGGAGTCGTCCTCCGCCAGGTCGAACACGACCTTGTTCTGGTCAGGCTCGGCCGGATGGCACAGCCACGTGGTCAGCCACCTGCGGTCCCTGTCGTGCTCGGTCAGCAGCAGGGCGCCAGGCTCGTCCAGGTTGACCCAGTCCAGGCAGCGGTGCGCCACCTTGAACGCGAGCTCGGGCGCCGCGGTGAACGGCGCCCTCAGCCGCATGAAGGCGTCCCGGTGCTCGGCCGGCGCGACGGGGTCGCCTCCGTCGAGCGCCTCGGTCCACAGCAGCGTCGAGGGAGCCCGCTCGTCCCACGACACCTGCCGCGGCCCGGTCGGCACCCCCATCCTCGGCACCTCGTCGCTGACCGGCAGGTCGGCGACGGCCCGCACCATGTCGCCGGCCCGCGACCACACCTCGACGCGCCTGGCGAAGTAGCCGTAGGGCACCCGGTAGGAGAACGGCCGCTGCAGCCGGTAGACGAGCAGGTAGTTGCCGTCCGGCGACTCCCCGATGTACTGGTACAGGCCGTCGGGCCCGAGCCTGGTGGCGGCGCCGGTCCGCGGATCGACCCGCAGCGGGGCGGTGGTCGCCAGCGCCTCGAACGTGTCCTCGTCCGCGGTGTTCGTCAGCAGGTCCTGGAAGGTCGCCATCTGCGACCGCTTGCCCACGACCTCAGAGATCCGCGGCTCGGTCGCCGGATCGGCCGGCTTCCCGCCGCCCCCCTCCTCAGGCGCGCCGAGCGCGTACAGCGACATGCCGTCCCTTGACCACCGCACGGTGCCGCCGAGCCCTGGGGGCTCGGCGCCGAGCACGTCCCTGACCCGCAGCCCGGGCACCTGGACAGGATCCTCGCCGCCGCCGGCGTCGCAGGTCCATACGCCGATTCCGTCAGGCTCGTCCACCGTGAACGCGAACCGCCGCCCGTCGGGCGCCCACACCGGCACGCTGACCTGCGCTCCCTCGGGCAGGCGGAGCGAGCGCTCGGCGGCGTCGCTGAACCGCAGCACGGAAAGGCCGGTGAACCGCCTGGTCCGCTGGCGTCCCGCGATGACCGGATCGAGCCGCAGGCCGGCCAGGCTGAGCCGCAGCCTCGCCAGCATCGCGATCGGCGGGTGCGCCTGGTAGTGAACCAGGATCGCGAACTGCTCGGCAGGGGACGGCGACGCGAGCGGTGCCGGCGCGGCGTCGATGATGGCGACCACGTCGGCGTCGGGAGTCAGGAACGGCACATCGGGTCCTTCGCTCGGGTTCACCGGCAGCCTAATCGGGCGACGCGGGAGCATCGCCGCCGGATCGGTCCGCGATCTTGAAGGCGGCTGACCGGATAGTAAGGCGCGGGTAACCTGGGTCACCATGATCGATGAGCGGACCAGGCGCCTCCTCGATGTCAGGCTCGCGCGTGATCAAGCTGTTCAGCGGCTTCCTTCGGTGGCCGGAGGCCTGGTCAGGGACGGCGAGCTGATCTGGACGGGTGGCCGCGGCCTGGTCGACGGCCAGGCTCCTGACGCAGGCACCCAGTACCGGGCAGGCTCTATCAGCAAGACGTTCATCGCCGCTGCCGTGCTCATGCTGCGCGACGCCGGCCGGCTCAGCCTGTCCGACCCGATCGGCGCGCACCTCGACGACGGCGCGGCGGGCACCGCCGGCACGGTGACGGTCGGCCAGCTGCTTTCGCACTCGGCCGGGCTGCGGGCCGAGACCGCCGGCCCGTGGTGGGAGCGGACGCCAGGCTCCTCGCTCGCCGAACTCGCCACGGCCTCGCTCGGCGACGACGCGGCCAGGTTCAGGCCCGGCCGCCTGTTCCACTACTCGAACGTCGGCTACGCGCTGCTCGGCGCGCTCCTGGATGCCAAGCACGGCCTGCCATGGTACGACGTCGTCGCGCGCGACTTGCTGGGACCGCTGGGCATGACCAGGACCACGACCCGTCCGCAGCAGCCGCACGCCACCGGCTACGCGGTCCACCCGTACGCCGACGCGCTGCTCGCGGAGCCCGAGCACGACGCCGGGGCGATGGCTCCGGCCGGCCAGCTCTGGACCACCGTGGCCGACCTGGCCGCCTTGGCCAGGTTCCTGTCAGGCGACGTGCCCGGCATCCTCGCGCCCGCGACGCTCGCGGAGATGCGCGAGCCGATCGTGATCAGCGACGTGCCCGAGCAGTCCTGGGCGATGGGCTACGGGCTCGGCCTGCAGCTCTGGAACGTCGCTGGCGGGCGGTACTACGGTCACACCGGCTCGATGCCAGGGTTCACCGCGCTCCTGCAGATCACCGACGGCCCGGGCGCGGACACGGCGATCGTGCTGTGCAACTCGACCGCCGGGTTCAGCACCCCGCTCGGCACTGACCTGCTCAGCATCCTGGCCGAGGGCGAGCCTTACTGCCCGCCCGCGTGGACCCCGGTCAGGGTCGATGAGGCGGTGCTCGACATGCTCGGAACCTGGTTCTGGGGACCGGCCCCTTTCACGCTCAGGCTGAGCGGCGACGTGCTGGAGCTGAACAGGGAGGGCGGGGACGGCCGCGGCATGCGGTTCGCGCCAGACGGCGACGGCGGCTGGCGCGGGCTCGACGGCTACCAGGCCGGCGAGCCGCTCGTGCCGGTGACAGGTCCCGGTGGCTCGGTGATCGCGCTGGACATCGGGTCGTTCATCTACACGAGGACGCCCTACGATCCCGCGGCGCCTGTGCCGGGCGGTGTCGATCCCGCCGGATGGCAGGCCGCGCCGGCCAGCCAGGGAGCAGGCAGAACCGGCTGAGCCGGAAGAGCCGGGCGCTCCGCCAGCAAGTGGAGCGCCCGGCGATCTCGCCAGGTGGCGCTGGGCCTAGTACCAGCCCGTGGCGCACGAGTGCGCCCACGCCCGCCGCGGCGAGCCATAGCGTGACCTGATGTAGCGCAGCCCCCACCTGATCTGGGTTCGCGCGCTGGTCCGCCAGTGCGGGCCGGCCGATGACATCTTGCCGCCGGGAACGGCCTGCGGAATGCCGTACGCACCCGAGTAGGGGTTGTAGGCGTGGACGTTCCAGCTGCTCTCCCGATTCCACAGCCGGTTGAGGAACCTGAACTGGTGCCTCGGCCGCCAGTTGAACCTGGTGTACATCATCTTCCAAGCGATCTCACGCTTCCAGCCCAGGCGATGGTGCCGCCACCACACGGCGGGCTCCGCCTGGGTGGACAGGAGTGTGGCTGATCTCGCCTGGCCGGTCACCGACGTGGATGCCTGCGCGGCGCGCGCCGCGGCCGGCCTGACCGTATGAGCAGGTGTTCCGCTGCCGATGAACCCGCTCCCCGCGGCGATGGCCGCGGCGGCGAGTACCGGTGCGCTCCCTGCGATGATGATGCGGGCGATGGTGAATCGGGTCGTGGACGTACGGTTCAGCGATCGCGAGCGAATCAAGGTGAACTCTCGGTCGGGCACGCCATTCGCGTGCTCACCTGCCACCCCTCATTGGCCGGGCATTGGCGCCGGGCATTCTGCGTGCTGGCGGCTTCGCGGGTTCAAGGCGAATGCCTGGTTACTCTCAGTAACATCTCAGGCACGCGGGGTGCTTTGCATCCCTACGATGCCCGAACTTCCGGGCTAAGGAAGGCAGAATCACCGAAAAACATCCATGACATGAATCACACTCGAACCTCAAATGCCACATGCCATTCACACGTAACAGGACGCCCACGCTTCTGCCGCCGCAAAGCCCGTCCCCCTCACAACGGGGGCGCCCTGTTGTCGTTAGAACGACAACAGGGCGCCCCCGTTGTTGCCACGGGCTGGGGGTCAGTAGGCGGCGAGGGTCCGGAGGGCGGAGGTGAGGGAGTCGGCGGTCGGGATCACTTGCTGTTCGAGGGCGTCGGCGAAGGGGAGCGGGACGCAGGCCGCGGCCACGCGCTTCACCGGCGCGTCGAGCGTCTCGAATCCCTCGTCCGCAACGATCGACGCGACCGTGCCGCCCCAGCCGCCCTGGTACGGGTTCTCCTCGACGATCAGCAGCCGCGAGGTCTTCGCGACCGACGCGAGCACGGTCGCCATGTCCAGCGGCACCAGGCAGCGCAGGTCGACGACCTCCACGCTGACGCCGTCGGCGGCCAGCCGCTCGGCGGCCGTGAGCGCCATCGGCACGGTCGCGGCCAGCGCCACGACGGTGACGTCGGTCCCCTGCCTGGCAATCGCCGCCTCGCCGAGGGGGATCACGTGACCCTCGGGAGCGGCCTCGCCCTTGCTCGCGAACAGGCCTTTGTGCTCGAAGAACACCACCGGGTCCTCGCTGCGCACCGCGGAGGCCATGAGGCCGACGACGTCGGCCGGGTTCGACGGCGCCACGATCTTCAGCCCCGGGATCGTGAGCGTCCAGTTCTCCACGGCCTGGGAGTGCTGAGCGCCGAACCCGAGGCCGCCGCCGTTGGCGGTGCGGACCACGAGCGGGATCCTGACCTGCCCGCCGGTCATGTACCGCATCTTCGGTATCTCGTTGGCCAGGTAGTCCCAGCACACGGCGAAGAAGTCGGAGAACATGATCTCCGCGACCGGCCGCATGCCGGTCATCGCGGCGCCCATCGCGAGACCGAGGATCGCCTGCTCGGAGATCGGCGTGTCCCAGATCCTGCCCGGCCCGAACTCCTCGAATAGGCCCTGCGTGGTCTTGAACACGCCGCCGGCCTTGCCGATGTCCTCGCCGAGGCAGACCACGGCTGGGTCGCGCCGCAGCTCGCGGGCCAGCCCCTCGGCGACGGCCTCCCGGTACGTCACGTCCGCCATTGCGAGCCTCCGTCCGCCCAGACATCGGTGAATGCGTCGGCCGGGTCGGGCGGTGGCGCGGCACGCGCCGCCGCCACCGCGGCCTCGACCAGCCCGGCCGCGCGGTCGTCGGCCTCGATCGCCCGCTCGACGGGCACGCCGAGTTCGGCCAGCCTGGCCCTGGCGATGTCCAGCGGGTCCCGTTCCAGCCATTCCTGCAGCTCTTCCGGCGGACGGTACGTCGCGGGGTCGGTGCGGCTGTGGCCGAAGTGGCGGTACGTCCGCGCCTCGATCACCGTGGGGCCCTGGCCCGACCTGGCCCGCTCGGCGGCGCGGGCGACGGCGTCGGCAACCACGACGACGTCGTTGCCGTCGATCACCTCGGCGGGCATCGCGTAGGCGGGCGCCCGGTCGGCGGCCGGGTTCGGCACCGCGGTGACCGAGCCGATCGGCGTGTACTCCATGTAGAGGTTGTTCTCGCAGATGAACAGCACGGGAAGGGACCACACCGACGCGATGTTGAGCGCCTCGTGGAACGCCCCGATGTTGGTCGCGCCGTCACCGAAGAACGCGACGGCGACCTGGCTGGAACCCCTGAGCTTGGCCGACCACGCGGCGCCGGCCGCGAGCGGCAGGTGCGCGCCGACGATGGCATAGGAGCCGAGCATCCCGGCGGTCGCCTTGGTCAGGTGCATCGACCCGCCCTTGGCCTTGCACACCCCCGTGGCCTTGCTCATCAGCTCGGCCAGGCATTCTTCTGGGCTGGCGCCGCGGGCGATAGCGTGATGGTGCCCGCGGTAGGTCGCGAACACATAATCGTCGGGACGCAGGCTCGCGCTCGCGCCGACAGCGACCGCCTCGTGTCCGGCGGCCAGGTGCGTGGTGCCCTTGACCAGGCCAGCGAGGAACAGGTCATGCGCGGCCTTCTCGGTCCGCCTGATGACCGCCATCTGCTCGTACAGCGCGAGCAGCCGGTCGGCGTCCATGCTCGTCGGCGTCGTCATGTCGCCTGCCCAGGGATCATCTCGCCTCTACCTGCAGCAGTGTTCAAATGTGACTGGCTCTCGCGGAGCGTGTCGAGCGCGCCGCCCACGGTCCAGTACTTCCGGCCCGCCACGAGCAGGTCCTCGGCGGGGAACTTCGTGATCACCTGGCAGCCGTCGGCCGTCACCACGACCTCCTCCTCAATCCGGGCCGCCGACCAGCCGTCGGCCGCGGGCCAGTACGTCTCGAGCGCGAACACCATGCCCTCCTCCAGCGGTTCAGGGTGGTCGAGCGACACGAGCCTGCTGAAGATCGGCTTCTCCCAGATCGACAGGCCGACCCCGTGCCCGTACTGCAGCGCGAACGCGGCTGTCTCGTCGGGAAATCCGAACTCCTCCGCGCGCGGCCACAGCGCCACGATCTCGCCGGTGGTCGCCCCAGGCTTGACCATCGCGATCGCCGCGTCCATGTATTCACGGCACCTGACGTACGCGTCGCGCTGCGCCCTTGACGCGCTGCCGACCGCGAGCGTGCGGTAGTAGCAGGTCCGGTAGCCGTTGAAGCTGTGCAAGATGTCGAAGAACGCGGGGTCTCCGGGCCGCAGGATCCGGTCGCTGAACACGTGCGGGTGCGGCGAGCAGCGCTCGCCAGAGATCGCGTTGACGCCCTCCACGTATTCGCTGCCCAGGTCGTAGAGCACCTTGCTGACGAGCCCGACGCACTCGTTTTCGCGCACTCCCGGGCGCAGGAACGCGTATAGCTCGTCGTAGGCGGCGTCGACCATCGAGCAGGCGTGGGTGAGCAGTGTGATCTCATCGGCGGTCTTGATCCTGCGCGCCTCGAGGAACACCTGCTGCCCGTCGACCGCCCTGATGCCCTCGGCAGCGAGGGCGGCCAGCACCGGCATCTCCGCGACGTCGACACCCACGGGCTCGCTGGCCAGGCCCAGTTCACGCAGCTCAGCGGCGACGGTTCTGGCCAGCTCCGTCGCGATCCCCGCGTCCGGGTGGAACGCGCCGCGCAGCGTGGAGATGCCGGCCCGCGCGCCTGTCCTGGCCGCGCCGGCCGCGGTCGGCTCCCCAGGCGTGTGGTCAAGCCACGGGTTGTACAGCTGGTGGTGCCTGGCCGCCGATCCGAAGTCCCACACGACCGGCTCGCCGCCGCGTGGCAGCAACGCGAACCTGATCAGCTTGTCCATGGCCCAGGTGCCGATGTGCGTGGCGGTCATGTACCTGGTGTTGGCCATGTCGAAGCTCAGCAGCGCCCCGAGCTCAGACCGCTCCAGGTGCTCCTTCAGCCTGGCGAGCCGGGCGGTGCGGAGCCGGTCGAAGTCCACCCGCTGCTCCCAGTCGACCGCGGTCGTCCCGAACGTGCGTATCGCCATGTCCCTCACCCGCCAGTCATCGATCTGCCTAGATCCGCCAGTATGACCGTGGCCGCGTTCCGTCCGGGAGCGCCGCTCACCGAGCCGCCAGGATGGGTGGTGGCGCCGGTCTGGTAGAGCCCGGGAATCGGCATCCGGTGGCTCGCCCAGCCGGGCACCGGACGCAGCTCGCCGGACTGCGCCGGGCCTGCGTCGCCGCCGTGGCAGGAGCCATGCCAGTTGTGCGCGTTCATGCGCTCCAGGTCGAGCGGGCTCTTCACGGAGGACGCGAGGATGACGTCGTCGGTCACATTGGGCGCGTACCTGCGCAGTTCGGCCAGATTCGCTCGGGAGACGCCGTCCTTGAGTTCATCCCAGCGCCACGGCCCGGCCGGTAGCTCGTAGGGCTGGAAGCCGACGACCTTGAGCGTGTGCCTGCCCTCCGGCGCCCGCGACGGGTCGGCGACCGTCGGGCACAGCACGAGCAGGACGGGGTCGTCGACCGCGATACGTCCTGCCCGGAAGTCTGTGCCGAGCCGTAGCATCCGCTCCGCTGACTGGGGCGTGCCCGACGCGACGGCGGCGAGGTGACCGTCGCCGACGGCGAACCGGGGCGGCTCGGTCGTCGCGTAGTGGGTGACGAACATCGAAACGCCGGGCTGCCAGGTGTCTACGCCGTACCTGAAGTCCTCGCCCCACGCCGGCGCTGGCGCCATCTCGACCAGGTGCTTGACATGGATCGTGGACAGCACCGCGCTGCCCGCCAGGTACTTCTCACCCTGCTCGGTCTCGACGCCCGCGCACCTGCCGCGCTGCATCACCAGGCTGGTGACTCGCGCGCCCGTCACGATCGCGCCGCCATGACCCTCGATCACGCTGGCCAGTGCCCTCGGCAGGGCTGCCGATCCGCCGCGCGGCAGCGTCCAGCTGTGCCGCTGCCTGCCGAAGGCCAGCGAGTAGGCAAGCAGTCCGGTTCCTGGCCGCTCCGGCGGCTGCATGGTCATGAAGGACATCCACAGCATGAACGCCCTGGTGTGCTCGTCGGCGAAGGCGGCGGCGATGACCTCCCACGCCGACATGGCGTCGCGGCGGAGCCAGCGTGAACCAGCCGGCTGGCGGGCGAGCGCGCCGCGGGCCGTCTCGCCGAAACCCAGCGGGGTGTACCTGGCGCGCCTGAGGTCCGGCGCGATCTCGCGGTAGTCCGCCATCATCGCGCGGTAGGCCGCCCCGTCCGCGGCGGCGAACTTCGCGAACTCTGCGCAGGTCCGCTCCTCGTCCCGCCACATCGTCAGCCACGATCCGTCGGGGAACGGCAGGTGCGCGACAGGATCGGGATGCAGGTACTCAAGGCCGTGCCCGGCCAGGCCGAGCTCGTCGAGAACCGGGCTCGCCTGGATCAGGTTGTGCGCGGTCGAGCACGAGTCGTGCACGAAGCCCGGCAGGGTCAGCTCCTCCGAGCTCGTGTCCCCGCCGATGTCGTGACGGGCCTCGAGCACCAGGCAGGACAGCCCGGCCCTGGCTAGGTAGGCGGCCGCGACAAGGCTGTTGTGACCAGCCCCCGCGACGACCACGTCGAAAGCCTTCGTCATCGCGGCGCTTCAGGCTCGGCGTCGGGACGCACGCTACCGCCCAGGTACAACGCGCCGATTTCGGGGTGCTCGAGCACCTCCCTGCCGGTGCCGGAGAGCCGGATGCGGCCGTTCTCCATCACGACGCCGTGGCTCGACAGTGCCAGGCCAGCGCGCGCGTTCTGTTCAACAAGCAAGATGGTCTTGCCGTTTGAGTTCATCATCCTGACGGCGTCGAAGACCGTCTTGAGCACCTTCGGCGCCAGGCCCACGGACGGCTCGTCGAGTATGACCAGCGCCGGGTCAAGCATCAGGCACCTGGCGAACTCCACCAGCCGCTGCTGGCCGCCCGACAGGCTGCCGGCCTTCTGGCTCGCCCAGCCCGCCACCGCGGGGAACATGTCCTCGACCGCGGCCCGCCTGCTCGCGATTCGCCGCCGGTCGGCCAGCAGGTACCCGCCGAGCTCGATGTTCTCCGCGACCGTCATCTCGCGGAACAGGCTGTGGTTCTGCGGTACGTGCACGATCCCCGCGCCCAGAACCTGACGCGGCGTCCGGCCGACGAGCTGCCGACCGCGGAAGGCGATGGCACCGCGCCGCGGCCGCAGCAGCCCGCTGATGGTGGCGAGCAGCGTGGACTTGCCGCAGCCGTTCGGCCCGACGACGCACGTGATGCCGCCCTCCGGCACGGTGAGGCTGACGTCGTGGAGCACGTCGCCGCCGCCGTATCCCGCGGTGAGCCCGTCGATGACCAGGGCTGCCCTATCCGGCTGGCTCATCGTCGTCCTCCGCCAGGCCGAGGTAGGCATCGAGCACGCGCGGGTCGTTTCTGATCACGGCGGGCGGCCCGGCCGCCACAACCGTTCCGTAGTCGAGCACGGCGACGTGATGACACAGGCCCATCACGAATTCCATGTTGTGCTCGACGATCAGGAACGTCTTGCCGGCTGCGTTCAGGTCACTGATCCGCTGCGCCAGCTGGCCGACCAGCGTGGGGTTCACCCCGCCGGCCGGCTCGTCGAGTAGCACGATCGCCGGGTCGGCCACGAGAACGTAGGACAGCTCGAGCAGCTTGCGCTGGCCGTAGGACAGCGTTCCGGCGAGCTTGCCCGCGTGCCCGGCGATGCCGGTGAACTCGAGGAGCTCCATCGCCCGCTGGCGGTCGGCCGGACCGCCTGCCCTCGCGAACGGATTCCGTACCCGCCGCGCACCGGTGTCGGTGTGCTGGGCGGCAACGATCATGTTCTCCAGCACCGTCAGACGGGGGAAGATCCTCGTCAGCTGGAACGTCCTGCCGATGCCCGAGGCGAACACGCGCTGCGGAGATGAGCCCGTGATCTTCGCGCCCGCGTACCAGACCTCGCCGGCGTCGGGCCGGTCGTACCCGGTGATCACGTTGAACAGCGTTGTCTTGCCCGACCCGTTGGGCCCGATCAGCCCGGTAATCGATCCGGCGGACACCTCGATGGTGCAGTCCTCCAGCGCCTGGACGCCGCCGAAAGCCTTGCAGATGCCCTCGGTCTGCAGCAGGGCGGTCATGCTGGCTCCCTGGCGGATGCCGGCACGTCGACGCCGACGTCACCTCCCTGCCGCAGCGACCGGCGCCGCTCCAGCCAGTCCTTGCCCTTGTCAGCCACGGTTGGGATGAGCCCGCGCGGCACGAAGAGCACGACCGCGAGGAATAGCGCGCCCAGCAGGATCTGGCTGAGGTAGCTGTTGCTGACCGTGATCGTGAGGTACTGCTGCGCGGGCTCGATGATCAGCGCGCCGAGCACGGGGCCACTGATCGTCCCTAGCCCGCCGAGGAACGCCATCAGGGCGATGGTGAGGTCGAACAGCGGGTCGTACCCGGTCGCGGGCTGCACTTGGTCGATGAAGAAGAACCACAGCACCCCCGCGGCACCGGTGAGCGCGCCCGAGATCGCGAAGGCGGTGAGCTTGACGGGCATCGCGCGCACGCCGAGGCTGGCAGCCCGGTCCTCGTCGTCCCTGATCGCGCGGAGTTGCAGGCCGAACCGCGACCCCTTGATCAACCAGGCCAGTGCGATCGTGAGCAACGCGAGGGCCAGCGCGATGTAGTAGAAGCGCTGGTCGAACGTGACCGGGTCCCAGAGCAGGAACGGCGCGTTCAGCCCGCTCGTGCCGTTCGTGATGCTGTTCAGGTCAGCGGCGGACAGCTGGAAGATGAAGAAGATCGCGATCGTGATGACGACGAAGGTGTGCCGCCTGACCCGGAGCGCGATCAGGCCGAACGGGACGGCGATCACGGCGGCGGCGGCCGCGCCGAACGGCAGCAGCGCGAACTCCGCCCCGCCGGTGATG
Organism: Streptosporangiaceae bacterium; assembly: GCA_036273575.1. Taxonomy (GTDB): domain Bacteria; phylum Actinomycetota; class Actinomycetes; order Streptosporangiales; family Streptosporangiaceae; genus Chersky-822. Next base: position 22,442 of record DASUHI010000123.1, on the reverse strand, counting down.
TGCCAGTGCTCCGCGGCGAGTCCAGCCGCGTAGGCGCCGCTGCCGAAGAAGACGGCGTGACCGAGCGCGATGTAGCCAGAGAAGCCCGAGAACAGATTCCATGCAGACGCGGCGCAGACGAAGATCAGCGTCTGGAACGCGACCGAGTTCACTGACTGGTTCGTGAAGGCGAGCGGAAAGATCACGGCCACGGCCAGGACGACGACGCCGAAGCCACCGCGTCCCGCTTTGCCTGCGGGTACGGCCTTCATTGTGCCGCCTTCATTGGGCCCTCGCCGCCTGGCGGCCGAACAGGCCGCTGGGCCGCACCAGGAGCACGATCACGAGCGCGGCGTAGAACACCGCCACCGACCAGTTCGGCTGCCAGATGTCCACGATCGACTCGAGCGTGAGCATGAACACGGAGGCGACCAGCGCCCCGCCGATGCTGCCCAGCCCGGCCAGGATGATGATCGCGAGCAGCCGCGAGATCAGGTCGTACCCGCTGTTCGGGTTGAAGCCGCCGCCGCTGGCGCCGAAGATCATCCCGCCGACCGCGGTGACCGCGACGCCGATGCCGTAGGTCAGCGCCGCGACCCTGTTCACGTCGACGCCGATCAGCATGGCGGCGGTCCTGTCCTGCATCGTGGCGCGGACGCTGCGGCCGAACCTGGACCTGTACAGCAGCAGGTACAGCGCCGCGACCAGCACCACCGCCATGGCGAATCCGTACAGGTCGATGAGGGGCAAGCGGAAACCGAGGAGGGCGAAGCTGTTCGTCGCGTACGAGGCGGTGAGCGTCACGAAGTTCGGCCCGAAGAACAGGTACAACACGCCCTCGATGACGATCGCCACCGCGTAGCTGGCCAGCAGCGACATCGACGTCCGCTCGCTGCCGTGCAGAGGCCTGATGAAGGCGACCTGGATGATCACGCCGATCACGAACATCGCGGGAACGGTGATCAGCAGCCCGAGGAACAGATCCAGGTGCAGGTGCACGGAGAGCGCATAGCTGAGGTAGGCGCCGAGCACCACCATCACGCCCTGGGCGATGTTGATGATGTCCAGCACGCCGAAGATCAACGTCAGCCCGACGGCCATCAGCGCGTAGATGCCGCCGCCCAGGATGCCGTCGATCACGGCGCGGGCAAGTTCAGTGCCCATCGCCTTCTCCGCTGTGCGCTGCTCCGTGCACAAGCATGCCTCGTCCCGGCCTTACTTCCAGGCCGGCTTCGGGTTCAGGATCGGCACAGAGCCAGCCGACCCGAGCGGGAGGACCTGGACGAACTTGCCGTTCTGCCACTGGAAGATGAAGGTCGTCGCCGCCCCGTTGCGGCCGAGCGAGTCGAACTTCACGGGTCCCTGCACGGTTTGCAGCGTGACCCCGCTGTGCAGGTAAGAAATGATCTTGGCGTTGTCGAGGCTCTTGAGGTGCTCGACGGCCTGCTGGGCCACCTGGCCGACCGAGTAGGCCTCGGCGACGTCGGCGTTTATGTCGGACGGCGTGCCGTGGTAGATCTTGATGTACTCGGACACCATCTTCTGGCTCTCCGGGTTCGGCGAACCGCCATACCAGGCATTGGGCACCATGATCCCGCTGGCATTCCCGACCCCCACCGCGGAGGTAAAGGACGCGCCCTGGTCAGGGCCCGCCGCGGCGATGAAGATCTTCGGGGTGTAGTGCTGCTGCTGGAACGCCTTGACGAACGCGTTGACGGTCGGCACGTCGGTCGAGCCGAGCACGACGACGTCGGCGTGCGTGGCGGCCACGTTGTCAGCGGCCGGCGCGTAGTCGGGCACCTCGGCAGGGAAGATGTGCGAGTACACCGTCTTGATGCCGGCCTTGCTCAGCATCGACTGGGTCAACTGGACCGGGGGGTCGGCGAACGGGTCGTTGGCCATCGGGTAGGCGGCCGTCTTCGGGCGCTGGCTGGCCGGCAGCGACGCGATCCATTTCGCGAACGGCACCATCTCGTCGGCGATCGGCAGGCTGACGTCGAACACGTTGTGCGCCTGCTGGTTGGCCGGCGCCGTGAACACGCTCGGCGCGCCGCCCGCGCCCTCGATGAACGCCTTGCCGTTCCGCGCCGCGACCGCTGAGGCAGGTGTCGTCAGCAGCGAGGAAAACGGCCCGAACGTCAGGTCCACATGGTCGGTAGAGATCAACGTCGTGTAGTTGGTGACCACCTGGCCGGTGTCGCTGCGGTCGTTCAGGTAGATGAGCTTGACCTTGCGCCCGAGCAGGCCGCCGGACGCGTTGACGTCATGAACCCAGAGCTTGTAGCCCCGCAGGAAGGCCTTGCCGTCCGCGGAGAAGTCGCCGGTCAGCGACAGCGAGGCGCCGATGAGGATGGGCTTGCTGGACGAGGGCGGCGGGCTTGTCCCGCCTCCGCCGCCGCTTGAGCAGGCCGCGAGCATGGCCGAGACGATGGCCGCTGACATACCGAGGGTCAAGAACCGGGCGCGGTAAGAGCTCATCCCCGGTCCTCCTTCCGAGTTGAGGGGTAGTAACCCGATCAATCGCTGCTGGCGGGTTCGAGCCCGTCAGATACCTCCGCGTCCTCGCTGATCAGCTCCAGGCCGGCGGACCTGGCCTGGAGCACCACCAAGGAGGCGAAGTCGTCCTCGCCGAATCCGTTGCCGACCAGGGCTTGCACGAGCTGATGCACTGCCGACGCGACCGGCATCGGCACCTCGCGCTCCCTCGCCGCCGCCAGCCCAAGGTCGAAGTCCTTGCGCAGCAGCGACGCGGTGAAGGTCGGGTGGAAGTCGAGGTTCACGAAGGCCGGCGTCTTGTACCTGCTGAACGTCGAGCCCATGACGCTGTCGTTGATGCAGGCGAGGAGCGCCTGCCTGGTGATGCCGCTCTTCTCGGCGAGCACGGTGACCTCGGCGAGCGACTGCGTGACAACGCCGAGAAACAGGTTGTGGCAGAGCTTGACGATCCTGGCCAGCTCACCGTCGCCGACGTAGGTGGCGCCAGCGCCGAGCAGGTCAAGGTAGGGGCGTGCCAGCTCGAAGGCCGCGCGCGATCCGGAGACGGCGAAGGTCAGCTTGCCGACCTCGGCAACCTTGGGATTGCCCATCACCGGAGCGGCGAGCAGCGCGCAGCCGTGTCCCGCTAGTACGGTCCTGACCTGCTCGGACGCCTCCGGCGAGACCGTCGAGCAGTCGACGACGACCGAGGGAGCACGGCCGCCGGAGATCAGCCCGGCCGGCCCGGTCACCGCGTCGATCAGGTCTTGGGACGTGCCGACCATCACGAACACGATGTCCGCGGATCCGAGCTCTGCCGCGTGGTCCGCGATCCTCGCCCCCGCGTCTGCGAGGGGCTCGGCCTTGGCCCTGGTCCGGTTGTAGACCGTGACGTCGCGCCCGGCGCGCAGCAACCGGTGCACGAGCGCGACGCCCATCCGCCCGGTGCCCAGCCAGCCCAGCCTCTGCCCGTCATCCGGACCGCCCATGTCGCCACCCTCGGTCAAAGACAGCAATCGTTTGCAACCACGCTTGCTGACCCACGGGGAGTCGCAACCGTTTGCTGCACGAGCGTGATGTATCGGTCGCCTTCTTGTCAACGGCTGATTTTCCGCGTCAGTTCCGCGGCCTTCATGACAGGGCACGGAGGGTCACGTCGATGCAAACGTGTGCAATGCTGACGTACATGACCGATAGCCGCGTGGCCGCCGCGGTGAGCCACTGGGCGCCGCGCTTTATCGCCAATGGCGTCGACTACAACGACTTCGTCCGCGTCACCGCCGCGATCCAGAGCTGGGGCGCCTGGTGCGAGCAGTGGTGCGTGGCCGGAGCGGTGCACGAGAAGCTCGGCAGGGACGCGCTCGCGGCCGGGCGGCACCGCTCGGCGGGCACGCACCTGTCCCAGGCGGCGGTCTACTACCACTTCGCGAAGTTCATGTTCGTGAACGACTTCGATCAGATGCGGGCCGCCCATCTGATGGCGGTCAGGAGCGCGGGCGACGCGCTCGCTTTTCTCGACCCGCCAGGCGAGCGGGTCGAGATACCGTTCGCCGGTGCGGCGATCGCCGCGGTGGTCAGGCGCCCGCCGGGGGCTGGCCCGCACCCGGCCGTGATCCTGATCCCCGGCCTCGACTCTGCCAAGGAGGAGTTCAGGCCCACAGAGGATCTGTTCCTGAGCCGCGGGATGGCGACGGTGTCGGTCGACGGGCCAGGCCAGGGCGAGGCCGAGTACGACCTGGCGATCAGGCCGGACTGGGAGGTCCCTGGACGGGCGATCGTGGACGCCGTGGCGAGGCTGCCCGGGATCGACGCGGCGCGGATCGGAATCTGGGGCGTGAGCCTCGGCGGTTACTACTCGGCGCGCGTCGCGAGCGGCGACGAGCGGGTCAGGGCGGCCATCTCGCTCTGCCCTGTGTACTGCCTCGGTGACATCTGGGAGCGGCTGCCTGACCTGAGCCGCGCCGCCTTCACGGTGCGCTCGAAGTCGCGGTCCGCTGAGCAGGCCAGGCAGCGGGCCGCCGAGCTGACCATGGCGGGACGGGCGGGCCAGATCCGCGCGCCGATCCTGATCGTCGCGGGGAAGCGCGACCGGATCTTCCCGTGGCAGGATGCGGACCGGCTCGCCGCGGAGGTCGGCCCGCACGCCGAGCTGCTGCTGCTGGAGGACGGCAACCACGGCTGCGCGAACGTGGTGTACCAGCACCGCCCCTTCACGGCTGACTGGATGGCCAGCCGGCTGATTCCTATTCCGCAGGCGGGGCCGTCGAGCCCCTGACCTTCAGCTCAGGCGCGAGGTACAGGACCTTGCCAGGCTCACCAGGGGACGGGCGGTCCTCTGCGCTCGCCGCGATCTGCTCAAGGATCAGCCGCCCGGCCTCGGCTCCGACCTGATAGTGCGGGAAGCTCACCGACGTGAGCGGCGGCCGCAGCCGGTCGATGAACGGCATGTCGTTGAACCCGACCACGGAGATGTCCCGCGGGCAGGACAGGCCGGCGGCCTCGAGCGCCGCATAGCAGCCGACGGCCAGCATGTCGTTGGCGGCCGCGATCGCCGTGCAACCCGACCCGGCCGCGGTGAGTTCTCGACCGCACCGGTCGCCCTCCTCCAGGGAGTAGGCACGGGCGTAGGTGACCAGGGCGGGATCGACGGTCAGGCCGTGCGCGGCCATCGCGGCGACGAAGCCCTGGTACCGGCTGAGGCCCGTCGATACGTCCTGCGGGCCGGCGATGTGCGCGATCCTGCGGTGACCGAGCCCGGCCAGGTGCTCGACCGCCATCGCGATGCCGCGCTCGTTGTCCACCGACACGCAGTGCATGCCGTACCCCTCGGCATGCCGGTTCACCAGCACCACGGGCATCCCCGCTTCGGCCGCGTCGGCCAGCACCGGGCTGCGGAGGTGCGCGGTCGCGCAGACGAAGCCGTCCACGTGCCTCGCGCGCATCCGCTCGAACACCAGCCGCTCGCGGTCCAGGTCGGAGTCGGTGTTGCCGATGAGCGCGACGTAGCCCTCGGCGGCGAGGCGATCCTCGATGCCGCGGACAATCGGCGGGAACAGCGGGTTGGTCAGATCCGGGATCAGCACGCCCACGGTGTGCGAACGGCGCGTGCGCAGGCTGCGGGCCACCGTGTTCGGCCGGTAGCCGAGCGAGTCGGCAGCGGCCATGACCCGGTCGGCGGTCTCGCGGCGCACCAGCAGCCTGGTCTCGGCGTTGAGCGCCCGCGACGCCGTCGCAGGGTGAACTCCGGCCAGTGCGGCCACGTCTTTGAGCGTGACTGGCTGATCGGACTTCAGCGGCGTGTTACGCGCTGATGTGCCCTTTGCTGTCATAGCGTTCCGTGGTGTTTCGTTTCACGCATGGTAACGGCAACCCCCGGATAAGGGCCATCATCCGTGCGTCCTGACGTTGCCCCCCTAGCCCGCGATGGGCGCCATTGCGCACGCTCCTGCCATGCTCAGCATGGGTATGGTTCGCGGCCGGCACTTAGCGTGTACCATGCGAGCACTGTATTTCCGGTTCGCGAAATTGGTGTTCGAAGCTCTTGCTGGCGCGCGGCAAGATCCGTCAGGATCTAGGCTCGATCCCAGCATGAAGTCCTACCGTTTGCTGACCGGGCCGCCGACCGAGGGTGCAGGGTCGGGGTGCCGACCCGACCGGCCAGATCGTCCTGGAGCTGCGTGATGACACTTGCACTCCGCTACGCGGTCCGCTCCGACGTCGGCTTGCTCAGAGAGGGCAACGAGGACTCAGCCTATGCGGGCCCGCACCTGCTGGCCGTCGCGGACGGGATGGGTGGTTACGAGGCGGGCGAGGTCGCCAGCGCCGCGGTGATATCCACGGTGGCGCCGCTCGACCAGAAGGCGATGCCCGAGTCCGAGCTCATCGAGGCGCTCGCCGGTGCCGTGGCGACGGCGAAACAGACGCTGCGCAGGATCGTCGATTCTGATCCCACGGTTGGCAGCATGGGCACGACGCTGACGGCCATGCTGTGGGCCGGCGGCTCGGCGGCCATCTGCCACATCGGCGACTCCCGCGCCTACCTGGTCCGTGATGGCGACCTGTACCAGATCACCAGGGATCACACGTTCGTGCAGGCCCTCATCGACCAGGGCAGGATCCAGCCTGAGGAGGCAGCCACCCATCCGCAGCGGTCGCTGCTGCTGCGCGCGCTGGATGGCCGCACCGACGCGGACCCCGACCTGTCCATGCTCGACGCCCAGGTCGGCGACCGGTACCTGATCTGTTCCGACGGGCTGCCGGTCGCGGTGAGCGACGAGCAGATCCTGCAGGCGCTGGTCGCCGTGCCAGAGCCCGCAGACGCCGTGGTTGCCCTGGTCGACCTCGCGATCAGGGGCGGCGCGCCGGACAACGTCACGTGCATCGTCGCCGACGTCATCGACACGGACCAGAGCGGCGTGTCGCCGACAAGCGCGCCGGTGACCGTCGGCGCGGCCACGAACACCGGCGGCACCGACACGAAGCCGTTCACCAGGCCGGGGATGGACGGCGGCTCGGCCGGCGTCACGATGCTGGGCGCCGTCCCCGCGGCGGCCGGGGTCTCGAGCCGCGCGATGGCCGGGCAGGGGACGGCGCAGCAGTCATCCGCGCCGCGCGCGACCGCCAGGTCTGGCACCCAGCATTCCCCGGCCGCGGCCGTTCCCGGCAGGCACGCCGCCGAGCCCGCGCTCGATGAGGAGGAGCGCCCTCGGCGGCGCCGCCGGCGCCGCTGGCCGCTGATGACCTCGATCCTGGCACTGTTCGTCATCTTGATCGGGGCGGGCTTGATCGTCGGGTACCAGTACGTGCACAGCCAGTACTACGTGGGCACCAAGAACGGTAAGGTCACGATCTTCCGCGGGCTCGACCAGCAGCTCTTCGGAGTCTCGCTGTCAAGCGTGTACCGCCCCACCGACGTCCCCGTCGCCGGGCTGCCGTCCCAGGACGTCCAGGCGATCCGCCGGCTTTCCTCTGGCAGCCTCAGCCAGGCCACCAGCCTGGTGTCCAACGTCCGCACGGATTACCAGGGATGCCAGAACGCCTACAAGGCGGTCAGGCACTGGGAGGCCACCAAGCCCAAGTCCAAGCCGATCAGGAACAAGACGGGCAGGATCATCGGCCACACGCACCCGAAGATCCCGCCCAAGCCTTCCATCCCCGCCGGCTGCCCGCCGATGCCGGCCAGCGGTACCTGACCTGATGAGCGGGCGCGCCGTACTGATCACCGGGGGTTCGCGGGGGATCGGCAGGGCCATCGCGGCCGAGTTCGCCGCGGCCGGCGACCGGGTGGCCGTGCACCACCGCGACTCGGCGGGACTCGCCGACCGTCTCGTCGCGGACCTGTCCGGCAGCGGGCACGCTGTCGTCCAGGCGGACCTCGCCGACCCCGACGCCGTGCGCGCGATGGTGGACCGCGCGGCCAGCGTGCTCGGCGGCCTGGACGTCCTGGTCAACAACGCAGGTGTGTTCACGCCGCACCCGATCACCGACGTGTCCTACGAGCAGTGGCAGGACCAGTGGCGGGCAACGCTCGCGGTCAACCTGATCGGCGCGGCGAACGCCGCGTGGTGCGCCGTCCAGCACATGAAGGGCCGCGGCGGCCGGATCATCAACGTCTCGTCGCGGGGGGCGTATCGCGGCGAGCCGCACTCGCCCGCGTACGGGGCGAGCAAAGCCGGCCTGAACTCGCTCGGCCAGTCCCTGGCCCGGGCGCTCGCGCCGCACGGCATCGCCGTGATGTCGGTGGCGCCCGGCTTCGTGGCCACCGACATGACCAACGAGCACCTGAAGCCGCCGCGCGGCGACGAGATCAGGGCGCAGAGCCCGTTCGGCCGCGTCGCGGAGCCCGAGGAAATCGCCGCCGCCGTCGTGTACCTGGCCTCACCCAAGGCCGAGTGGGCAAGCGGCGCCGTCCTCGACCTCAACGGCGCCTCCTACCTCCGCTGATTCGCGCTGCCAGGGACGCGCGCGCGGGTCAGGCGGCGAAGGCGAGGCGGAGGAAGGTGAGGATGTCGGCGGACTCGGCGATGACCTTGCTGGTTGGCTTGCCTGCGCCGTGGCCCGCCGCGGTCTCGATCCTGATGAGCACCGGAGCGTCACCGCCCTGCGCTGCCTGCAGCGCGGCGGCGAACTTGAATGAGTGCCCGGGCACTACCCGGTCGTCGTGGTCGCCGGTGAGCAGCAAGGTCGGCGGGTAGGCCTGGCCCTTCTTCAGGTTGTGCAGCGGCGAGTACGCGCGCAGCCACCGGTACTGCTCGGGATCGTCGGGACTGCCGAAATCCGAGATCCAGGCGCGGCCCACGGTGAACTTGTCGAAGCGCAGCATGTCCATCACGCCGACGTGCGCGACGCACGCGCCGAAGAGCTCGGGGTGCTGGGTCATGCACGCCCCGACCAGCAGGCCGCCGTTGGAGCCGCCCTGGATCGCGATCCGTTCCGCGGCCGACCACGGCGAGTCGGCGAGCCACTTGGCGCAGGCGCAGAAGTCGTCGAACACGTTCTGCTTGCTGGCCAGGCGCCCGGCGTCGTGCCAGGCGCGGCCGTACTCGCCGCCGCCGCGCAGGTTCGCGACCGCCAGCAGCCCGCCGTTCTCGAGCCAGGCCGCGTGCATCACGTCGAAGGAAGGCGTGATCGGGATGTCGAAGCCGCCGTATCCGTAGAGCAGCACCGGCACGTCGCCAGTCGGCTCGACGTCATCGCGCCTGGTGACGAACATGGTCACGTCCGTGCCGTCGGCGGAGGTCACGTGGACCTGCTCGAGCGTGAACCGCTCGGGGTCCAGGGCGCCGCCGGACGTGCGGGCCAGCGCGGTCTCGCCTGAGGCCAGGTCGTGCGACCACAGCGAGCCAGAGTCGGCGAAGGACGTCAGCCCGAAGTACATGAGGGTGCTGTCCTCGTGACCCTTGATGCCCTCGCCTGTCTTCGCCGCGTCCGCGACCGAGCAGTAGGAGGGCAGCGCCACCTCGAGCGCGTTCCCGCCGTCGGCGTCGTGGACGCGCAGCACGGAGCACGCGTTCCGCAGGTAGTGGCAGACGAACTTTCCGCCGAACCGGTACGCGGCGAGCAGCGTGTCCGGTCCTTGCGCCACGATCTGCGTCCAGTGCTCGCGGTCGGGCCGTTCGAGCTCGACGGCGACGAGCCGCTTGCGCTCCGCCTCGTGGTCGGTCACCAGGTAGAACGTGGTGCCCGTCGACCCGACCAGGTCGGCGATGTTGTCGAAGCCGCCGACCAGCGGCCGCAGCCGCGCGCCGGGGTCTGCCAGGTCGAGCACGTGGATCTGGGCCTGCGGAGCGGTCCCCGCGAACACCGAGATGACGAGGAACCTGCCGTCGTCGGTGACGTGCGCCAGCGGATACCACTCGGGGTGCTCGGGGCTCTCGAACACGACCGCGTCGTCCTGCTGGGCCGTGCCGATGCGGTGGAACAGGATCCGCCTCGCACTGTTTTCTGCCAGGTACTCACTGCCGGGCACGGGTGCCTGCGGCGCCATGTAGTAGAAGCCTGACTTGTCCTTGCGCCAGGCGGCGTTGTCCGACTTCGCCCACTCGACGGCGTCCTGCAGGTCCTCGCCCGTGCTGGTGTCGCGGACCCGCCAGGTCTGCCAGTCGGATCCCTTCGCGCTGGTCGCGTACGCGAGCAGCGACCCGTCGCTGGTCACGCTCACGCCGCTGATCGCCACCGTGCCGTCGGAGGCCAGCTCGTTGGGGTCGATCAGCGGCCGGCCGAGCTGGTCGGGGCCCTCCATGACGAACAGCACGGGCTGGTTCTGCAAGCCCGAGTTGCGGAACTGGAACCAGCGCCCGCCGCGCTCGAACGGCACCCCGTACTTGGGGTAGTCGGCCACCTTGGTGAGCAGGTCGGTGAATGCCGCCCGATCGGAGTCCGCCACGCCGGCGAGCACGGACTGGGTCAGCGCGTTCTGCGCGGCGATCCATTCTGCCGTCTGGCGCGAGTTGGTGTTCTCCAGCCACCGGTAGGGGTCGGCGACGGTCTCGCCGTGGTAATCGTCGGCGTCGGGACCTGTCGCGGTGGGGGGATAGCTGAGCACGTCGGACTGCCTCCTCCGTTGGAGCGTTCGCCAGCCGATCGTAACTCAGCACGCTCCGCCATCGCCTCGCGCCTGCCTGCATCCCGTTGTTGCAAGTAATTTGCAGCTACCTTAGGGTGGCGCGCATGACGTCCATAGCGCAGAGCGCGGGGGGTTCCGGGGGGTCGTCCCCCGCGGGCGGCACCGCTTCCAGCCGTCTGGCCCGGATCAGGGCCGCGCTGACGCCCGCGGAGTGGCGCCGCGTTGGCGCCATGGTCGCGGCGGTGATCGGGCTGCACGTGGTCGGCTGGGGCCTGCTCACGCTCGCCGTGGTCAACGGGAACTACCAGGTGAGCGCCGGGAAGGCGTTCGGCGTCGGGACCGGAGTGCTCGCCTACACCCTCGGCATGCGGCACGCGTTCGACGCCGACCACATCGCCGCCATCGACAACACGACCCGCAAGCTGGTCGGCGACGGCAAGCGTCCGTTGTCGGTCGGCTTCTTCTTCTCGCTCGGTCACTCATCGGTCGTGTTCATCCTCGCCATCTTGCTGAACTTCGGCATCCGTGCGCTCAACAGCCAGGTGCACAACAAGAACTCGACGCTGCACGGGGTCACCGGCGTGGTCGGGACGTCGGTCTCCGGCACGTTCTTGTACCTGATCGCCGCCCTGAACGTGGTCATCCTGATCGGCATCATCAAGGTCTTCCGCGAGATGCGTTCCGGCAGATTCAGCGACGCCGAGCTCGAGGAGCAACTGGCCAAGCGGGGCCTGATGAACAGGCTGCTCGGGCCGCTCAACAAGCGCGTGGACGCGCCGTGGAAGATGTACCCGATCGGCCTGCTGTTCGGGCTGGGATTCGACACCGCGACCGAAGTCGCCTTCCTCGTGCTGGCGGGCACCGCGGTGATCAGCGGGCTGCCGTTCTACGCGTTGCTCTCGCTGCCCTTTTTGTTCGCGGCCGGGATGAGCCTGTTCGACACCGCCGACGGCTGCTTCATGAACTTCGCCTACGACTGGGCCTTCGCGCGCCCGGTGCGCAAGGTCTACTACAACCTGACGATCACGGGATTGTCGGTCTTCGTGGCCTTCTTCATCGGCAGCGTCGAGATCCTCGGGCTGATCGGGCAGCAGGCCCATCTCACCGGTTACTTCTGGCGCTTCATGGCCGCGTTCGACCTCAACAAGGCCGGGTACGTCATCGTCGGCGTGTTCGTGGTCACCTGGGTCGTCGCGCTCGCGATCTGGCGGTTCGGCCAGATCGAGGCGAAATGGGACGCGGGAATGGCGCGGTCGCAGACCAGCGAGTGACCCGTCCCGCTGCCCGCCCGCCCCGGCGATGGCAGGATGAGCACCGATGAACCCGCTGAGCAGAGAGCACGCGGAAGCCGCGTTCGACGGTGCGTACGTGCAGCTGACGGACCTGGCGGCAGGTCTCGACGACGCGGCCATGATGCGCCCGAGCAGGTGCGCGGGCTGGTCGGTCGGCGACGTGCTGTACCACCAGCTGCTCGACGCCCGCCGCGCGCTGCGGACGTTCGCCACGCCCGGCCGCGGCCCTGCCGACCGCGACGACGTCAGCTACTGGCGGCCGTTCGCGGCCGACGGCGAGATCCCGCCGGGCAGCGCGGCAGCCGCTGACCACGCGCGCCACGTCAGGATCGTGGCGTCCGCCTTCAGTCCCGCGAAGCTCACCTGGGAGTGGACGGAGACCGCGGAGGCCGCGCGACGGGCGGCCAAGGCCTGCCCGTTCCAGATGGTCGCCACCCAGGGTCACGTCCTGAGGGCTGCCGACTTCATGGCGACGCTCGCGGTCGAGGGCGCGGTGCACTACCTCGACATGACCGCAGGACTGCCAGGCGCCGCCCCGTGTGACCCGATCTCGCTGGGGCTGGTCACCCGGGTGCTCGACGGGCTCCTCGGTCGGGAACGGGTCGCGAGCTGGGACGATGAGACGTACGCGCTCAAGGGCACGGGCCGGATCGGGCTGGCCGAAGACGAGCGCACCGAGCTCGGCCCGGCCGCCGGTAAGTTCCCGCTGTTCGGCTAGCCTGTTTGACTCGGCATGAGGCGCTGGTGACGTGGACGGAGGCCAGGTGACAACTGACTCGCAGGCGAGGATCTACCGTGCGCAGGAGCAGCGCAAGCCCTGGGGTTTCGAGCAAATCTTCGCGGCCGAAGAAGGCAAGTACATCGGCAAGGTCATCCACGTGACGGCCGGCCAGTCGATCAGCCTGCAGTACCACGAGCACAAGGAAGAGACAATCTCCCTGATCTCCGGGGAGGCCGACATCCAGTACGGCCCGATCGACGGCGACCTCGTCGTGCGCCGGTTCGGCCCAGGGGACACGATTCACTTGCCCGCCAGGGCGGTGCACAGGGTGACCGCGATCAGCGACATCGTGTTCGCTGAGGCCTCGACCGCGCCGCCTGGCTGGCGCGAGGATGTCGTCAGGCTAGAAGACTCCTACGGCAGGTCAGGCACCACCGCGCCGTGACCTGACCAACCGCGACAGCAGCGGCCTGAAGTGCTCAAACGGCGGTGCGTCCGCGTCGGGGTCCTTGGCCGCGTCGTCCCAGCGGCGCAGCCGGCACGCGTCCTGCGCGTACGGGCTGGCCGCGAACTCGTCGACCTCGTCGCCTCCCATGGGCCCGCCCTGGACGCTCAGCGTGTAGACCGACGCCGCCGACAGGGTCTTGGCGTAAGCCGGCTCGACCGCGCACAGGTACCGCTTGGCGGCCACGTGCAGCCGCACCGGCTCGGTGACCTCTTGGCCGAACCACTGCGCGAGCCAGTCCGCGCCGCTGTGGCTGTGCCTGTTGTCGGTGCCTTCCATGAGCTGCTGGCCGCTGATCGCCCCGGTGAAGTGACCGACGTCGTGCAGCAACGCGGCGGCCACCAGCGCATCTGGAGCCCCGTCGTGCTCGGCCAGGTGCGCGGCCTGCAGCATGTGCGCCGCCTGCGTGACCGGCTCACCGAGGTACTCCTCCGCGCCTTCGGTGGCGAACAGGTCAGCGATCTGCCCGACCGGGTCAGCGTGCCTCATGATCGTCCTCGTCCTGTTATCCCTGAATCTCTTCTTCGCGGCGCAGCACGGCCAGTTCCGAGGCGACGCCGTCGAGGTCCGCGTAGCAGCCTTGCAGGTGGCGGTGGCCGGGCCCTTGACGCGCGGTGAACGCTGTCCTCGCGTGCAGCACCCTGGTGTTGTCGAAGACCACGCAGTCGCCAGGCTCCAGCCGGAACGTCAGCATGAGCTCGGGCCTCGCCAGCAGCCCCGCGAAGGCGCGGTAGGCACGGTAGAAGGCGTCGGCCGCTGCAGGCTCTGGCGGCCCGCCCGGCGCCCGAAGCGGCTGGAGCGAGCGGTTGTTGAAGCGGACTTCCCTGATCCGGCCGCGCGGGTCCAGGCCGATCATCGGCATCGTCGCCTGCAGGTCAGCGGTCTTGTCGGCGTAGCGGAACGTCACAGGGGTGCCGGTCAGGGTCGCGAACGCCGCCGGCTCCTCGGCGCGCAGCAGGCTGGCCGCGGCGAACCCGTCGACGAGGCCGGAGTCGCCGCCCTCGGCTGCGCTGGCCAGGCAGTGCAGCAGCTGCACGGTCGGCACGGGGTCGCGGTACGGGTTGTCGGTGTGCGGCGCGATCGCGAGCGGCGTGAAGGCCAGGTTGGCGGGATCGACCGTCGCCCGGACGTCGAAGAGCCTGCCGTAGTTGGTCTCCCTGACGAAGCCCATGCTCGCCGCCACGTCCAGCACCATCCCGGGCGTCGCGGGCACGCCGGTTAGCAGCACGAAGCCGTCAGTGAGCAGCGACTCCAGGCAGGACGCGCGGTCCTCGCCGCCCGCGCGACAGCGCGTCCAGCTCATCCGCGCGGGCCCGTCTGGGAAGTCGGCGGCTACCCAGAGCCGCTTGGCGTCCTCGGTCCTGCCGGCGCGCTCGGGAGCGAGCGCGGCGGCGAGCCAGGACTTGCCGATCTCCGCCCGGTGCCCGTCGGGGCCGAACGTCACGTGGTACGAGCCCGCGCCCTCGGTGACGCTGCGGAAGCTGACGTCGGCGGGCTGGTCGGTGATGTTCACCAGGCGCTGGCCGCTGCCGGGGTCCAGGCACGCCCGGCACGGGCAGCTCGCCCGGAGCCAGGACGCGGACACGCCGGGCGGAAGCACGGCGTTAGATCCGGCCTGTCTCGGTGACCGCCGCGGTCCTGGCCGTCCTGGTAACGGCTCCGGCGCCGGCGATCCTGGCGGCCAGCAGCACCGGGACGATCGTGAGCACGATCACGACCGTGACGACGGCGTTGACCTCGGGCAGCTGCTGGCCGAGCCTGAGCTGGCCGAAGATCCAGATGGGGAGCGTGTTCTGCGCACCGGACGTGAACACGGTCACGACGACCTCGTCGAACGACAGCGCGAACGCGAGCAGCGCGCCGGAGATCAGTGCCGTGATCACCGAAGGCAGCGTGACGTAGAGCTGCGTCTGCCAGCCGCGGGCCCCGAGGTCCATCGACGCCTCGGCGAGGGAGCCTGGCGTCCTGCGCAGCCGCGCTATGAGGTTGTTGAACACCATCACGATGCAGAACGTGGCGTGCCCGACGACGATCGTCCACAGCGACAGCTGAACGCTCGCGAACGTGAAGAAGGAGTTCAGCGCCAGGCCCGTGACGATGCCTGGCAGCGCGATAGGGAGCACGAGCAGGAACGAGATCGCGTCCCGGCCGAAGAAGCTGAACTGGTACAGCGCGTAGGCGACGGCCGAGCCGAGCACGATCGCGATCCCCGTGGCCAGCAAGCCGACCTTGATCGACAGCAGGAACGCGGCCCTGACCTCCTGGTCGTGCCAGGCCACGGAGAACCAGTGCAGGGTGAACCCCCGGATCGGCCAGCTCTCCACGGTCGCCGGGTCGAAGGCGTAGATCACGATCAGCAGGATCGGGACGAACAAGAACAGCAGCACGAGCGCGACCCAGATCCGCAGCGCTACCCGGACGCCGGCCGGCTCCATCACAGCTCCCTGAAGGCGCCCAGCGCCCTGGCGCCCAGCAGGTACACGATCATGA
The DNA here is from genome assembly GCA_036273575.1 of Streptosporangiaceae bacterium. Taxonomy (GTDB): domain Bacteria; phylum Actinomycetota; class Actinomycetes; order Streptosporangiales; family Streptosporangiaceae; genus Chersky-822. The sequence goes on along the minus strand of DASUHI010000123.1, from coordinate 6,915 downwards.
TCGCGATGGGCACCGTCGCCATCGCGGCCCCGAGCGGGACGTTGTTGGACAGGAAGCTGGTGTAGGCCACCGAGCCGATGAAGACCGAGTTGGTGCCGCCGAGCAGCTGCGGGGTGATGTAGTCACCGAGCGTCAGCGAGAACGTGAAGATCGACCCGGCGACGATGCCGGGCAGCGCCAGCGGCAACACGACCGAGCGGGTCGTCCGCCACGTCCTTCCGCCGAGGTCCTGCGAGGCCTCGATCATCGAGCCGGGGATCCTCTCGAGCGCGGCGTACACCGGGATCACCATGTAGGGCAGCCAGATATAGCAGAACGCGATGAACACCGCCCAGTTGGTGTTGATCAGGTTCAGCGGGCCCAGCGCGACCTTGCCGAGGCCCCAGTTCAGCACCCCCTCGCGGGTGAAGACGAGCTGCCAGGCGTAGACCTTCGCGAGGTAGCTCGCCCACAGCGGGAGCAGGACAGCTACGTACAGGACCGTCCTGGTCCGCCGCGTCGCGACCCTGGCCATGAAGTACGCGAACGGGATCGCGATGAGCCCGTCGACGACCGTGACGCCGGCCGCCATCCCGACCGTGCGCCCGATGACCTGCAGGTAAGCAGGGGTGGTGAAGATCTGGACGAAGTTCTGCACGTTCCAGGCGTGCACCAGCTCGTTGGTGAACGAGTTGGTCGTCCAGAATGCGGTGATCAGCAGCACCACGAGCGCCGCGATGTAGATCACCAGGAACCAGGCGAGCGGCGGCGTGAGGAGCAGCGTCGCCCGCGCCCACGGCCGCCGCCACAGCGCCGCGCTCACCTTCGACCAGGCGCCGCCCGGGCTGCCAGCACCGCCAGCCCGGGCAGCGTGGTCGGTCAACCCCGCCCCGTCACTTGACTTGCGTGTTCCACGCGGTCACCCACTGGGAGTACGGCACGCAGTCCGGCTTGCCGTTGTCGCACGTGGCGATCGGGGTCTTCCACAGCGCGATCGTCTTGAAGTAGGCGGCCGGCGCGTCGGCGTGATAGAGCGTGCAGGAGCCGGCCTGCAGGTTGTTCATGAAGCTGCACGCCTTGGCGTTGTCCGGCGTCTCGCCGTAGTTCACCGCCTGCATCGCCTGCACCTTCGGGGTGCTGATGTACTGCATCCATTTGTAGGCGCAGTTCGGGTGCGGCGCCTTGGCCGCGAGCAGCCAGGAGTCTGCCCAGCCGGTCGCCCCCTCGCTGGGGATCGTCGACCCGATCGGGAACTTGGCGTCCTGGAGCTGGCTGACCTGGTACGGCCACCCCGCCCCGACGACCACGTCGCCGTTCTTGAACGCCGAGATCTCCTGGCTGGCCAGCGGCCAGTACGACTTGAGCAGCGGCCGCTGGTCGGCCAGCAGCTTGACCGCGGCCTGGAACTGCGGCTGGGTCAGCTCGTACGGGTCGGTGATGCCCAGGCTCTTGTTGTGCGTCTTGAGGTACAGCGCCGCGTCCGCGATCTGGATCGGGTTGTCCGGCACCGTGATCTGGCCCTTGTACTTGCTGCCGTAGATGACGTTCCACGACGTCGGCGCCGCCTTGAAGGTCTTCTTGCTGTACATGAGCACGTTCGGGCCCCACTGCAGCGAGACCCCGTAGTGCACGCCCGCCACGGTGTTGAACGGCGGCGCCTTGAACGCCGGGAAGAAGTCCTTCGTAGCGGGGATCAGGCTCATGTTGACCGGGCGGACGTCACCGCCGTAGATGATCCGCAGGTCGGCGTCGCCCGAGGACGAGACCATGTCGTACTGGCCGCCGCCGCCGTTCGCCATCAGCGCGACCATCTCGTCTGAGGTGTTCGCGTACTTGGCGTTCACCTGACAGCCGGTCTGCTGCTCGAACGGCTTGACCCACTGGGGTTCCAGGTAGCCGCTCCAGGCGATGAGGTTCAGCTGCCCCTCGCCCTTGCCGACCTTCTTCAGCACCGGCAGGTGCGCGGTAGGCACGCCGCCTGTCGGCGCGCCGCCGCCCCCGCCCCCGCCGGTCGTGCCTCCGCCCCCGCCGCTGCTGCACGCCGCGAGCAGCCCCGCGACACCGACCAGCGCGACGCCGCTCAGCGCGCGCCCATGAGTCTTGAATCGACCGAACATGTCAGCCTGCCCTTTCCGCCCTGCACCGTTACGGCCGGGCGCCCTCCCCTTGCGAAATGGTGATGGTCTGGTCGGGCAGCCAGGCGATCCGCGCGCGGCTGCCGCGCGCGCTCTGCGCCGTCGCAGGTGACTGCTCGTTCTGCCGGGCGACCACGAGTTCGCCGCCGGCGTCGAGATCGATGATGTACCTGGTGATCACCCCGGCGTAGACGACGTCCTTGATGATCCCAGTTTCAGCGTGCGCGCCGGCCGGCGGCTCCTCGCCGTCGCCGAGCAGCTGGATCTTCTCGGGCCGCACGGTCATGTGCCGGCCGTCGCGCTCAATGAGGTTCGAGATCCCGATGAACCCGGCGACGAAGTCGGACCGCGGCCGTTCGTAGACCTCGAGCGGGGTGCCGACCTGCTCGATACGACCGTGGTTCAGCACCGCGATCCTGTCGCTCATCGACAGCGCTTCTTCTTGGTCATGGGTCACGTACACGAACGTGATCCGCACCTCGCGCTGCACATGCTGCAGTTCTAGCTGCATTTCCTGGCGGAGCTTGAGGTCGAGCGCGCCGAGCGGCTCGTCGAGCAGCAGCACCTGCGGCTCGTTGACGATCGCGCGGGCCAGCGCGACCCGCTGCCGCTGCCCGCCGGACAGCTGGGCTGGCTTGCGGTCGCCGAGCCCGGCCAGGCGCACCATGTCGAGCGCGCGCTTCGCGCTGGCCCGCCGGGTGGACTTGGCGACGCCCTTGACGCGCAGCCCGTACTCGATGTTCTGCCTGACCGACATGTGCGGGAACAGGGCGTAGTCCTGGAAGACCGTGTTGATGTCGCGTGCGTACGGCGGCACCTTCGAGATCTCCTTGCCGCCAAGCTCGATCGCGCCGCCGTCCGGGCTCTCGAACCCCGCGATCAGCCGCAGCAGCGTGGTCTTGCCGGAGCCGGACGGTCCCAGCAGCGTGAAGAACTCGCCCTGAGCGATGTCGAGGTCGACGCCCGCGAGCGCGGTCACGGACCCGTAGTTCTTGCGCAGGCCGCGAACCCGGACAGCCGCGACCCCGCGACCGTCGCGCTCGGCGGTAGCGGACTGCGCGGGACCCGTACTGGCGGTCATTCGGCCTGTTGTACCACGTCGGCGGGAAAGGGACAACGAGCAGGGGTGGCGTGGCCTAGACGGCAACAAACGGGCATATTCATGGCGATGACCGAGCCGAGCCGAGCCGACCCGAGCCGGGCTCAGTCGCAGAACCTCAGCACCACCCGGTCCTCGACCGGCCGGTAGCCGAGCCTGACGTACAGCGAGTTGCTCGCCGGATTCGCGAGGTCGGTGAACAGCACGACCGATGCCGCTCCGCGTTCCCTGGCTAGCTCGCCGATCGCGGTCGTCACCGCGCCGCCGTAGCCGCGGCCGCGCCACCGCGGCGGGGTGTAGACCGGCCCGATCCTGGCAACTCCTTCGAGCACGCCGGTCGAACCCGCGAACGAGACGGGCTCGCCGTCCGTCTCCCACAACATCAGCTGGCCAGCCATGAGCCGGTCGGCGATCAGCTGCTCGGGAGCGTCCTCGTGGCCGACCTCGGCCGCGAATGCCGAGTACAACGCCCTGACGATGGCCGCGTCGGCTTCGGTCGCAACCCGCGCCGCGCCGTCCGGCACGCGATCGGTCCTGACGAGATCGCCGAGCCGGTACAGCCGCTGGCGCTGACTGACCTGGCCTCGCCGCCCGGTGCGCTCATGCCAGGCGACTGCGAGCGCAGTCGCGTCCTGTTCTCCGCCATTAATGCCAGGCAGCGCAGCGCCGCGGTCGGCCAGCGCGCCCGCGAGCTGCGCGGCGGACGGCCCAGGCAGCGTGGTGAAGAGCAGCTCGTGCGGGGGAGTCCGCAGGATGGCTGCGGCGACGCGGGTGAGGGCGGCGGCGCTCGTGCCTTGGTCGTGCTCGGACCACCAGCCGAAGAGCGGGGGCTCCGGGCCGAAGGCCGCCAGCCCGAACTCGACCAGGCTGGCGAGGACGGACAGCAGCACGGTGTTGCGCACAGGATCCGCGCTCAGCAAGCCGCCGGCGGCCGCTCGATAGCTGGCGATGTCATCGGTCAGCGTCCAGGCCATGGCTCATGCTCGCCGCTGAGACCGCCGGCCCGCAACGCAGTTCTTCTGTAACCTCACGTTCGGGCTTGCCGCCGATCCCGGAGGGATTACGCATGAAGGGCTTCAGGAGATTCCTGCTTCGCGGCAACATCGTCGAGCTCGCCGTTGCGGTCGTCATGGGTGTCGCGTTCAACAACATCGTGCAGGCCATGGTGAGGGACATCATCACGCCGCTGATCGGGGCCGCAGGAGGAACGCCCAACTTCGGCAGGCTCACGGTCACCCTCGCCGGCTCCGCGATCAGGTATGGCCTTTTCCTCAACGCGGTGATCGCGTTCACCATCATCGCGGCTGTGGTGTACTTCCTGCTTGTCGCTCCCATGAGCAGGCTGCTGGCGTTCGCGGAGCGCAGGAGGGAAGCTACGGAGCGGGACTGCCCCGAGTGCCTGAGCGTTATTCCATCCAGGGCCACGCGGTGCAAGTACTGCACGGCGGCAGTGGCGCCGGCCCCGCAGCAGGCCACGCAGAAGGCCACGCTCCCGCGGCCGTCGCTGACCAGGAGATCAGTTAACCCGCGACACGGGAGCCGCCAGCCGACCAGTTATACGGAGTCGTGACGGCCAGGCACTCGAACCCGATCCGCTCCAGAATCGGCCGGCTTTGGTCGGAAGCGTCCACAGTCAGGTAGGAGTAGCCGCGCTCGGCCGCCCTGTCAGCGCGGATCTTGACGAGCGCCCGGTAGATACCTCGCCTGCGCCATTGCGGCAGCGTTCCGCCGCCCCAGAGCCCGGCGAACTGCCTGCCGGGCAGGAAATCGGTCCTGGCCGCGCTGACGGGCTCGTCGCCAGCCATGGCGATCACCATGTCGGTGGTCTCGGGCGCGTCGCCGAGCTGCGTGAGCAGCTCGGCCCGCATCTCGGACCCGTCCTCGCCGAAAACCTGGTCGTGCACCCTGATCAGCAGGTCTACGCCAGCCTCGTCGGTCGCTCGCTCGAGCCTAACTCCCGCCGGCAGCTCGGCCGAGCTGAGCGCGTCGGTGATCTCGGCGATAGCCGCGATCATCAGCGACTCTGGTTCCTCGGCGACGAAGCCTGCCGCTCTCAGCCGGTCCGCGAGGTCGGCCGGCTCGTCGTAGCTGTATAGCTTCCACTCGAACTCCTCGCCGCGCGCGCGGAAGAACGCGACCTGCTCGGCGATGACCTCGTCAGCGTCTGAGCCGTCCAGGCTGGACCAGAGGACGCCTGAGCCGCCGAGGCCCGGCTGCGCGATGCGCCTGACCACGTGCGGACCTGCCTCGAAGCTGGCACCCGTGCCGTCAGGGGTGGTGCTCTGCCTGACCTGCTGGTTGAAGGCGGCAAGCACCGCACTGCGATTCATTGCTTAACAAGACCACGATCGTGCTCGCCCTCGCATCCGCTTTTCGGCCGCACGGGAAGGCCCGGCCGACTCGACGCGCCGGCCCGGGCTACAGACCGGGAATCGCGCCGGGGCGCTTCGACCGCGATAGACGCGGGATCGAGTAGCCGCGCGCGATCCGGTTGCGCCGCATTGTGCCGGACGGCGAGTGCCCGGGGACGTCTTCGGCCGCCGGGTCCTCGTCAGCGTCATCGCCGGCGTCCTCGCGCCCGGCCCGCAGCGGCACGACATCGGGATCGGCTGCCGCCTCAGCCGCGAAGTCCTCCTCGGCGAACGGGTCGTCGGCCGCGAACGCCTGCGCCGCGAACCCATCCTGGGGCGCGAGCACCTCCTGCGCCGTGAACTCGGGTCCGCCCCAGGCCGAGTCGACGCCGAGGTCGATCTCGATCTCGTACTCCGGCTCCGGCGGGTCCTCGAACAGCACGGCGTGCGCGCCAGCAGCGACTTCTGGCATGGCGACGGCGGCCTGAGTCACCGCCGGCCGGCCACGCTGCATCGCGGCCCTGATCCTTGCCTCGGTCGCGACCCTGGCCGCCGACGCCGCGAGCGCGAGCGGTCCCGGGCCATCCGTTTCGTCCTGTGCCCCGACGGGCTCGGCCAACTGCGCGTGAGCAGCGCGGCCCGCTGGCGTGCCCGGCTCGCCGGCTGGGCGGGAGCTGGCAACAGAGCCACTGCCTTCGGCGACGGATTGAACGCCGGAGCCACTGGTTGCCGCGCTGGACCCGTCGCCTGGCGTCGCGGGGCCCGCGCTGTCCGCGCGTGACGACTCGCCGCCGTTCGCGCGTGACGACTCGCCGCCCTTCCTGCCGCGCGAGCGGCCTGCTGTCGCGACCACGCGCCCGGACCGCCTGCCGCCACCGCCGCCGGGACCCGCGCCGCCTGGGCCGTTCCCGTCGTCGTCTCCGCGATCGTCGCTGGCGGCCTCGTCGCCGCGGGTCGACGTGCTCCCCGGACCGCCGTCGGTCTCGCAGGAGGCATCGGGTGCCTTCGCCCCGGGCTCTGCTGCGGTTTGCTCCGCAGGAGCCTCCTGACCTGCGGTTTCGGCCTTCGCCGTCGCGACGTCCGGCACCTCGCCATCCTCGGCGTCCTCGGCCTGCGCGACGACCGCCCGCTCGGGCTCGGCCCGCGCGGCAACCGCAGCACCACCGTCAGCCTCCACGGCCGCCAGTTCGAGGGCCTCGCTGTGCGCGACCGTCGCCTGGCTGGCGTCGGCCTGCTCAGTGCGCGCCTGCTCAGTGCGCGCCTGCTCAGTGCGCGCCTGCTCAGTGCGCGCCTGCTCAGTGCGCGCCTGCGCAGTGCGCGCCTGCTCAGTGCGCGCCTGCTCAGTGCGCGC
>DASUHI010000122.1:0-9369 GCA_036273575.1 Streptosporangiaceae bacterium | reverse complement strand
GATCGACCTGTTCAGCTGCGGCGCGATCGACGGCGGCCTGGTCATCGACCGCCTGGTCAGCGGCCTGCGGCTCGAGTCGGTGACGGTCAGGCAGGTCCCCCGCGGCGCTAGCCAGTAGCCGTCCTGCTGTCCAGCCACACGTCCCAGCGCTGCAGCGTCTTCGTCGCGAGTATGCCCATGGGCCGCCAAGGGTCGGCGGCGAGCTTGTCCGCGACGTCCTGCTCGTCCGCAGCCTCCACGATGAGCATCACCTGCTGGCCGTCGTCCAGCGGGCCGCCCATGATGACGAAGCCGTCCGCGAGCAGCTTGTCCATGTACGCCGCGTGCTCGGTCCAGCCCGCCTGCTCGCGCCTAGGCCGGGACGGGTCGTAGCTGGGGCCGTTGACTTGGGTGAGCACGAAGACAGGCATGCCCGCATGTTACGGACCGGTACCGACAGTGGCGACGAGCTCGACCTCGTACCCGTCGCTGTTAGCGAGGTAGGCCGCGTAGTGCCGCGGTCCGCCGGCGTGCGGGTACGCGCCCGCGAACAGCTGCGTCCAGCCGTGCTCTGGCGCCTGCTTGTGCATCGCGTCCACCCTCGCGGCATCACCGGCGTGGAAAGCCAGGTGGTTCAGGCCCGGCCTGGTTCGCTGATGCGTGCTGGCGGTCAACGCCGGCGATTGCTCCACGACCAGGTAGGTCGCTCCGAGCTTCCAGCTGCGGCCGTCTGGCCACCGCTGGAATTCCGCATAGCCGAGCTTTCCGAGCAGCCATCCCCACTCGGCGAGCGCCCTGACGAGGTTCGGCACCCACAGTTCGACGTGGTGCAGGCTGCCGGGAGCGAAATGATCTTCAGGCACGCGAGTCCTCACCTTATGCACGGGATGCTGACAGGGTCATGACCGCACGGCTGGCTGCCGTCCTGACGCGCGGGACGTGGTCCTCCGCGAGGGCGACGACGGCCTCGATGGCGTCGCCGACCTTGTGCTTTGCGACCACCTTGGCTGCCATCTCGCGCACCCGCCATGCGTCGTCCGAGGTAGCCCTGATGATCGCGGGCGTCGCTGCCTCGTCCCAGGCGCGCAGCAGGCCGCGCGCGGCCCAGACCCGGGGCCAGCGGCCGCCTGGACCGCCTTCGCCGCCTGACAGCACGTATGGGGCGGCCTCCCCGCCCAGGGCGATGATCAGGGCTTCGTCGGCGCCCTGCCCATCCAGCAGGCTGATGCACCCGGCCACGACCGCTTCGCGGCCGCGCCGCTCGCATTCGGCGTGGATGTTCTGCCGCGGGGTCGCCCTGGCCGGCACGGCTCAGGCCGTCTGGTACGACGACGCCTCGAAGCCCGCGATCCTGGTGAGCGGGCCTGTCCACTCGAGCTCAACGATGGTGCAGAACGGCATGGCGTCTCCCAGGCGCGGGCCAACTCGTTACGGTCGCTGAGCCTAGCCGCCAGCGGGCCGGCGCGGGCCAGGGAAGCGGTCGCGAAGGGCGTCGTGCACCGCGTCAGCGCGCGGCTCAGCAGCGGCGATCGCCTCCTCGACCATTCGCAGGGCCGCCGCGGTGCCCGCGCCGAGCCTCGCCCTGGTTGGCGCGGTGGCGAGCACGTCATGAGCCAGCAACAGCTCGCTGGCCAGGATGTCCTCGAGCACGTCGAGCGCCCTGTCGGCCAGCCGCACGCTGAGCGGAGCACTGGTGCCGTGATCCTCCACGCCGATGTCAAGCGCCGGGGTGTCGAGCGTAGCTGGGCCGGCCAGCTGCCTGAGCTCGGCGTACCTGGCGGCGGCCGGATAGCGCACCTGCAGGCCGTATGCGGGCCCGGGCGGCGGCCCCGGCGTCAGCTGGCGGAAGAACACGTCCCACAGATGCGCCATGCGGCGGTCGCTCAGCTGTCCGACATGCGCCAGCGCAATCCGGAGCGCGTCGAACGCGATCGCCATGACCATCGGATGGAAGTTGCCGTTGCTGATCAGCCTTCCCTCGACAACGGCCGCGAGCGGATTGTCGGCTGCCGCGTTCAGCTCGGTGCTCACGGCTGATGCGGCCGCGGCGACGTACTCGCGCAGCGCACCGTGCACCTGGGGCACGACCCGGAACGACAGGGCATCCTGGACCGATCGCGCGCCCTCCGGCTCTTCCAGGGGGCTGCCTTCGAGCAGGCTGCGGAGGTGGTCGGCGGCCGCGACCTGACCTGGAACGCCCTTGGCCCTGGCCACGGCCGGGTGAAGCACTGAGACGTTGGCGCCGATCGCCTCCATCGACAGGGCCGCCGCGATGTCGGCGGCTTCGGCCGCCCGCGCTGCCCTCGCGGCAACCAGTGCCCCTTGCCCGACCGATACGCCGTTCGCTGACATCATCGCGAGGCCGTCCTTGCCGCTGAGCACCAGCGGCGTGATGCCGGCCCTGCGCAGCGCTTCGCCCCCATCCAGGACGTCACCGCGATACTCGGCGCGCCCCATGCCGACGGCTACCTGGGCGATCCCGGCCATCTGCCCGACGTCGGCGGCGCCGATCGACGCGATCTCTGGTACGAGCGGATGGACGCCGGCGTTCAGCATCGCGGCCAGCGTCTCGGCGCAGGCGATGCTTGCTCCCGAGCCGCCTCTCGCTATGCCGTTGAGCCGGACCGCGAGTGCAGCCCGCACCAGCTCGGCAGGCAGCGGCCCGCCCATCCCGCCGAAATGCGACGTGATCAGGAACTGCTGCTCGCCCCGGATCTGTCCCGCGTCGAGTCGGGTGTCCTTGGCGTGGCCGACCTGCGTCGTGAGCCCGTAGACCGCTGCGCCCGATCGCAGGGCCTGGTCGACGACAGCGCGCGCAGCCGCGATATCGGCCAGCACCGCGGCGTCGAGTTCCACGCGGCCGCCGTCGACGATGGCGATCAGGTCCTGGACCGCCAGTGGCGCACGCGTGATCCGCACGGTAGTCATGCCTCGTCACCCTAGCCACCTGGCCTGAAAACGCGGTTGCGCGCCGACACGCCACGGTGATCGGATCGCACGATGGAGCGCCGGATGGCGAGGATGCTGCTGCGACCCATGACCTGCGCGGATCTTGTCTGGCTGCCCAGGCTGCCAGACAACACACCGCTCTGCCCGCCAGACAACACAGGGCTGCGCCCGCGGGAACCACGCACGGCCGAGCTCGGCTACCGCCTCCTGCCCGACGTGTGGGGCAGGGCTACGCGACCGAGGGCGCACGCGCGCTGATCAGGAGCGCGTTCGCAGACCTCGGCGTCGAGCAGGTGGTCGCGACGACCATGACGGTGAACGCCGGCGACCTGGTGTACGCCGCGACCAGTGCTTCGTGGCGCGGGTGATTCCCCGCTGCCGTATCGATGTGACACCCACAACCTTCACGCGACATGGGTGTCGCATCCATGCACGTCCTCAGGCTTGCTTGAACGCCAGGCTGGTGCCTGTGGTGCCAGTGGTGCCAGTGGTGCGAGGGTGCTGGCCAGCTCGACCTGGATTCACCAGCCAAGCTCGCGCAGCCGCTCGTCGCCGATGCCGAAGTGGTGCGCGACCTCGTGGATGACCGTCTTGCGGACCTGGTCCTGGACCTCCCACTCCGACCAGCAGGCCGCGCAGATCGCCTGCCGGTAGATCGTGATCTTGTCAGGGAGCACGCCCGCGTACTGGGTGCTCCTGGCGGTCAGCGGGATGCCCTCGTAGAGGCCGAGCAGCCCTGGCGGGCCAGCGCCGTGCTCCACGAGCACGGCGACGTTCCGCATCAGCTCGCCCAGTTCCTCGGGCAGGCTGTCCAGCGCCGCGCTGACCATCTCCTCGAACCTCGCCGGGTCAATGCCGATCACCGTCCCATTGTCGGCCAGCTGGCCAGGACTACCGCCTGCTGGCGGCGATCTGCACGTAGTCGGTGAAGACCACATGGCCGCTGGCAAGCTCCGGCCGGTAGACGTCCTCGAACCTCCGCACGGCGTCGGAGCGGCCGTGTGCCTCGTGCGCGGCCGTGTCGGCGAACTCGAACAGGTGCACGAACCTGGTCGGGTCGTCCTGCTGCTGCCAGGCCGCGTAGATCCTGGTGCCTGGCTCATTGCCGGCCACGTAGCTGACGAACTCCGCGATCGCCGCCTTGACCTTGTCAACCGCCTCTGGCCGCACCTGATAGTGAGCGGTCTGGTAGATGGGCACCGTGGTCCTCCTCGTCCGGTCAGCATCTATCGTTTAACAAAGTCCTTGAATATCACCTGACTGCGGTAAGGTCAACAAGGTGGTTGAAGATTCAGGGCTCGACCGGACGTACGCGGCGCTGGCCGACCCGACCCGCCGCGCCCTGCTCGTCGCCCTTCGCGACGGCAAGGCGCGCATCACGGACCTGGCGGCCCCGCTGCCCATGTCGTTCGCGGGCGTGTCGAGGCACGTCGGCGTCCTGGAGGCGGCGGGCCTGGTCAAGCGCGATGTCAAGGGCCGCGAGCACTGGCTGTCGCTCGAGCCGGCGGCGCTCAGCGCGGCCGAGCGGTGGATCGCCGAGCAGACCTCGTTCTGGGCGCGCAGGGCAGCGGCCCTGGCAGGCAGGCTCGAGCGCGGAGACGCGCGATGACCGGCGACGCTGCGGCCGCAGCGGGCCAGGCAGCTCACGTCGCCGTGGTCCGGCAGCGACTCGCCGCGCCGCCGCGCGTCGTCTACGACGAGTGGACCCACGCTGACCGCCTGGCGGAGTGGATGTGCCCCCGGCCCGCGCGGTGCCTGAGCGTGACCGCCGAGGCACGGATCGGCGGGGCCGTGCGATTCGAGGTCGACGAGGACGGTGTCAGGTTCCTGGTGAGCGGCAACTACGTCACGCTCGAGCCCCCGCACCGGCTGGCGTTCACCTGGAGCTGCTCGACCTGGCCGGATCCTGCCGTGCAGAGCCTGGTGACCGTCACGATCGACGCCGACGGGCCGGGCGCCTCGGTGATGACGATCGAACACGCCTTGCTGCCGTCCGGGCTGACCGGCCAGCACGCACGTGGATGGTCCCTCATCGGCGAGCAGCTGGCCAGCGCGGTCAGGGGCCGCTCTACCGTGCCTGGCGCGTGACGGCCAGCTGGCTCCCCGGCCGCTGCGCGACCCGTACCGGCTTGCGCAGCACGACGCGGTCCTGCTCCCGGTAGTCGGGCGAGCCGTCCGCCGCGGCCCAGTAGGTGACCGTGATCGACGTCGTGCCGTCCCGTTCCGCGGGGACGACGTCGAACGACGCGAAGCCGAACGCGTTGTCCGTGTCCCTGTACGCCGACCACACGTTCGGCTCGGTCTGCAGGTCCGACTTCCTCTGTACGAGCGGGCTGCCCGGTCCTGCCCCGGCCACCACGACCCCCTCGTCAGGGCCGTGCAGCGGCCTCGCCGGCACCCGGTACGGGTGTCCGCCGCCGCCGATCGTGAGGTGGACTGTCCCGAACCTGGTGTCGACGACCCCGGCCGCATCGACGCCGGACAGGCCGCGGTTCGCCGCCACGGGCGCCGGGGTCAGCAGCGCGCTGCCGGGCAGCACGCCCCGGACTGGGTGCGAGCGCTCGAAGTGGTGTTCGTGACCGGAAAGCACCAGGTCCACGCCGTACGCGTCGAACAGAGGAAGCCAGTGCTGCCTGATGCCGAAGTCGGCGCCGTTGAAGTGCGCCGAGGACATCGCGACCTGATGCATGAACACGACGATCCAGTCGATGTCGTCGTCCTGGCTTGCGGCCGCCAGCTCGCGTTCCAGCCAGAGCCGCTGCCGCCCGCCGCTGTAGCCGCTGATGTAGGGATCGACCCCGCCGGCGCGGTAGCCGGGCACGTTGTCCCTGCGCAGACCGCTGAAACCGCCGTCCTGCAGGCATACGTCGTCGTTGTTGAGCGCCACGAAACGCACCGAACCTGCCGTGAACGCGTACCAGTTGCCGCGGAACGCCGGTGTTCCGTTGGCAGGCAGCGAGAACCTTGTCTGGAACGGCAGATACCCCTGCGGTCCGTTGCCGCTCTCGTTCTCATGATTGCCGGGGACCGGCATCCACGGCCGGTGGGTGGCCGACCTGCTGATGGCCGAGAGGTACGACGTCCACGTGGCGACCGGCTGATCGCTGGCGTTGGCATAGCACAGGTCTCCGTTGACCAGGTGGAAGAGCGGGCCGAGCCGGTCGACGGCTGTCACCACGTAGCCGGCGTTCGGCGAGTGCGGCCCTGATCCGTCGCCCACAGCCGCCGGGATCGCATGATCGCCGAAGCTGGTGAAGCGGAACGGTCGCGACCGGCCGAGCGGCGCGGTCCTGAACGTCCCGGTCACCGGCGCGGCGCCGTCGTGCACGACCTCGTACCCGTACGGCGTGTCCGGCTCCAGCGACCCGGCCACCGCGTGGTACGTCCAGACGGTCTCGCCGGTCAGCGCGTCCGTGTAGCGGCGCTCGTCCGCGTCGACGTACGTCCCGGCTTGACCGTCGGCCTGCCCGAACCGCAGTCGCGGCCTGGCCACCGCCGCCGGGGCCGCCCAGGACACCGTCACCTGGCCTGACGCGTCGGCGCCGAACTGGAGATGGACCTGCTCTGGTGCGGGAGCCCCAGCCACCTCAGGCTGACGGACGAGTCCGGTCAGCATGCGGCGAGCTCCCATGGTCGCGCGGATGTCGCGTCACTTCCATCGTGACGGCCGTGTCTGCCCGGCTGGTTCACCGGGGATGAACGTCTGCGATCGCCCAGGTGAAGCCTCGCCGACCAGCCGAGCGGCCAGTGGTTCGAGTGGCTAGTCAGTCGAGTGGCTAGTCAGTCGAGTGGCCTGAGCCCCAGGCAGGCGCGGAAGGCGTCCTCGACTGCCGTCGCGCGATCGTGACTGCCCATCGCGGCGGTGATGAAACAGAACGCGTAGCCGTCGGCCGCGCCCGCGTAGCTGCCGCCGACGCCGCCCATGCACCCGCCAAGTATGCCGGGTACGCCCCGTAGCATCGACGCGTGAAATCCGCTGAATGTCTGGACCCGCGGCCGCTCGGCTCGTCAGGAATCGAGGTGTCGGCGCTGTCGCTCGGCTCGTGGCGCACGTACGAGCGGCTGCCACAGGGCACCGGCGTCGCGATCATGCGCGCGGCTCGCGAGGAGGGGATCACGTTCTTCGACGACGCGCGCTACAACGACGAGACCGGCCGGGCGCCGATCCCGTCCGGCCACTCGGAGGTCGTGTTCGGCAACCTGTGCCGCGCCGCCGGCCTGCGGCGTGACGAGGTCGTGATCGCCAACAAGCTGTGGTGGGAGTTCTGGCCTGACCAGGACGCCGCGGCCGAGCTTGACGCGTCCCTGGACAGGATGGGGCTGGAGTATGTCGACCTGATCTACGCGGCCCCGGCACCCGCCGGACTGCGGGTCCCCGAGGTCGTCGCGGGCGTTGGCGGGCTGATCACCGCCGGCCGGGCGCGGGCATGGGGTGTGTTGAACTGGGCGCCACAGGCAATCGCCCACGCGAGCGCTGTCGCCGCGTCGGTGGGCGTTCCGCCGCCGTGCGCCGCTCAGCTGCCATACAGCCTGGTCAGGCGCTCGCCGGTCGAGGACGCCGCGATGGCGGGCGCGCTCGCTCAGGCGGGCACGGCCGTCGTGGCGTCGTTCTGCCTGGAGGGTGGCATTCTCAGCGGTAAGTACCTGGACCAGGGCGCCGAAGGCAGGGCGGCTGAGGTACTCGGCCAGCCCACGTTCGAGGCCGCCCTGGGTGCAGCCGCTGATCTGGCCGACCTGGCCGCCCGGCTGGACACGACCCCCGCGGCGCTGGCCCTGGCGTTCACGCTGGCGAACCCGGCGGTCGCGAGTGTCTTGTTCGGCGCGACCAGCGCCGGTCAGGTGAGCGCGAACTGCGCGGCGGCCAGCCTGCTGCGGCGCCTCGGTCCCGGCGAGCTGGCCGGGCTGCGCCTGATCGGAGCGAGTTAGCCGGCCGCTACCACAGGTCGCCGCCGGTGAGCACGTACAGGAACGGCACGAACGGGATGAGGCCGAAGAGCGCCCACGCGATTTTCGCGCCCGTGCCCAGGTCATTGCGGCTCGCCAGATCGATCCACATCAGCACGACCGCCAGCGGGTGGATGAAACAGACGAGTATCTCGAATAGTTTCTTCACGATTCGCAATCTACGCCGGCGGTGGCTCATGACAGTGACCAGCACTCAATCAGACGCGGTGAGCGAGGCGGTCGAGCAGGCCCGCGCCCGCTACGCGGCCCGGCGGCCGGCCACGGCCGCGCTGCACGACCGCGCGCTCGCGTACCTGCCGGGCGGGAACACCAGGTCGGTGCTGTACCACCGCCCGTTCCCGCTGCGGATCGCCAGGGCGTGGGACGCGCGCATGGCCGACGTCGACGGTCACGAATACGTCGACCTGCTCGGCGAGTACTCGGCAGGCCTGTACGGGCACTCCAACCCCGTGGTCATCGACGCGATGATCGCCGCGCTCCGCGAGGGCGTCAGCCGTGGCGCGCACACCAGGTACGAGGTCGAGCTCGCCGAGGCGGTGTGCTCGCGCTTCCCCTCCGTCGAGCGGGTGCGGTTCACCAACTCCGGGACCGAGGCCAACTTGATGGCGCTGTCGGCGGCGCGGGCGTTCACCGGCCGGGACCGCGTGCTGGTGTTCCGTGGCGGATACCACGGCGGCCTGCTCAGCTTCGCGGCAGGGCAGTCGCCCGTGAACGCCCCCTACGACGTGCTGCTCGGCGAGTACAACGACGCCAGCGGCGCCAGGGCGCTGATCAGCGAGCACGGTGACGTGCTTGCGTGCGTGCTGGTCGAGCCCATGCTGGGCTCTGGCGGCTGCCTGCCGGGCACCGCGGAGTTCTTGACCGCGCTGCGCGACGGTACCAGCGAGACAGCCGCGCTGCTGATCTTCGACGAGGTGATGACGTCAAGAACCGGCGCCGCCGGCATGCAGGGCCGGCTCGCCATCACGCCGGACATGACCACGCTCGGCAAGTACATCGGCGGCGGGTCCTCGTTCGGCGCTTTCGGCGGGCGCGCGGACGTGATGGCGCTGTTCGATCCGACCCGTCCCGGGGCGCTGCCGCACGCCGGCACGTTCAACAACAACGTCGCGTCGATGGCCGCCGGCTACGCCGGCCTGACGATGGTGTATCCGCCCGAGGTCGCCGAGCGGCACACTGCGGCGGGGGACGCGCTGCGCACGGAACTCGGGCAGGCGTTTCGCGCGGCCGGCGCGCCGTTCCAGGCCACGGGCGTCGGCAGCCTGCTGGCCATTCACGCCACCGCCGAGCCGGTCAGGAGCAGAAAGGACCTGGCCGGCGCGGACCCGCGGCTGGTCGAGCTGCTCTTCCTCGACCTGCTCGAACGCGGCTACTACATCGCGCCGCGCGGGTACCTGGCGCTCAGCCTGGCACTGACCTCCGCGCAGCTCACCGGCTTCGTGCGGGCTGTGGCGCAGAGCCTGCAGGCTCGGGCCG
>DASUHI010000121.1:0-13299 GCA_036273575.1 Streptosporangiaceae bacterium | reverse complement strand
ACCCGTGCCCGACTTCGTGCCGATCTGGCGCTCCACCATCTGGACATGCCGCGCCCGCCAGCCAGCTGCCACTTCGTCGTGGTTGAGCAAGCTCTCGGCGAGCTGCCACAGGTCGTCGTGGGCTGCCCGGTCCCTCGCGATCGTCAGCAGCGACTCCGAGACGCGCTCGTCGCTGCTCACGTCGAGGCCGCGCCGGCCGAGCAGGCCGAGATAGGCGTCCCAGAGCGTGGGCTCGGCCAGCCGGCGCGACAGCCGTTCCCGCTCGTCGGTGGTCAGGTTGCGGAATCGCGCCACAAACCGATGGTCCTTGGCTCCGGACAGGAACTCAAGCTCCCTGAACTGAACGGACTGAAGCCCGCTTGCGGGCGCGAGCGTGGCGCGGAACTGCAAGAAGTCCTGCGGCGTCATCGTCTCCAGCACGTCGATCTGGATCACGAGAAGGCGCTCGATCACGTGCGCACGCTGCATCAGGTGCCTGGCCAGCCACGTTTCGCCGGCGTCCATCGCGTCCCTGGCAGCGGCCAGCTCGTGCAGCAGCTGCTTGAACCACAGCTCGTAGACCTGATGCACGGTGATGAACAGCAGCTCGTCGTGGGCAGGTGGGTCGGCGAGCGGCACCTGCTGCCCGAGCAGATCGGGCAGGTGCAGGTAGGTGCCGTAGGTGAGCCTTCCGCCCTCCTCCCCAAAGCTGCGTCCTGACCGCTCCGCCACTACCCGCCGCTCCCTTCCCCAGACCTGGCTGAACCCGACCCAGGAGGAGGGACGTAATAGGCCAGCACCTCAGGGTTGGCCAGCGAGTCCCGGTCCGCGGCCGCGTCGACGGGCATGCCGGTCAGGATCTTGCGCACGGGGACCTCGAGCTTCTTGCCCGACAGCGTGCGCGGCACCCCTGGCACCTGATGCATCTCATCGGGCACATGCCGCGGCGACAGCTGCGAGCGCAGCAGCGAGCGGATCCGGCCGCGCAGGTCGTCGTCGAGGCTGGCGCCGGGCGCCAGCACGACATACAGCACAAGCCGCCCCTCGGTGCCGAGGGTGCCCGTGTCGATCACGAGGCTGTCAGTCACCTCGGGCAGCTCCTCAACGATGCGGTAGAACTCGCTGGTTCCCATGCGCACGCCGCCGCGGTTCAGCGTCGCATCGGACCTGCCGTAGATCACGCAGCCGCCGTCGGGCAGGTTCATGATCCAGTCGCCGTGCCGCCATACCCCCGGATACTGACCGAAGTAGCTGGCCGCGTACCGCTCGCCGGTCTCGTCGCCCCAGAACCCCACCGGCATCGACGGCATCGGCTTCGTCAGCACCAGCTCGCCGACCTCGCCGACGACGGCGTGTCCGTGCGCGTCGAACGCCTCGACCGCGGCGCCGAGGCACGGCCCCGCGATGATCCCCCGACGTACGGGAAGCAGCGGGTTCGGCCCCACGAACCCGGTGCACATGTCGGTCCCGCCGGAGAACGACCCGAGCGTGAACGCCCGGTCACGCTCGGAACCAGGCGCGACGGCGTCGTAGACCCAGTCGAAGGCCTCGGGCGGTAGCGGCGAGCCGGTCGAGCCGACGCCGCGCAGCCCCGACAGATCATGTTCGTCGCGCGGCCGCAGACCAGCCTTCATGGAGGCGACCAGGTAGGGAGCCCCGGTACCGAAGTAGGTGACGCCGGCGTCCGCGGCGAGCCGCCACAATTCATCGGTGCCCGGCTGCACCGCGCTGCCGTCGTAGGCGACGACGGTAGCGCCGGCGAGCAGGCCGCCGACGACGAAGTTCCACATCATCCAGCCGGTCGTGGTGTACCAGAAGAACACGTCACCTGGCCCGAGGTCCAGGTGCAAGCCGATGGCCTTGAGGTGCTCGAGCACGATGCCGCCGTGCCCGTGCACGATCGCCTTGGGCAGCCCGGTCGTGCCCGAGGAGTAGAGCACCCAGAGCGGATGCTCGAACGGCACGTCATCGAACTCGGTCCTCGGGTGGCCGGCGCTCGGCTCGACCGCCGGCCCCGCCAGGCCGACGAGTGCGTCCCACATCGTGACCGGCACAGGCAGCTCGGCATGGCTCGCCGAGGTCCCGATGTAGTCGACCAGGATCACCGACTGCAGGCCTGGCATGGCCGCCACAATCGCGGCGACCTCGTCGCTTCGGTCGAACGTCTTTCCGCCGTAGACGTAGCCGTCGACGGCGATCAGCACCTTGGGGGTCACCTGCGCGAACCGGTCGATGACGGCGTGTGCGCCGAAGTCTGGCGAACACGAGGTCCAGATCGCGCCGAGACTCGCGGTAGCCAGCAAGCCGATCAATGCCTGCGGGGAGTTCGGCAGATAGGCGGCGACGCGGTCGCCGCGTTGCACCCCGAGGGCGATCAGCGCGGCGCGCACGATCGCCACTTGGTCGTCTAGCTCGGTGTAGCTCAGGCTGCCGTTGTGACCAGCCTCTGACCGGTAGATGATCGCCGTCCGGTCGGGATCCGCGCTGGCTGCCCTGAGCGCGTTGCGCGCATAGTTAAGTGTCGATCCTGAGAACCATCCGACGGCCGGCATCTGGCCGCCCGCGAGCACCGGCCCGTCGCCGCGCGTGCCGAGCGCGCAAAAGTAGTCCCAGATCGATGACCAGAACTCCGCGGGCTCGCTGACCGACCAGCGCCACAGGTCGTGATAGCCGGCGCCGAGCGCGACGCCGCGCTGGTCCGCGAGCCAGCGCGCGTAGTCGGTGATCCTGGACCGCTCGATGTCCGCGCGCGTCGGCGTCGCCAGCACCGCGCCGTAACCGCGTCCGGCAGGCAGCTGCTGGTCTTGCCGCGCCACGTCACCGCCCCTGATCGACTGACTGGACGTTTATACCAGTATGAAAGTCTGACTCATCGGGCTTGGTCCTCATCTCGCGCGGTGATACCTGCCCTGCGAAACCGCTGCAGCGCGACAACAGCCCAGATCGCCTCGACGACGCCGAACGGCCAGGCGCCGGACAAGAAACCGTAGCTGCTCGCCAGCAGGCATCCGCAGGCGAACGCGATCACGAAGTAGCGATGCCGGCGCTCGAACGCGTACATGATCATCATGAACGTGAGCGCCAGCAC
Source organism: Streptosporangiaceae bacterium (assembly GCA_036273575.1). Lineage (GTDB taxonomy): Bacteria > Actinomycetota > Actinomycetes > Streptosporangiales > Streptosporangiaceae > Chersky-822. The sequence goes on along the minus strand of DASUHI010000121.1, from coordinate 10,232 downwards.
GCCATAGGTGGTCAGCGCCCAGCCGCTCACCGGCTGACCGCCGCCACCACCCGCGACGTGTCGGCGAGGTCGGTGAGCACAGGGTCGGCCCCCGCCTCCCGCAGCTCGGAGACCGTCGAGCGGCCGGTCGCGATGCCCAGGCAGCGCACGCCCGCGAAATGAGCAGCGGCCGCGTCCCTGACCGAGTCGGCCACGTAGACCGCCATCGCGGGCGAGACCCTCGCGTCGTACTTGTCCGCGGCCATCGCGAGCGATCGCAGGATCTGTGTTCCCTTCGGATACACGTCGGAGCCGTACCCGCCGATCCCCAGGTCAAGGTAGCGGTCGAAGCCGAAGGCGGCCAGCTTGCACGCGGCGTTCTGCCTGATCGTTCCCGTGATCACGGTCTGGATCACGTCCGGCAGCCGGGACACGGCGGCGAGCGCCTCGCGCGCGCCAGGCAGCGCCCTGCCGTTCCTGGCGAGCTCGTCGCTGCGCGCGCCGAACGCGGCGGCGAGCTCCTCGGCGTAGGAGGCCAGCAAGTCGTTGTCCTCAGGCTGACCCGAGCGGGGCACCGCGTCGTTGAGCGCGAGCGCCTCGAAGAAGATCTCTGAGTCACTCGCGCCGGCGAGCTGGGGCAGCGCGACGAGCGGGCGGTCCGTGACGCGGCGGAACGCCTCGGCGTAGGCGTCACGGGACACCCTGGCGACGTCCACCAGGGTCAGGTCGATGTTCCACAGGACGAGGCGATGGATGGGGTGCCTCCTGCGCGGGGTGCCAGTCGCCCGTCCCGCCCGGACGGTCGATAGCGCGCAAAGTACTACAGTGCCCCCTCACCCCATGTGCGGATAGCGATAGTCGGTCGGCGGGACGAACAACTCCTTGATCGTCCGTGCGTTCACCCAGCGGGTCAGGTTGAAGATCGAGCCTGCCTTGTCGTTCGTGCCGCTGGCCCTCGCGCCGCCGAACGGCTGCTGGCCGACGACCGCTCCCGTCGGCTTGTCGTTGATGTAGAAGTTGCCGGCCGAGAACCGCAGCGCGTCGGTGGCGGCCGCTATCGCGGCGCGGTCGGTCGCGATGATCGATCCGGTCAGCGCGTAGGGCGCGATGTCGGCCGCCTGCGTGAGGACGGCGTCGTAGTCCGCGTCGTCGAAGACGTGCACTCCCAGGATCGGGCCGAAATATTCGGTCGTGAACAGCTCGTCAGTCGGGTCCGAGCATTCGAGCACCGTCGGCCGGACGAAATATCCCTGTGTCGCGTCTGTGACGCCGCCGGCCAGCACCGATACGGCCGGCCTGGACCTGGCCCGGTCGATGGCGTCGGCGTGGATCGCGAAGGCCTTGTCGTCGATGACCGCCCCCATGAACGCGGATAGGTCCGCGGTGACGTCTCCCATGGTCAGGTCGTCGACCGTGGCGACGATGTCGTCTTTCATCCGGCGCCACACGCTGCGCGGGACGTAGGCACGGGAGGCGGCCGAGCACTTCTGCCCTTGATACTCAAACGCGCCTCTGACCAGAGCCGTGCGCAGGACGTCGGGATCGGCAGACGGGTGGGCGATCACGAAGTCCTTGCCGCCGGTCTCGCCGACAAGGCGCGGGTAGCCGCGGTAACCGGAGATATTCTCCCCGACGGTCCGCCACAGGTGCTGGAAGGTGCCCGTGGAGCCGGTGAAGTGGATGCCTGCCAGGTCCCGGTGCGGGAGAGCCACCCTGGACAGTGTGCGGCCGCCGCCGGTCACCATGTTGATGACGCCAGGGGGCAGGCCGGCGGCTTCGAGCAACCGCATCAGGAAGTGGGCGGAGAACTGCTGGGTGTGCGACGGCTTCCAGATCACCACGTTCCCCAGCAGGGCAGGTGCTGTCGGAAGATTGCCTGCGATCGAGGTGAAATTGAACGGTGTGATCGCGAGGACGAAGCCTTCCAGCGGCCGGTACTCGAGCCGGTTCCAGCAGCCGGGCGCCGACGTGGGCTGCTCGCCGAGCAGCCGCCTGGCGTAGTGGACATTGAAGCGCCAGAAGTCGATGAGCTCGCAGGCCGCGTCTATCTCGGCCTGGTAGACCGACTTGGACTGGCCGAGCATGGTCGAGGCGTTGATCACCGAGCGCCACGGGCCCGCCAGCAGCTCGGCTGCGCGCAGGAAGATCGCCGCGCGGTCGTCGAACGACAGCTCCCGCCAGCCGGGCGCGGCCAGGTTCGCCGCGTCGATGGCGGCGGCAACGTCTTCGTCTGTAGCCTCCCCGAAACGGCCGAGCACGTGCGCGTGGTTGTGCGGCTGGACGACGTCGGCCCAGTCACCGCCGCCCATCCGCTGGACGCCGCCGACTGTCATGGTCAGGTCGACGGGCTCGCCGGACAGCTCCTTGACCTTGGTTTCCAGGACGGCTCGCTCGGGGCTGCCCGTTGCGTAGGTCTTGACCGGCTCGTTGGCCGGAGCGGGGACGTTGGTCACGGCATCGAACACGGCTGACTCCCTTAGCTCGTCCTGACGTACACCGGTGTACGGCCGAGCCTGTGGCGCGACGGCTTCCAGTCTCGTCGATCCTCATGGTGACACGAACCGGTGCGGCTGCCGAGAGTGCCCGCCGGTTATTCGATCAGGTAGATGAGCTCCTGGGTGGCGTACCACAGGAGCTCGTGTCCCTCGGCGCTGTCGACGACGAACTTCGCGTCGCCGTCGCCCGCGTCGGCCGCGGGCAGAGCTGCCGCCGCGGCGTCGATGTCGGCGGCCGCGTCGTCTGAGTCCACGTGACCGGACACCACGTCGCTGAACATCACCGGCAGCGTGACGCTGACCTTGCCCGGCTTGTCGGGACCGTTGATGCTGGTGACGACCGACTCCGGCAGTTCGGCCGCGAGCACGACCCGCCGTCTCGGCGCCTTGGTGTCGGCGTGCAGCATCCGCAGCGACGCCTTCGCCGCCTGCATCATCGCGATGTACTCGAGTTCCTCGAGGTCGCCACTGGCGTACCACTCGCGCAGCGCCGGCGTTACCGCGTAGCCGAGCACCGGTGCCGGACCGACCTGGCCAGCTACGAGCGCGGACCCCAGTTCCGTCAGCGTCGTTGGCAGGTAGACGCGCATGAGGTCCCTAACAGGCTTACTGCAGATGAGATGGCTCGCCCGCGCAGGCCTGTCCGGCCGCAGCGAGGGCTGTTTACCGAGTCTGCCAGCCAGAAGCGGGCGATGACCCCAGAATCACCACGAGGCCCACTGGGGCCCCTCCGGCACGACGCTCACTGGCGAGCCAGTACACCGACGACGTGAGCGACGGCCGCGTCGATCGACTCGTGCTCCCAGAACCTGATGACAGTCCATCCGGCATGGTCGAGCGCGGCGTCAGCGGCCCTGTCCCTGTCGACGTTCCGGCGCAGCTTGGGCTCCCAGTACCACGTGTTCGCCGCGGGCTGGCTTCCGTGCTCAGGACAGCAGTGCCAGAAACACCCGTCCACGAACACGGCGACCTTCCTGGCGGTGAACACGATGTCCGGCCTGACCCGCACCCCGCCAGCCAGGTCAAGGCGGTAGTCCTTGCGGTACCGGTAGCCGAGCCCGTGCAGCGCCTGGCGAAGCGCGAGTTCTGGCTTGGTATCGGCGCGCCGGTTCGCCCGCATGTTCGCCGACCTGCCCGCGTTGGCCGGATGCGGATACGCGCGCTTGCCCTCGATCGCCGGCGCGCTCGCGGGCGCCCCGACGTCTGCCGACGGCACGTGCTCGGCCATAGCGCATCAGGGTAGCGCCAGGGGCACCGGCCGGAATTGCATTGCGGAAATACCTGACGGAATCCCGCTACGACGCCAGGTTGCCGCGCTCGGCGAACAGTTGTGACAGCGCCGCCCTGGTCCGCAGCGGGTCCTCGTGGAGCACGGCCGTGAAGCCGAGCGCCTGGGCGGCGACGATGTTGCCGTCGACGTCGTCGACGAACACGCACTCCGCTGGCGACAAGCCGAGCCGGGTGGCGGCCAGCTGGAAGATCCGTTCTTCAGGCTTGCGCATCCCGACCTCGCCCGAGATCACCACGTCGTCGAAGAGATCGGCGAACAGGTGCCGTGGGTAGCCGTCAGAGCTGCCGCCCCAGGAATTGGACAGCAGGCTGGTCAGGACGCCGTTCGTGCGCAGGTCTTTGATCAGCTCGAGCATCTGGTCAAGGATCACAGAGGCGCCGAACATCCGCCTCAGCAGCCCGACCGAGTGCACGGGCGTACCGTCCTCCCTCACGAGGGCGGCTGCCAGCGTCGCCTCGAACTCCTCATCGCTCATTTCGCCGCGCTCGAGAGCGTGAATCGGTGACTCGGAGTCCCCAGGCCCGTATGCGCTCCTCACCCACGGCCGCATCGCGGCCATGTAGCTGTCCCTGTCGATCCGCTCGGTCTCGAGCCAGGCCGTCACGGTGTCGACGATCGGGCTGGTGATCACGCCGCCCCAGTCGAAGATCACGGCGCGCAGGTACGCGGAGCGTTCGGCCACGATCCCGATCGTAGGTGACTGGCAACCCGTCCAGCGCGCACAGCCGCGGGGTACCGGCGCAATCGGGTGCTGGCAGAATTCAGGCCATGCAGCGGACAGCGGTAGTCACGGGCGCGAGCAGCGGGATCGGAGCGGCGACCGCCTGGCGGCTCGCCGGCGAGGGGTACCACGTGGTGCTGGCCGCCCGCCGCCTGGACCGGCTCGACGAGGTAGCGGCGCGGATTCTCGAAGCGGGCGGCAGCGCGCAGGTCAACCACCTTGACGTCGCGGACCCGAGCCAGGTCGACGCGCTGGCGGCCGAGTTGCCAAGGTGCGACGTCCTGGTCGCCAACGCGGGCGGCGCGATCGGCGCCGACCCGATCGCCGACGCTTCGGCGGACGACTGGATGACCATGTACCAGTCCAACGTGCTCGGCACCCTCCACACCGTGCAGGCGCTACTGCCGAAGCTGATCGACAGCGGTGACGGCACCATCGTGATCATGGGCTCGACGGCGGGTCTGGGCGCCTACGAGGGCGGCGGTGGCTACGTCGCGGCCAAGCACGGCACGCACGCGATCGCCGCGACGTTGCGGCTCGAGCTGTGCGGCCAGCCGGTCCGGGTGATCGAGGTCGCTCCCGGCATGGTCAAGACCGAGGAGTTCGCGCTGACGAGGTTCCGCGGCGACGCGGACAAGGCCGCTGCCGTCTACGCGGGTGTCCCCGAGCCGCTCACGGCCGAGGACATCGCCGACGCCGTGACCTGGGCCGTCACCAGGCCGTCGCACTTCAACGTGGACCTGATGGTCTTGCGCCCCCGCGCCCAAGCCGCCCAGCACAAAGTCCACCGGGAAAATACAACACCTATGTCCCATTGACGTTCAAAGAGGACGCTCACTGTCACATGGGTGTTGTATCTGGGCGGGCTGACGGTGGTGGGATCAGGCGGTTTGGGTGACTTTGCTGAGGCCGCGAGGGTTGTCTGGGTCGATGCCAAGGCGGCGTGATAGCTCCTCGGTCAGGATCTGGCCGGGGACGATCAGCCCGAGGGGCGCCAGCCATTCCGGCAGGGCGGGTCCGGCCAACGCGCGGCTGCTCACCGCCGCCAGTTCCGCGCCGCCGCCGATGGCGTACGCGTGCGCCCCGGCGTCCGTGACCCGCTTGGCCAGGGCCACGGCGGCGGCCTGGGTCGGGCCGGATTCCGCCGCCATAATGATCGCCGGCGTCTTGGCGTCGACGACGGCGATCGGGCCGTGCTGCAGGTCGGCCCACGAGATGCCCATGGCGTGCAGGTAGCAGGCCTCCTTGATCTTCAGCGCGAGCTCGAGCGCGGCGGAGTACGCCAGGCCCCTGGCCGAGACCATGAGACCCTCGACGCCGGCCAGTTCGGCCACGATCGGCTCGATGCCGTAGTCGGGTGTCGTCGTGGCGGCGAGCAGGTCTTCGATCATCGCGGGCGCCTGCTTGAGCTGTCCGGCGTCCAGGTCAGCGCCGAGGCCGAGCGCAAGCACGGCCAGGGCGGCGAGCTGGCACGTGAACGTCTTGGTGGCGGGAACCGCCCGCTCCTGGCCCGCCTCCGTCACCAGCGCCACGTCGGCCAGCTCGGCCAGCGGTGAGCCCGCGCCGTTGGTGATCGCGACCACGCTGGCCCCGCAATCCCTGGCCCACTGCAGCGTCTCGACGATCTCCTCCGTCCGCCCGGACTGCGACAGGCCGACCGCCATGACGCCGTCCAGGTCGATGCGGCTCTTGTACGTGGTGGCCACCGACGGCGAGCCGAGGCTCGCCAGCCTGCCGGTCCTGGTCTGGATCAGGTACGTGCCGTAGACGGCGGCGTTGTCAGAGGTGCCACGGGCGAAGAAGAGCACCTGGCGCGCGCGCTGGGCGATCGCGGCCACCTCGGCGGTGCGCGGCAGCAATGCGCCGATCGTGGCCCGCAGGGCGGCAGGTTGCTCGAAGATCTCGGCGCGCATGTGCGTCGAGCACTGCTGCCTGGCTGCGTCCACCCGAGCCCCGTCCCAGTCAAGCGATAGCGAAGATAACGCAGGAAATAAGGATCTTACGGGCTCTCTGTCCAGGTAACCAGACCCCGCGGCGTCCTAGCCGAGCGATGGACCGTGAACCTGACGGCCGGCGACCCAGGTCGCGGCCGTTGTCAGGTCGTCGGTCAGCCAGACCAGGTCAGCCGCGGCGCCCCGAGCGATCCGGCCGAGGTCGGCGCGCCCGATGAGATCCGCGGGGATCCGGGTCGCGGCCGCGACAGCGTCAGGGAGGCCGACGCCGGCCCGCACCATGTTGGCGATCGCCGCATCCATCCGCAGCGCAGAGCCGGCCAGCGTGCCGTCAACGCGGGCCGGGGGCGCCCCGTCCTCGTTCGCCAGTTCGATCGGCTCGCCCCCGAGTTCGAAGCGGCCCTGGGCCATGCCCGCGCTGGCGGCAGCGTCGGTGACCAACGCGATTCTCCGCGGCGCTGCACGGAACGCGAGCGCGGCGACCGGCCCGACCACGTGGTGCATGTCGGCGATGAGCCCGCTGACCAGGCGAGTGTCGATCAGCGCCTGGCCCACGACACCTGGTTCACGGTGGTGCAGCGGCCGCTGCCCGTTGAACAGGTGCGTGACCATCCGCGCACCCGCCGTTGCCGCGGCCGCGACCTGGGCGGCGGTCGCGTCCGAATGCCCGACGCTGACCAGCACGCCAGCGTCGGTGAGCTGCTTGATCGCAGCCATGCCGCCGTCGATCTCCGGTGCCAGGGTGACGACACGAACCAGTCCGGCCCCCGCGGCCAGCAGCCTGCCGATCGTCGCCTCGTCGGGCGGGATGATCCAGTCCTGATTGTGGGCGCCGCGCCGGCTCGCGGCGATGAACGGGCCCTCCAGATGCACGCCCAGTACCCGCGCGCCGCCGGGGATACCGGGTGCGCCGTCGTCCGCCGTGACCGGACCGCGGAGGTCGCGCGCGAAGCTGGCTGTGCCGCGCAAGGCCGCGACAAGGTCATCGACCGGGCTGGTGATGAACGTCGGCAGGAACGCCGTCGTGCCGGTGCACGGAAGCCGGTGAGCAACGTCGGCCCACCCGGCGGGATCCGCGTCGCCGAGCTCGATTCCGAAGTAGCCGTTGACCTGCAGATCCACCAGACCAGGGAGCAGGTATCCGGTGCGCAGCTCGATGTCGGGCGGACCGGGCGGCGGACCGGATCCGACCTCAGCGATCATCCCGCCGTCGCAGATCACGTATCCGGGGCCAAGGATCGTCGCGGTGCGGTCGGCCGGCTCCGCCGCTGGAATGAGCGAGGACGCCGCGATAAGCACGTGGCTAGCTTCGCATCCGGCGCAGCGAGCGTCGCGAGCCGCCTAGCTATGCACCTGCCTGGTCGCGGACCCCTCAGCGATCCGTCCGGCCGCGCCCGCCGGGCCACCTGAAGCCTGAACCCAGCCAAGGAACGCCCTGATCTCCGCGGCCACCAGTTCGGGCCGCTCCATCATCGCGACGTGACCGACCCCCGGAAGCACGAGCACCCTCGCGGTTGGGAACGCCCTGGCGGCCTTGCCGGCCATCACGGGGTTGACCAGCTTGTCGTGGCTGCCGTACAGGATCAGCGCCGGAGCCTTGATCATGGCCGCGTCCCGCCACAGCGACCACCTGCCGACCTTGAAGTACTCGGTGACCAGGCTCCGAGCAGACATGACAACCGCGTGGTTGGCGTAGACGAGGGCGTCGCGCCTGAGTACCTCTTCGATCTCCGCGCGCCGCCTGGCCGGGTGTACGACGCCAGGATCGCTGTACACGTCCTTCAGCAGCCGGTCGGTTCGCGCCTCAGCGGGCAGCCGCCGAAGCCAGTCCATGATCGCCGGCCCGACACCAGGAACGGTCGCCAGAGCCAGCCGCAGTGGCAGCGGGCGGGGCCGCAGGTCGGGCAGCGCCGGTGAGACCAGGGCGAGCGTGCGTACCAGGTCGGGCCTGCGGGCGGCAACCCGCGTGCACACGGCGCCGCCCATTGAGTTCCCGATCAGGTGGACAGGTCCCATGCCCTGCTCGTTGATGAACCGAATCACCGCGGTGGCGTGCCCGTCGACGGAGTAGTCGTCGGTCAGCGGCGGCGGAGAACTCCCGAACCCTGGCAGGTCGACAGCCGCGCACGCCAGCGCGGCATCGCCGGGACGGCCCTGCACCGGCCGGGACAGCACGTCCATCAGGTCGGTCCAGTTAGTGGACGCCCCGCCGAGTCCGTGCACGAAAACGGCGGGCTCGGCACCTTCGACCGCCGGCGCGCTTCTGACTAACAGCTGGCCGGACGGCAACTCGACGAGATGACCTGGCCAGTGCGGAATCGGCTCGGGCGGCGGCGCGCCCGGAGGCACCGGTTCTCGCACCGGTGGTTCGTTCGTCACCCGCACCATGCCATCGCCTCGCATCTCACTTGCTGGCCGAGGTCCGCTATGCGGCTAATGTGCCACATCGCGGTCGCATTTCCTACCGGCCAAGGTCCCCAGCTGCGAGGCCAAGGTCACCCGCGCGCACGCAGGCAGCGAGCCCGGCACCGCGGGGCGGGCTGACGTCAGCTGGCCTTCCGAGTGGGCTTTGCCGAGCCCGACTTGGCGCCGCTCGGCCTGGTCTTTGGCGATCCTTCCTTGGCTGCCGTCTCGTCGCCCGATTCTGGCTCGTCCTTGGCCGTGCCGGACTTCGCGCGGACGCCCTTGGCTGCGCCAGCCTTAGCTGCGGCGCGCTTAGAGGGGCCATCCTTCGTCGAGCGGCTCTTGGCGGCCCCCGTCTTGGAGCCATCAGCGATCGCCTTGGCTTCGTCCTCCTTGCCGGCGACGGCTGGAGCTTGCTGCGCCGCCGCGAGGCTCGCCCGGAGCGCGTCGGCCAGGCTCGTCGACGGCCCGGCCGCGATCTCCACCGCGGCAGGCTGACTCAGCTCGTGGCCGGCCACCTTGGCCTCGACGACCTCGATGAGCGCCTCACGGTAGCCATCGTGGTGGGCGTCCGCATCGAAGTCCGACGTCATCGAGTCGATGAGCGACGATGCCATGGTCAGTTCCTGCGGCCTGACCTCGATGTCCTGCTCGAGGAACGGGAACGACGCGTCCCGCACCTCGTCTGGCCAGAGCAGCGTCTCAAGCACAAGGACACCGTCCCGGCTGCGCAGGGTCGCGAGCGATTCGCGCTGGCGGAGCGCGACCTGCGCGATGGCGATCCGGCCCGACTGCTCGAGCGCGTCTCTGAGCAGCACGTACGCGCGCGCACCGGCCGCTTCTGGCTCGACGAAGTAGCTGCGGTTGAACAAGATCGGATCCAGCTGCTCCGCGGGAGCGAAGTGCAGCACCTCGATAGACTTGGTGGTCGGCAAGGGCAGGTCAGCGAGATCTTCGTCATCCAAGACGACCATCTCACCTGTCGGCAACTCGTAGCCCTTGACCACATCTTCATAGGGGACTTCTTCGCCGCATACAGAACAGAATCGGCGGAACCGGATCCGGCCGCCATCGGCCCTGTGCACCTGTCGGAAGGCAATATCCTTCTGTTCGGTCGCGGCGTAGAGTCGCACGGGAATCATGACCAGCCCGAAGGAGATCCCGCCCTTCCACATGCTGCGCACGACGTCTCCTTACCCCGGCGGTTCGGATACATATACAACCAGCGTTGCTCTACTGTAGCCATTCGGCAATATGTTCGATGGGGCGAAATCGGCCCTGCGGCACGCTGGACTGCTCAAGCACGCTGAGACTGCTCAAGCACGCTGAGACTGCTCAAGGAGGTCGGCATGACGGACAGGGACCCGGAAGAACCAGTGGACGACGTCGTC
>DASUHI010000120.1:0-18746 GCA_036273575.1 Streptosporangiaceae bacterium | reverse complement strand
GTCGGCGTCATCGTGCTCGCCAACGTGCTGCTGAACCAGCCCGCCCTGCTCCAGCTTCACAACGCGCTGCACACGACCACAGGTGGGCTGACCAGCCGTCACGAGGCGACCCTCGACGGCTACCTGGCTGGCCTGGTCGCGTACGTCACCGTCATCGGCCTGCGAGGCCGCACCCAGTGGCGCACCGCGTACTGGACCATCTTGGGCTTCTACTTCGTCACGAGCCTGGCCGACAAGCATGCCACGGTGCTCTCGCTGCTGATCACGATCGCCATCGGCTCAGCGGTCGGCTCCGGGCTCAAGTACGCGTTCGGCACCACCACGGGGCGTCCGTCGGCCGCCGACATCGCGGCCGCCCTCAGCTCGGACGCCGATCCGATCATCGCGATCCGGCGGGTCGCCAACGGCGGCTCCGAGGTCCGCAGGTACGCGGCCACCCTTCGCAGCGGCGACCGCGCCGACGTCACCGTCTTCGACCGTGACCAGCAGGCGGCCGACGCGTTCTACCGGCTCTGGCGGCGGGTTCGGCTGAAGACGAACGTCTCAAGGAGCGCTCCGCTGTCGCTCGAGGGCGCCATCGAGCGGCAGGCGCTCCTTATCTACGCGACGGAGGACGCCGGGGTGCCCACACCGCGGCTCCGCGCGGTGATCAGGGTCGGCCCGGACGCGGCGGTGCTCGCCACGGATCACGTGGAGGGCACGACTCTCGCCGAACTCGGCGCGCTGACCAGCGACGATCAGCTGCGGGAGGTCTGGGACACTGTCTTGCTGCTGCACCGGCACCGGGTGACGCACCGCGCGCTGACCGACGAGCGGATCATGCTGGTGCGCGGGGCAGGCGAGGAGAAGGTTGCGCTGCTCGAGCCGGGTAACGGCGACGTCGCCGCGACGGACCTGCAGTTCCGGCTCGACCTCGTCCAGCTGATCGCGCAGACCGCGCTGCTGGTCGGCCCTGACCGCGCGGCGGATATCGCTACCGAGAAGGTGCCGAGAGAGGGCCTCCTGGGACTCGTCTCGCTGCTGCAGCCGGTCGCGCTCTACCGGTCGACGCGTTCGGCCCTGCGCGGCAAGAAACAGGTCCTCGCCGACGTACGCAAGCGGCTCCTGGCCGCCGCTCCCGATGGAGAGGTGATGCCGGCGCAGCTCGATCGCGTCAGGCCGCGCACGCTGATCACGCTGATCGCGGGCGTCTTCGCCGCCTATGTGCTGGCCGGCCAGCTGGCCAACGTGTCGTTCTCCAAGCTCCTCGCGCAGGCCAACCTCGGCTGGAGCCTGGTCGCCCTGGCCTGCTCGGCCGCCACCTACCTCGGTGCGACGCTCGCGATATCCGGCTTCGTGCTCGAGCGGCTGAACCCGTTGCGGACACTGCTCGTGCAGGTCGCGGCGTCCTTCGTCATCCTGGTGACCCCAGCCGCCGTCGGCGGCGTCGCGCTCAACGTGCGCTACCTGCGTAAGGCGAAGCTCAGCTCGGCTGACGCGGCAGCGAGCGTCGGCGTCACCCAGGTCATGTCGTTCGCCGTCTTCGGCGTGCTGGTCCTGGTCTCAGCGGTGGTCGCCGGTTCTTCGAAGGCCGCCAAGGCCCTGACGCCGCCGCATTGGGCCTACATCGCGCTCGGTGTCCTCGTCGGCCTCGCGCTCATCGCGCTCGCGCTGCCGGTCGGGCGCCGGCTGCTGTTCTCCCGTGTCGGCTCGGTCGCGAGCCAGGTTATCCCCAGGCTCGTCGACGTCGCGCAGCGGCCGGTGAAGCTCGCCCAGGGGGTAGGCGGGACGGTGCTGATCACTCTCGCCTACATCTTGTGCCTCGCGGCTTCCGTGCGCGCCGTCGGCGACACGAGCGTGCCGCTGGCCAGCATCGCCGTCGTCTACCTGGCGGGCAACGCGGCAGGCTCGTTCATCCCGACTCCCGGCGGCATCGGAGCCGTCGAGACCGCGCTGTCCATCGCGCTCGCGGGCGCCGGCATGCAGCCGGCGCAAGCGATCACCGCGGTGCTGTTGTTCAGGACCGTCACGTTCTGGCTGCCCGTGCTGGCCGGCTGGATCTCCCTGCACTACCTGCAGCGCAAGGACGTGCTCTAGCGACGCCGCAGCGCCGGGCAGGCGGGCTGGCACGGCGCGGCCAGGCGACTAGTCGCGTCACCGGCTCGCCGGCAGGGCGATCCTGGTCAGCGACGTCGCGCCGACCACCCAGATGGCGTGCCTGAACGCAGCGATTCCGACCGGATTGTCGAAGCCGTACGCGCTGCCAGCCAGCACCGCGACCAGCCGGCCGGTTCTCGCGTCTATCTCGGTGACCGAATTGCCTATCGTGTTCAGCACCCAGAGCCTGCCGTCTGCCAGCGCCATTGCGCCGGGCACGCCGATCCGGTAGCGGGGCCCGCGGATGATCCGCACCGGCTTTCCCGTCACGGTGTTGATCTGCGTGATCGTGCGCGCCGCCGCGTTGGCGACCCACAGCATGCTTCGGCTCGCCACTTCCGCGACCGGCTGGCCCAGGCCGTACGGGGACCCGCGCAGCGTTGACTTCCAGGCCCCGGTGACAGCGTTCAGCACGGTGATGGTGTCCTTCGCTTCGTTCGCTACCCAGAGCAGATGACGGCTGACGGCCAGTGCGCTGGGATATCGCAGGCCGTCATGCCGCAATTCCCGCACCTTCGACCCGGTGCTAGCGTCTATCAGGTAAAGAGAGTTGGCCGCCGGATTCGCGACCCATAGCCGATTTCCGAAAAGAACAAGCGAATGCGGCGACGTCACTTTCCCTATTGTCCTGATAACAGCGCCGTCGGTAGTGCGCAATTCGGTAATCTGGTTGGCCACGACGTCGGCCACCCACACGTGCCCCTGCCCGGCCGTGATCGCCCCTGGGGCCAGGAAGCCGTAGTCGGGCCCGGTGCGTATCACCGGGTGCCGGCCAGCGCGGCGCGCATCCAGTTCGGTGACCGAGTTACCCGCCGAGTTGGCAATCCACAGATGTCCTCCAGCGCCGGTCATGCCGGCGGGGCCACGCAGGCCAAGCTCGGGGGCCCGGAAGACACGCACGCTCTGCCCTGTCGCCGGGCCCTGTCCTGCCGGCCGGCGGAAGGCGTGGAACACGCTATAGGCGGTGCCTGCGCCGAGCAGTGCCAGCACGCTCACCGTGACGACGATCCGCCTGACCAGGTGCCGGGGTGGTTCCTGTCCGGGCGGCAGCACGGCGTGCCGCGGAGAATATCCGATGTTTACGGCTAGCACGGCACTCATCTACCCTTAGTGAGCACAGCGGAAAATGTTGGGGACGGATGCTGGTTGGCGGGTGATGAATACGTTACTCGTGCTGAAAACTAATAGCGAGTTTGGCAATCCGTTGCATGTCCGTGGCGTCAGGCGAAGGCGCTTAGATCGTTAGAGAATGCGGTCGTATTTGACGTTTCTCCGCGCCTTGTAGCCTCACGACGCCGCGCGTGACCGGCGAACCGCGACGACGGTGATAAGCAGGCCGATCACGGCGACGATCGGGCCGATGATCGCCCATACCGAGTCACCGGACATGAAACTGCCGCCGATGACGCCGAACCCCTGCAGTGCCCAGATCACCCCGGCGATCGTCAAGATCACCCCGACAGCCGTCAGCACGCCGCTCCGCACCGTCTACCTCCATGTCGCCGGGCCACTCCGGCTACTTCGACTACTCCAGCTACGCCAGCCGCGCCGTGGCGAGCGCAGCCGCGAGCAGCACAACCCCCCACGACAGGGAACGCAGCGCCCGCTCGAGCGGTTCAAGCAGCCCGGCGGCGTCGAGCCTGGTTACCTCGCCTGAATTCAGCGTGATGCTGCCCGTGACAGCCGCCGTGCGACGGCGCAGCATCCGCGCCGGAGTGCTCAGATGCCGCTGGCCAGCGGAGAGCGCCATCGCGGCGCCCGCCGCTACGACCGGCGCCACGGCCAGGCGGCCCGCCTCCGCCACGTACCCGGTCAGCGCCGGGAAGGCCCCCCAGGCAGCCGCGAAACCGAGGTCGGTGTGGATAAGCCCGCCGAACAGCTCGGCGTTGTACCCGACCACGAGGAGTGGCCCGATGATCATGAACGGCAGCAGGCCCCAGCCGACCCTGGTGATCCCGATCGCGCCGAGCGCGACGGCGCCTGCCAGCCCGGCGGCGGTCACCACGATCAGCGCGGTGCGGGATATCGACGTTCGCAGCGGCCTGCCGTTGAGCTCGTCAAGCGCGTGCGCCGCGATACCGACCGCGAGGAAGAACGCGATCAGAGCCGCGATCAGGCGGTCGAGCCTGACCTGGGGAGCCAGCATCGCGCCGAGCACCACGTAGGACAGGTGCCAGGCCGTGAACGGAGGATGCAGCAGAGTCCACCAGTCCCGCAGCGGCCCAGGCCCGGCGGCGTAGTAGGCCGGCCTGGCCTGCGGTTCAGCCACCTGACCTGGTTCCCCACATGACCAATCCACCGCCGAGGCTCATCAGGGCGACACCGACGTCGGTGAAGCCCGCGTTGCGCCAGGCCCGCTCGGTCCACGCGATGGGGTACCTGCGGTAATGCCGCGAAATGCTGGGCCCGAGGAACTTGCCGACCTCGAACCACTCGCGGCCGCCGGTGACCAGGCCGCCGAGCGGCAGCAGCATGCGGGTGTACAGCCACCACGCGGCGTGCCAGAAAGGCGAGGGGGGAACGCAGAACTCCAGGCTCGCGACGCGGCCGCCTGGCCGGACGACCCTGGCCAGTTCGGCGAGCGTCGCCTGCGGATCCTCGACGTAGCGCAGCAAGTAGGTGAAGGTCAGGGCGTCGACGCTGGCGTCGGGGAGCGGAAGCTGCTCACCGCGCCCTGCCACCAGGCCGATCCGCCTTGACTGCCCGGCCGCGGCGACGTTTGCCTTGCCTCGCCGCAGCATGTGCTCGGTCAGGTCGACGCCGATGACCCGCGCGTCGGTGCGGCCGGCCAGCTGGAGCGCGACCCCCGCAGTGCCCGACGCCACGTCCAGCACGACGTCGCCTGGAGCAGGCACGATCCGGTCGACCATCGCTCGCCGCCAGCGCCCGTTCTGGCCAAAGGACAAGAGCTCCGCCAGACGGTCATAACGGGCAGGAAGCGGGTTAAAGAGGTCTTGGGCGAAGCTGTTGCGCTCGGCAGCTGTCGAGAGCGACACGGGCGTCTCCTTAGGGGGGCGCGGCGTCCCCTTAGTCTCGCAGATCTTCACGGTACGCCCTGGAGGCTGGTTCATCCCCGGGCCGGCCGGTTGCTACTCGACCGTGACGGACTTGGCGAGGTTCCGCGGCTTGTCGATGTCACGGCCGAGAGCGCGCGCGGCGTGGTAGGCCAGCAGCTGGATCGGGATGATCAGTAGCACAGGATCCAGCTCGCGCTCGTTCTTCGGCACCGTGATCCGCTCGCTATCGCAGTCGGGCACGCCGGGATGGGTGATCATGACGAGGCGCCCGTTCCTGGCCTTGATCTGCTCGACGGCGCCCATGTTCCTGTCGGTCAGCTCGTCGTCTGGCACGATTGCCACGGTCGGCAGCTCCTCGTCGATGAGAGCGAGCGGGCCGTGCTTGAGTTCGCTGGCCTGATAGGCCTCGGCGTGGCGGTACGTGACCTCCTTGAACTTCTGCGCGCCCTCCCTGGCGACCGGGTAGGCGCGGACCCGGCCGATGAAGAACAGGCTCCTCGCGGTCGCCAGCCCGGCGGCTATCTCGGCGATCCTCGCCTCGTCGGCGAGCACCTTCTCGATATGCGCAGGCAGGTCCTGCAGGCCAGCGACGATGCGCTGCCCGTCGGTGATCGAGAGGTCGCGGACCCGGCCGAGGACCAGCGCGAGCATCGCGAAGCCGATCGCCATGTGCGTCAGCGCCTTGGTCGAGGCGACCGCGATCTCCGCGCCGGCGTGCAGGTAGATCCCGCCGTCGCACTCCCGCGCGATCGTCGAGCCGACGACGTTGACCAGGCCGACGACCTGGCCGCCTTTGCGCTTGACCTCGCGGACCGCGAACGCCGTGTCCGCCGTCTCACCGGACTGGCTGACGGCCACGTACAGCGTGTCAGGCTCGATCACCGGGTTGCGGTAGCGGAACTCAGAGGCCGCCTCCGCGTCGGCCGGCATCCTGGCCAGCTCTTCGATCAGCTGAGCGCCGATTTGTCCGACGTAATATGCCGACCCGCAGCCCAGGATCTTGACCCGCCGGAACGCACGCAGGTCTCGCGGGCCGAGATTCAGCCCGTCGAGGCGCGCTGTTCCGAACCGCTCGTCCAGCCGGCCGCGGAGCATCCGCTCGACCGAGCCTGGTTGTTCGAGGATCTCCTTCCGCATGTAGTGCTCGTGACCAGACAGTTCCATGTCGTCGGCGTCGAGCTCGATCCTGACCGGCTGCTTCGCGGTGTTCTCCCGCTCGCGGCTGAACGTACGGAAACCCGCCGCAGTCACGGACGCCAGCTCGCCGTCGTCGAGGTGGACCACCGACGTGGTGTGCCTGACCAAGGCCGACAGGTCGCTCGCGACGAACATCTCGCGATCGCCGACGCCGAGGATCAGCGGGGAGCCGTTCCTGGCCACCACGATGCGGTCCGGGTGCTGCTGGTCGGTGACCGCGAACGCGTAGGTGCCAGAGATCTGCCCGAGCGCATCGAGCACGGCCTCCTCGAGCGTCTCGGCGGCCGAGTTGGCGATCAGGTGCGCGACGACCTCGGTGTCGGTCTCCGAGCTGAAGACCTCGCCCTTGGCGATGAGCTTCTCGCGCAGCTCCATCGCGTTGTCGAGGATGCCGTTGTGCACGACCGCGATCCTGCCGTCGTCGCTCACCTGCGGGTGCGCGTTGGCCTCGGTCACGCCGCCGTGGGTCGCCCAGCGCGTGTGCCCGATTCCCACCTTGCCCGACAGCCGGCGCGGCAGCGATGCCTCGAGGTCGCGTACGCGGCCCACCTGCCGGAACGCCTGGGTGCTCCGAGCGGACACGATCGCGATTCCCGCGGAGTCGTACCCGCGGTACTCGAGCCGGAAGAGGCCTTCCATCAGGATAGGAACGGCGTTCTGCCCACCGATGTAACCCACGATTCCGCACATAGTCGAACAGATCTCCTTATCCGTAGACGATCCTTCGCAGTTGCCGCTCGGTCAGGTCGGGCGCCGCGACGAGCCGGTCACGAAGCTCGGCGGCAATTAGCCCGAAGATCTCGTTGTTGTGCTTTCCGTAGGTCCGCAGGTAGGCGTGCCGACGCCGGACGTACTCATCCACGGGCTCGCGGTACCAGCCGAGAACGTCGGCCACCACGCGAGCCGCCTCGCCGCAGGAAAGCCCCGTGGATGCGGATACCCGCATGATCAGCTCGGCGTCCACCTCCCCATCCTGCGGTTTGCGGGCCTCGAACGCCAAGTTCTTACCCGAATCCGGGCAGAAAATTGACTCTCGAGCCCAGAATCGCAGCGTGCGACGGGCACGCCATACTTCTCTCCATGCCATCGCCAGCGCTCGATGCCGCCGATCGCGCGGGCCTGCATTACCGCGTCATCACGCATGGCCCGGTCCGGGGCCTCGCGGAGGCCGCGCGGGCCAGAGGCGTCGCGCCCGCGGACGTTGTCAAGACGCTTGTCGTCCGGAGGGCAGCGGACGACTTCCTGTTCGTCCTGGTGCCGGGGGACAGGACGATCTCCTGGCCCAAGCTGCGCTCACTGCTCGGCGTGAGCCGGCTGTCGCTGCCCGACGCGGCGGTCGCGAAGGCGGCAACCGGGTACGAGCGCGGCACGATCACCCCGTTCGGCTCTGCGCGCGACTGGCCAGTTATCGCCGACGCGCGGCTGTCCGGCCGCCAGATCACGCTGGGCGCCGGTGAGCACGGCGTCGCGATCGGAGCGGCCGCCGGGGACGTCATCGAGGCTCTCGGCGCGACCGTCGCCGATATCTCAGACCAGCAACCGGATCGCAGCGCCGCCGCCCCGGCTGGAGCGGAAGAAGGCGAGGGCCGCCGATGACCGAACGAACCGAGCGCCACGCCGTTGCCCTCCCATTATGCGCGATCTGGCCGCACTAGCCGCGGGAGGATAACCAGACCCACGAGGCAATGCCGGTCGCAAGGCCGGCCTTGTCCGCTCGACGTCCATTGTCAGCATTCGGCATCAGCAGCCGGCAGATGTCCGCGCCCGCCGAACTGTACGCGCGATGCCAGCGGAGAATGGTTCTCGCTTTCGCCGCCTGGCGTTGCCTCGAGACCGGGCCCGGCGCGATGGAGGCGGCGATCGCCGAACTCGTCCGTCAGGCGCCTGCCGGCCGGGCGGGCGGCCCGCCGGGGGACCTGACTCACCGCGCGGCGCGGTGCCGCGGTCTGCCGGCGCGCGCGATCGCCTGTGCATGGCGCTGTGGAAAAGACGCGGACAGCCGCCAGCTGCGGTGGATAAGCACGACACGTCCTGTGGACAGCAAAAAGAATCTTGCCTTTACTCGCCGAAGACCTTGTGCGACGTGCCGCTGTAGCAGTAGAAATTCTCTCACCACCGACGGCGGGCCAGTCCCGGGGAGACCCAGGGAACGCAGGGGGAGCCGGGAAACCGGCGATTTCCAGCGGAGGCCCGATACACCGGTGGCCGCCGGGCGGCGCACCGGCAGCCGAGTCATCGGTTCGCTAGCGCGCCCAGGCGGGGCGGAGGCCCCTCCATCTCATACATGGAGGGGCCTTCGCTGTTTCTTACGTGCCAGGCAATGCTGGTCAAATACCGCCTGATATAGCTGTTCTGGTTATCGCGACGCTAACGGCGATTCCTGGGTAAAGCAGTTCCCTTCGTAATTTTCAAATTGCGGGCTAGTCACCACCGCTGCCGATAAGCACAGGATGGCCTGTTAATTCCCGCGTCTCGCGCAGCGGTGCGCGTGTTTGCCGGGCGCGTCTCCGGCTACGATGCGACACTGGCCGTTGACAGTGCGCGCAGGGTCGTCGGGGGGGCGAAGACGCGCACCAGGGCTGCCCGGCAGGCACCCGGAGCGCGGCATGGCGGGGGCGTGGCAGGTGGCCTTCCTGGCCAGCGCCGCAGCGGCCGCGCATGCAGACAGGGACGGGGAATTGAATGGGCCTCATGATTGAGCAGGGCGGGGCCTTCGATGAGTATGAGGCCGTCGCGCTGCCCTCTGTTCCCGGGCCCCCCAGCCCTTCCCTCGGCTCGGCGGTATTCCTCCGCCGCTCCGCGCGGCCGAGCAGGCGCGCCGTTCTGCACCTGCACGACCTCACCGGCTCGTTCGCGCCGGCGGATCTCGCCCGCTGGTACAACGAGCGCGGTTTTCACTTCTATGTGACCGACGTGGACGTACGCGAGCCACTCGACGGCAGCGTCCGGCGGAGAACGCCGCGCACGATGCGGGCCGGATTCGCCGCGCTCGACGCCGCGTGCCGGCACCTGCGCCAGGCCGACGGCATCGACGCGATCATCCTCAGCGCCCAGGGCGACGCGGCTCCAGCCGCGGCCCTGTGGTGCCATGCTCGCCGGACGGTCAGGCCCGTAGACGCCCTCATCCTGTCGAACCCGGACTTCGGGAAGGGCCTGCGCGGACGGCTGGACATCGCTTGCCCCGTCCTCGTGATTACCGCCCGGGGTCCTAAGGCCGGCAGATCCGCCTCGAGCCGGCCAGGCAGGCGGGACCGCAGCGCGGCCGGCGGCCTCAGGCTCGGCCAGCACGTGACGTGGCTCAACCTGGACCAGGGAATCGCGGACCGCGGGGCAGCGGACACCGAAGCCGCGCGCAAGCGGCTCTTCGACGAGATGGGGCGCTGGCTGGGCGCGTACATGTACGGCCAGGTCCGCGATCAGCTGCTGTGACCTCAGCCGCGGGCGCGGTCATCCTTGACGAGGAGGACCCTGGCGGACCCGTCCCGGCCGTCACGACGTCACCTGATCCCCGTGCCCCGTATCGCCTGTGGCCGGAATCGGCACGCCCAGGCCGCGCAGCTCGCGCCGTAGCTGTCCGGCGCCGGTGTACTGAAGCGCGACGACGCCCAGGTCGCGCGCGATGGCGACGTTGGCGGGCCGGTCGTCGACGAACACGGTGGCCCCGGCCGCGAGGTCGTAGCGCTCCAGCAGGATCTCGAAGATCCTCGGGTCCGGCTTGGCCACGCCTTCGACGCCTGAGATCACGCACCCGTCGAAGTGCGCGAAGAAACCGAACCTCGCCCTGCGGAGCTCGAACTTATCCGGCTCCATGTTGCTCAGCGCCAGGCACCGCACGCCGGCGGCCCTGACGTCCGCGAGCACGGAGATCGCCGGGTCGAGCTGTCCGGCGATCATCTCCTCGCTACGCTCGGACCAGGCCATGATCAGGTCAGCGAGCTCAGGGTGGGCAGCGGCGAGCTCCCGGCACGACTGTTCGGTGTCAGCGCCCAGATCGTGGGTCAGGTGCCAGCCCGGCGTGCAGACCTCGCCGAGAAAGCTGGCCATTTCGTCTGGGTCGGCGATCAGCTTCCTGTACAAGTGCCGCGGATCCCAGTCAAGCAGGACGCCGCCGAGGTCGAACACGACAGCCTTGATGTCCGGATTGGCCATTGCTAGACCGTAACAGCCCGCTATCTGGTGACGGTGACCGTGACGACTGGATACCCGGTTGCCCCGTTCGGCTCGGGCGGCTCGGTGAGCGCGGTCTGGGTGTATCCGGACGCGTCGGTGGCGCGCGCCTCGATCTGGTGTGTGCCAGGCGTCGCGTTCCAGGCAATGGTCCACTGCCGCCACGTGTCGATGCCCGGCACGCTGGCGAGCCTCGCCTGGCGCCAGGGCCCGCGGTCGACCCGCACCTCGACCGCGTCGATGCCCTTGTGCTGCGCCCACGCGACGCCGGCGATCGCCGTCTGCCCTGCCTTGACCGGGCCCTGCGCTGATGGCACGTCGATCCGCGACTCGGTCTTGATCGGCGCCTGCTCCGACCAGCCGCGGTCGGTCCAGTACGCGCGGTTCGCGGCATAGGTCGTTACTTCGATGTCCGTGATCCACTTGCAGGCCGAGACATACCCATACAGCCCGGGCACCACGGTGCGGACGGGGAAACCGTGCGCGGTCGGCAGCGGCTGGCCGTTCATGCCGATCGCCAGTAGCGCGTCTCTTCCGTCCATGGCCGTCTGCACCGGCGTGCCGGAGGTGAACCCGTCGAAGGACGTGCAGTACAGCTGGTCGGCGCCGGCCATGATGCCGGCTTCACGCAGCAGCGCGCCGAGGCTCGCACCGAGCCAGCGGGCATTGCCGATGTAGGGTCCTCCCACTGGATTCGAGACGCACGTCAGCGTGATGTAGCTCTCGATCAGCGGGCGTTTCAGCAAGTCCTCGAAGCTGAGCGTGATTTGCCGGCTGACCATGCCGTGGATTCGCAGCTGCCAGCTCTTCGGCGCGATCTGCGGCAGCACGATCGCGGTGTCGACGCGGTAGAACCTGGAGTTCGGGGTCACGAACGGGCTGAGCCCGGGGACCCGAAGGTCGACGCCGGCCGGCAGCTGCTTTGCTGGCGTGGCGGGTGCCGGCAGGTGCAGCGACTTGACCGCGGCCGACACGCTCTCGCGCTCGCTGAGCGACCGGCCTCCGAGGTACGACACGGCCGCCGCACCGGCTGCCACGGAGCTGGCGGTGATGAACCGGCGCCTGGCCGGCTCTGTGACGGTCAGCCTGGCCGTGCTGCGCTCCCCGGCAGGCTGCGTGCCCGCCGTACGTTCCTGCCCGTCCTTGCCGCGTCCGGCCGGCGCCCGCGCGCCCCTCGTGGCCGCTCGGGTGAGCCGGATCAGCGCGAACGCGGCCGCGGCCGCGCCGGCCAACGACGGCAGCAGGTCGGCTGCGTTCGCCGTGGGCCTTGTGCCGGCCGCGATCAGCCCGATCGCGCCGAAGATGGCGACGCCGGCCAGCCCGGTGGACTCGCTCCGCTGCGCGAGCACCCCGATCGCGGCCGCAAACACGGCGAGCACGACCAGCACGCCGATCTGCAGCACCAGCTTGTCGTGCGTGCCGAACTCCCTGATCGCGAAGTCCTTCACCGGCGGCGGGCTCAGGTCGATGGAGAACTCCGCGGTGGCGACGACGGGTGAGCCGACCGGCCCGGTCACGCCGCTGACCAGGAAGCCAACGCAGACTCCGACCGCTCCAGAGAGCAGCCCGGTCATGACGCCGCTCGCCGGCACGTATTTCGCAAGGGTCACACTAGTTATTCGTACCAGTGCCGGCGAGGGTTCGGTCGCCCGTGGTGGCCGCCAAGCCGCCCGGGGACCGGCAACGAATAGGTAGATGTGGGAATGAGCCAGGGTCGATGGCGTGACCGGGCCGGGGACGACGCCGTCGCGCGCCCTGTGCACCGGGCTGCGCCGGCCCTGAACGACCTGCTCACGGCCGTCGCCCGCGGCGACGAGCGGGCCTACGACGCCGTCTACGACCTGACCTCCGGCTGGGTGCTCGGCATCGCCAGGAAGGTGCTGCGCGATCCTGCGCTGGCGGAGGAAGTCATGCAGGAAGTCATGCTCGAGGTCTGGCGCCTGGCAAGCCGCTTCGATCCGGCGAGGGGGAGCGGGACAAGCTGGGTGATGACGCTCGCGCACCGCCGCGCCGTCGACCTGGTGCGTTCCGAGCGGAGTCACGCAGTGCGCGAGCTGCGCGCCGCGACCGCGGTCATCGACTACGACGACGTGACCGAGGCGGTCGAGGCGAGCCTCGAGGCCGAGCGGGTGCAGCGGTGCCTGTCCTCACTCACCAGCCTGCAGCGCGAGTGCGTCAGCCTGGCGTACTACGGCGGCTACACCTACGCCGAGGTGGCCGAGCTGCTCGGCGTGCCGTCGGGGACCGTCAAGACCAGGATGCGCGACGGCCTGATCAAGCTGCGTGACTGCCTGGGGGTGCCGTGATGGCGTCGGGCGATCACGACCTGCACATGCTCGCGGGAGCGTACGCGCTCGACGCCGTCGCCGACGACGAGCGGGCCAGGTTCACCGAGCATCTGGCCGGCTGCGCACTGTGCCGCGCCGAGGTCGGCGAGTTCCGCGAGGCGGCCGCCAGGCTCGGCACGGCGCAGGCCGTCCGGCCACGTCCCGAGCTCAGGGACCCGGTGATCCGCTCGGCGCTCAACACGGGCCAGGCGGGTCCTGTTATCGCTGAAAGGCAGGGGTCGCCCACGGCCAGCCGGCGGCGGCGGGTGCCCGTGCTGCTGACCGCCGCCGCGGCCGCCGTAGCCGCAGCGATCGGGATCGGCACGCACTACGCGGACGTGGCGGACCAGCGGTCCGCGACGCGAGCGCGGACCGTGGCCACCGTCCTCAGCGCGCCAGACGCGGTGCTGCGGATGGCACACGTGCGCAGCGGCGGGATGGCGGTCGTCGTGACGTCGCGGCGCGAGCACATGGCCGTCTTCTTCGCGAACGGGCTGCGGTCGCTGCCCGGCGCCAAGCGCTACGAGCTCTGGCTGATGGGACCAAACGGCGAGCGGCCGGCCGGGATGCTCGCGGTCCACCGCAAGGACATGGCGGGGCCAGCCCTGATCACAGGGATGTCCGCGGGGGACATGGTCGGCCTGACAGTCGAGCCGGCCAGCGGGTCGCTGCGGCCGACGTCAGCGCCGGTGGTGCTGGTCAGGCAAGGACGGCCCTAAACCGCGGGCGCGCGCCGCGCTTCCGGCTGGCCTCTGGCCCGTGCTTCCGATTGCTTGGCCGGGCGTTGAGCATAGCCTTCCGGTTCTGGGTAAGAACGCTCTTCATGCGACAGCGTTCGTTCGGCATGGCCATCGCGGCATGTGCCGCGCTCGCTGCGGCCGCCTGCGGCACCACCACGACGACGTCGGCCACGCCAACGGGCGGGGCCGGGCCCGTGACCGTGAAGCCGAGCCCGTCGCCGTCTGGCGGCTCGCCAGCCGGAACGGCCGCTCGGGTCGGTGCCGACTGCGCCATGATCCCGTCGAAGGGCAAGGGCAGCGTCGGCTCGATGAGCACCAAGCAGGCCGTGAAGGCCGCGGCCACCAACCCGCAGCTGTCTGTGTTCACCGCCGCGGTCCGGTCGGCCGGGCTGGACAAGACGCTCAACACCCGGCGCTCCTACACCTTGATCATCCCGGCCAACAGCGCGTTCGCCGCGCTGTCCAAGACGCAGATAGCCCGGCTGCGCAACGCGGCGGACCTGCGCAAGATCGTCAGCTACCAGGCGGTCAAGGGCGCCATCGGCCCTCAGCAGTTCGCGGCCGGCGCCAGGCCCGCGACGCTGCAGGGGACGCCGCTCACGCTGTCTAAGTCGGGATCGGTGTACAAGGTGAACGACGCCACGGTGCTCTGCGGCAACATCAAGACCAGCAACGCGAGCGTCTACATCGTCAGCAAGGTGCTGCTGCCGCCGGGGTGACCAGCTCGCGGGGCCCGGCTAGCTGGCCCGGGCTAGCTGGCCCGGGCAGGCTGGCCCGGGCTAGCCGGTCCGGGCTGGCTGGCCCGGGCTGGCTGGCACTGTGCGCGGCGGGCGCCGGGGCAGGCTAACGTGGGCTCGTGAAAGCTTCTCCTGAGGCGCAGCTGCGGCTCCTTGAGCTAGCGGACATCGATGCCGAGCTCACCAGGATCGAACACCGCCGCCGGGGGCTGCCTGAGCACGCCGAACTGGCCAGGCTCGAGGCCAGGGACAGCGAGCTGCGCGACACGATCGCCGAGCTGACGGCCCGCTGCAGCGACCTACGGCGCGAGCAGGCAAAGGCCGAGGCCGACGTGGAGCAGGTCAGAAGCAGGATCGACCGTGATCGCCAGCGGCTCGACAGCGGCATGGTCAGCTCCCCGCGCGAGCTGGAGAACCTGCAGTCCGAAGTGCAGTCGCTGCACCGCAGGCAGTCCGATCTCGAAGAGGTAGTGCTCGACGTCATGGAGCGGCTGGAGACGGCGCAGAGCGCCCTGGCGCAAGCCACAGGGGAGCGCGAGCAGCTCATCGCCGAGCTGGCGAGCGTCACCGCCGCCAGGGACGCGGCGCTGGCCGAACTCGGCGAGCAATCCGTCAAGGCCGCTGACCGCCGGGTCGAGGTCGCCGCCTCGATCCCCGCTGACCTGCTCGACCTGTACGACAAGCTCAGGATCCAGCACGGCGGCGTCGGCGCGACCGCGCTCCGCCAGCGCCGGTGCCAGGGCTGCAACCTGACGATGAACACCGTGGACCTGAACGCGATCAGGTCGGCGCCCGACGACGAGGTGCTGCGCTGCGAGGAATGCAGGCGGATCCTCGTCAGGACGGCTGACTCGGGCCTGTGACCAGCAGCGACACGACGGGTTCTCGCAGCGTCGCGAGTCAGCAGCCGGGAGGGGGCCGACCGGGGGAATCGGGCCAGCCCGGGGGAGCTGGGGGAGCTGGTCAGCCCGGGGGAGCTGGTCAGCCCGCGGCCGGTGGTCCTGGCTGGGGGACCCACACCGGGAACCCGACCGTCACGCTGCTGCTGCGGCACGGCGCGACCGAGCTGTCGGCCGAGCGCAGGTTCTCGGGTCGGGGTGACGTCGCGCTCACCAAGGAAGGCCTCAAGCAGGCCGAACTCGCGGCGCGCAAACTTGCAGGAGCCCCGGGCGTGGACGTCATCGTCACCTCGCCGCTGCAGCGGGCGCGACGGACCGCCGAGGCCGTCGCCGAGGCGACCGGCGCGCCCCTGACCGTCGACGACGACCTGACCGAGGCCGACTTCGGCCAGTGGCAGGGCCTCACGTTCGCCGAGGCCCGCGAGCGCTGGCCGGATGAGCTCGCGGCGTGGCTCGCGACACCCGACGCCGCCCCGCCGGGCGGCGAGAGCTTCGCGATGGTCGCCATGCGAGTCCTGGCCGCGCTAGACCGGATCGTGGAGGCGCACGCGCGCAAGCGGGTCGTCATCGTCAGCCACGTCACGCCCATCAAGACCCTGATCTGCCGCGCGCTGCTCGCACCGCCAGAGGCGATGTTCAGGATGAATCTCGACGTTGCGTCGCTGACCAGGATCGACTGCTTCGACAACGGCTCCGCCCTTGTGCGCTCGCTGAACGACACCGCACACTTGCACGAGCGCAAGCGCCGCTGGTTCTGACGTAAGCGCACGTAAACCCTATTTGTACCCGAGCTAGCCGTCGCTCGAAGGCCGGCCACGGTGGTGGTGGCTGTGTCCCCTGTATCGGTGTGACACTCATCGCCGCAGATTGCAGTGGGTGTCGCACCGATACATGCACTTGCCGATCCGCCAGCCCACTGTGTGGTCACACCAGTCACACGAGCGCCGCCTGCTCCCCGCTGAACCGCCGCACGGCGGCCGAGCGGGCCGACGAGGCCTAGACTTGTCGGAAGCGGCGGGCGAGCTGGCCGGGCGGCCGCGGCGGTTCCGGTACGCCGGTTCCGCTGAGGAAGGTCCGGGCTCCGCAGGGCAGGGTGGTCGGTAACGCCGACCCGGGGCGACCCGCGGGAAAGTGCCACAGAAAACAGACCGCCGCCGGGCTTAGGCCCGGCGGCAAGGGTGAAACGGTGGTGTAAGAGACCACCAGCGCCGCAGGTGACTGCGGCGGCTCGGTAAACCCCACCCGGAGCAAGGTCAGAAGGGCAGTGCCGCGCGAGCGGCACCGCCTGCGCGAGCGTTTGAGGGCGGCCCGCCCGATGCTCGCGGGTAGACCGCACGAGGCTGCCGGCAACGGCAGTCCCAGATGGATGGCCGCCGGCCCGCGCAAGCGGGCGCACAGAACCCGGCCTACAGGCCAGCTCGCCCGCCGCCTGTCGCAGTGACGTGTCTCAATGCAGCGATTGTGAGTCTTCAGGCCGAGCTAGTTTCGCCGGGTTCGCCATTCGCGTATTTCGGCTAGGCGCCTGCGTAGTTGCGCGGCGGCGCCGAGGTCGCAGCGAGGCAACATGGGTATGGCGCCCACGCCGCTGCCAGGAAGCAGGATGAGGTCAGATGCCGAGTCAACCGTCAGGAACTGCGAGCCAGCCGCCGGGACTGCACCCGCACACGACCCTGATCACCGCCGGACGGCCCGCCGATGAGCCCGGCCAGCCGCTGAACGTGCCCATCGTCCTCGCGTCGAACTTCCGGGCCGGCGAGCATGGCCAGACGGCCGGGCGGGAGTACTCCCGCGACGATGCCACGCCCGGATGGGAAGCACTCGAAGAGGTCGTCGGCGAACTAGAAGGCGGCGAGGCCGTCGCATTTAGCTCTGGGATGGCCGCGGCAGCGGCGGTATTGGGCCAGGTGCCTGCCCGAGCCCGGCTGGTGGCGCCGACAGATTGCTACGCCGGGGTACAGGCCCTTCTCGCAGACGGCCAACGGCAAGGACGCTGGCAGGTGGACTTGGTCGATATCACTGACACCGCCGCGGCTGTGGCCGCTGCCCGCCGCGCGGATATGGTCTGGCTGGAATCGCCAACCAACCCGTTGCTCGGCATCGCAGACCTGCCCGCCGTGTGCGCGGCAGCACGCGAAAGCGGCGCGCTGGTCGTGGTCGACAACACCTTCGCCACGCCGCTGCTCCAGCAGCCGATCGCCCTGGGGGCGCACATCGCGGTGCACAGCGCGACCAAATTCCTCGGCGGCCACTCCGACCTGCTCCTCGGCGTTGCCGTTGCTGGCACAGCGGAGCTTGGCAGGCGGCTGCGCCGCCGCAGGGAGGTGTCCGGAGCCGTGCCCGGCGCGCTGGAGACGTTCCTCGTCCTGCGCGGCCTGCGCACCCTGGCTCTGCGCCTGGACCGAAGCCAGGGCAACGCCACCGAGCTAGCCCGCCGCCTCGCCGATCACCCCGCTGTCACCCGCGTGCGATACCCCGGCCTTCCCGACGACCCCGGCCACGCCCGGGCAGCCGCACAGATGACCGGGTACGGCGCCGTGCTCGCCTTCGAGGTCGCCGGCGCGGCCGAAGCCAACTGGATCTGCGACTCGGTCCGAGTCATACGGTCAGCCACCAGCCTCGGCGGCGTGGAGTCCACCATCGAGCGCCGTGCCAAGGTGGCCGGCCAGCACCACCTGCCACCGGGGCTCCTGCGCCTGAGCGTGGGCTGCGAACACATCGAAGACCTGTGGAACGACCTCACCAACGCGCTGGCAGCAACCCATCCCGATCAGGGCGACGCCGTCTCGAAAGAAGTCCGCGACGCGGTGTCGGATGGGGGCAATGGTGTTCGTAGCAGGGGTGAGCGGCCGCCCACGAGGGCGCCCAGCGACCACAGGAGATGATTCAGATGCAGTACCTGGTTTCCGTGATCGATGACAAGAGCAATCCCGGCAGCACGGACAGGCAGCCTGCCATCAGCGCGTTCAACGAACGACTGATCGCCGACGGCTACTGGGTCTTCGCGGGCGGACTCGCGGACACTGACGCGGCCACGGTCGTCGACAACCGGGGCGAGCAGGCGGTGTTCAGCGACGGGCCTTTCGTGGAGTCGAAGGAGTACCTCGCCGGCGTCTGGGTGTGGGAGGCCCCGGATCTGGATGTGGCGCTCAAGCTCGCCATCGAGGCGTCGAAGGTCTGCGATCGGAAGATCGAGGTGCGGCCGTTCCTGTGAGCACGGTCAATGTTCAGGAGGCGATCACCCAGGCACACCACGAGGAGTGGGCGCGGGTGGTTGCCTCCCTGACCAGGCGCTTCGGTGACCTCGACATCGCCGAGGAGGCGGCCGCCGAGGCGTTCGCGCCCGCCGTCGAGCGGTGGCCGGCCGACGGCGTGCCGCCGAATCCCGGCGCCTGGCTGACCACCACCGCCACCCGCATGGCCATCGACCGGATCCGCCGCGAGAACAAGCGCGACGACAAGCAGAAGCAGGCTCAGATGTTGTACGACGACGACCCGCCCGAGCCTCTCGGCGCCATCGACGACGAGC
>DASUHI010000119.1:0-8512 GCA_036273575.1 Streptosporangiaceae bacterium | reverse complement strand
CGCAGGAGGCGCTCGGTGATCGTGCGGCGGCCGCGCTCCTCGACGACGACGCGCGTCTGCTCGATCAGCCGGTCGTACTGGACGCCGGACGGGCAGGCGGTGACGCAGGCCATGCAGCCGAGGCAGCGGTCGAAGTGCTCGACGACCGTGTCCGTGAGCGGCAGCGACCCGTCGACGAGCGCCGACATCAGGTGGATCCGCCCGCGGGGGGAGTCCATCTCCTCGCCCCACAGCTGATAGGTCGGGCAGGTGGTCAGGCAGAAGCCGCAGTGCACGCAGTCGCCGACCACCTGGCGCAGCTCACCGGACGGGTCGAGGCCGGCCATCAGATCCCCCCGGCGAACCGGCCGGGCGCCATCCGGCGGCCCGGGTCGAACTGCGCCTTGACCGCGCGCATCAGCGGCAGCGACGGCACGGGCCCGAACAGGTCCACGAGTGCGGCCACGCCGGGCGCGGCGTGCTGCACCACGACGCTGCTCCTGGCTGGCGAGCTCGTGAGGTGCTGATCGCGCTCCTCCGAGCGCTGAGCGAGCGCGTCCCGCAGCGCGGCGACGAACGAGGCCACCGCCCGCGGATCAGCGTCCTCGCCGAGCGCGGCGTGCAGCACGCCCGCGGCGGCCGAGCCGCCCGCGGCGGGATCGAGCCCGGCCGCGCCGGCGGTCCTGCGGAGCTCGGTGAGCACCATCGTCAGATCTCCTGGCCAGAACCCGATCTGCAGCACCGTGCCGCCCCGCTGAGCCGCAGGGCCTGCGCCCCACCAGTCTGGCGGTTCTGGACCCGCGGACGCGGCACGCGGTCCGAGCAGGTCAGCCAGCGCCGCAGCGCGTTCGCCCACGCTGGCAGCGTCGCCTTCCATGGCAACGCAGGCCAGGATCGGGTCCGTCGCTGACGGCCATCTGATCTCCGCGGCGACCGGACTGACCGCGGACTCCAGCGCAGCGGCGAGAACCCGCGAGGCGTCGGCAGGGTCGGCGGCTTCTGCGCAGACGTAGCCGGTCTGCGCGGGCACCGGATGCAGCCGGAACGTCGCCTGGGTGATCAGCCCGAGCGTGCCGCGCGAGCCCGCGAACAGCTTGCCGAGGTCGTAGCCGGCGACGTTCTTGACCACCTTGCCGCCCGACCTCGCGATCGTGCCGTCGGCGCGGACCACCGTGATCCCGATCAGCAGGTCACGCCCCGTTCCGTAGCGCAACCGCAGCGGGCCGGCCGCGCCAGACGCGAGCACGCCTCCGACGGTCCCGTGGCCGGCGCGCGCCGGCGGGTCCAGCGCGAGCCGCTGGCCGGCCGCGCCGAGCACGGCAGCGAGCCGGTTCATGTGGACACCCGCCTGCACGGTGGCCACCAGGTCGCCTGCGGCATGCTCGACGACCTCGTCCAGGCCCGTCGTCTCGACCAGCAGGTCGCAGCGCTCCGGTGGGTTGCCCCAGTGCAGCCGGGTGCCCGTGCCGCGGAACACGACAGCGAACCCCAGGTCGTCCGCTGCCCTGAGCAGCGTGCTGGCCTCAGAGGTGCTCGCTGGCGCCGCGACGATCCGCGGCTGGACGCCGCCGACCGCGTCCGCCGGCGTCGCCTGCCGCACCGCCGCGCAGGCGGCCGTGAGCTGCGCCGGGATCGGCTCAGCTACCATGCCGACCAGCTGGGAGCGTCTTGTTAAGCATGGTCAGAAGATCTCCGCCGCGCCCGAGGCCGCCATCGGATGCGGCCCGCGCCTGACGCCAGGAGCCTCGCCGCACATCCGCGGCGTCGGGAAGACCTTGCCAGGGTTGCACAGGCCCGCCGGGTCGAACGCGCAGCGCAGCAGCTGCATCGTGTCGAGGTCCTCGGCCCGGAACATCCTGGGCATGTACCGGGACTTGTCCACGCCGACGCCGTGCTCGCCGGTGATCGAGCCGCCGTGGCTGATGCACTCGTCCAGGATCGCGCCGGACAGGACCTCGGCCGCCTCGGACTGCGCGGGGCTCGAGTCGTCGAAAAGGACGAGCGGGTGCAGGTTGCCGTCGCCGGCGTGGAACACGTTGGCGACCCTGATCCCGGACGCCGCGGACATCGCGCTGATCCGGTCGAGCACCTCCGGCAGCGCCGTCCGGGGGACGACACCGTCCTGCACGATGTAGGCGGGTGAGATCCTGCCGACCGCGGCGAACGCGGACTTGCGGCCGGTCCAGATCGCGGCGCGCTCGGCAGGGTCGGCCGCCTCCCTGATCTCGAACGCGCCCGCCTGCTCGGCGATCGCGCGGACCGCTGCGGTCTCGCTGCGCACGTCAGGGGCGGGTCCGTCCAGCTCCACGATCAGCACCGCGCCCGCTCCCTCGGGGTAGCGGCAGGCAACCGCGGCCTCCGCGGCCTCGATGGCCAGAGCGTCCATCATCTCGATCGCGGCGGGCAGGACGCCGGCCCCGATGATCGCCGAGACAGCCGCGCCGCCGTGGCCCATCGTCTCGAACGCCGCCAGCAGCGTGGTGACGGCCTGCGGCATCGGGGTCAGCCGTACGACGATCTTGGTGACGATGCCGAGCGTGCCCTCCGAGCCCGTGAACGCGCCCACCAGGTCGTATCCAGCGGACGCGCCCGTGCCGTCACCGAGCCAGGTCAGCTCGCCGTCCGGGGTGACGATCTCCAGGCCGGTCACGTGGTGCACCGTGAACCCGTGCTTCAGGCAGTGCGCGCCGCCTGAGTTCTCTGCGACGTTGCCGCCGACCGAGCAGATCTGCTGGCTGGACGGGTCGGGGGCATAGAACAGCCCGTACGGCTGTGCCGCCTTGCTCACCGCGAGGTTGGTCACGCCGGGCTCGACGACGGCGCGCCGGCTGGCCTGGTCGATGCCGATGATGGTGCGCATCTTCGAGGTCACGATCAGCACGCCGTCGGCCCGCGGCAATGCGCCGCCGGACAGCCCTGTTCCGCTGCCGCGCGCGACGAACGGGACCCGCGCGGCGGCGCAGGCCCGCACGATGGCGGCGACCTGGCCGGCGTTTTCCGGCAGCACGACGAGCCCAGGCGAGCAACGGTGCGCGGTCAGCCCGTCGCACTCGTAGGTGCGCAGCTCCATCGGGTCGGTGATCACGCCGTCCTGGCCGCAGACGCTGGTCAGTGCCGGGATCAGGCTGGCGAGCTGCTCGCTCATCGCCGGCCTCCCGTCTGGCTCGTATGCATGCTTACCGTCTATCTTCCCCCTGTCTGGCGGGCGGGACCACGGGGTTAGGGTTGCCGTGGTCCGGCGTGCGACTCGGAGAGGCGGCGATGAGCGTGGCTGAGGTCCGCCGCATCTCCTCGGGGACGACCTGGGAGGCGGTCGTGGGATACAGCCGGGCTGTCGCGGCCGGGGACTTCGTGTTCGTCTCCGGCTGCACGTCGGTCGACGGCGCGGAGTTCGTGCACGCGGGCGACGCCTACGCGCAGGCCAGGCAGGCGATCAGCAACGCGGCGGGCGCGCTGGCAGGGCTCGGCGCCGGCCTCGCCGACGTGGTGCAGACCAGGATGTACGTCACCGACATCTCGCGCTGGCAGGAGTACGGCCGCGCGCACGGGGACGTCTTCGGCGACGTGCGGCCCGCTGCCACGATGATCGAGGTAGCGGCGCTGGTCGAGCCAGGAATGCTGATCGAGGTCGAGGTCGTCGCGTTCCGCCCTGGTATCGGGAGGGCAAGTGGACCCTAAGCAGATCTTCATGTGCCTGTGACACTCGGCAGACCGTAGAGCACGGGTTCTGGGTGCGCCGCTACGGTTGCTGCATGGCCGCCTCGCAGGATCTCGACGTCGGCGACAGGACGATCCGGATCTCCAACCCTGACCGGGTCTACTTTCCTGCCAGGGGCGAGACCAAGCTCGACCTGGCCAGGTACTACCTATCGGTCGGCGACGGCATCGTCAGGGCGCTGCGGGAGCGGCCGTGCATGCTGCACAGGTTCCCGTCGGGCGTGGCCGGGGAGAAGGTGCACCAGAAGCGGATCCCCGCGGGCGCGCCTGACTGGCTGGAGACCGTCAGGGTGCACTTCCCGCGCTACGGCCGGCACGCCGACGAACTCTGCGTGACCGAGCTGGCGAGCGTGATCTGGGCGGTACAGATGTCGACCGTGGAGTTCCATCCGTGGAATTCACGTCGTGACGACACCGAACGGCCGGACGAGTGGCGGATCGACCTGGACCCGATGCCGGAGTGCGGCTTCGACCGGGTTCGAAGGGTCGCGGGCGTGGTGCGCGAGATCCTCGGCGAGCTCGGCGCCGTCGGCTGGCCGAAGACGTCGGGCGGGCACGGCCTGCACATCTACGTACGGATCGAGCCGCGGTGGGGGTTCGGCGAGCTCCGGCGGGCGGCGCTCGCTTTCGCGCTCGAGGCGGAGCGGCGGGCACCTGACGACGTGACGACGACGTGGTGGCGCCGAGACCGGGATCCGGCCAAGGTGTTCGTCGACTACAACCAGAACACCAGGGATCACACGATCGCCAGCGCGTACTCGGTGCGCGGGGTGCCAGAGGCGACCGTCTCGACGCCGATCGCCTGGGACGAGATCGACACCGTCGACCCGAAGGCCTTCACGATCGCGACCGTGCCCGCGCGCTTCGCCGAGCTCGGCGACCTGCACGCGGGCATCGACGATCACCCGTTCTCGATCCAGCCGTTGATCGAGTGGGCCGACAGGGACGGGCTCGACGAACCGGGTTAGCGGAAGGCCGCCCTGGCGGCCGCGGTCCCTGCCCTGGCCAGCTCCCAGTAGCCGTAGGTGCCTTGGTCGCGCAGTTCGGCGGCGGCTTGCGCGACCGCGCCCAGGCCCGTGAACGCGAACGCGCCGCCGACGGAGATTCGCCTGACGCCCATGGCGCCGAGTTCGGAGACGGTCGGGGTACCCGGCAGCGCGAGCACGTTGACGGGCAGGTCGACGGCCGCGACGAGCTCCCTGATCTCCTCAGGCCGCTGGGCGCCCGGCGCGAACAGCACGTCGGCGCCCGCCTCCTGATAGCTCCGCAGGCGGGCGATCGTGTCGGCCAGGTCGGGGTTGCCGCGCAGGAAATTCTCCGCCCTGGCCGTCAGCACGAGGCGCACGGGATCGCTGTGTGCCGCCTCGGCGGCGGCCGCTACCCGCTCGGCGGCGAGCGCGTGATCGTAGATCGGGTCCTGATCCCTGTTTGCGTAGTCCTCGACTGAGCAGCCGGCCAGGCCGGCCGCGACGGCCATACTGACGGTCTCCGCGACTCCCGCCGGGTCGTGAGCGAAGCAGTTTTCCAGGTCGGCGGAGACCGGCAGGTCCGTGCCCGCCGCGATCCACCGCGCGTGGCTGATGGCCTCGTCCCTTGTCACCCCTCCGTCGGCCCTGCCGAGCGTCGCGGCGAACCCGCTGCTCGTGGTCGCGAGCGCCTCGAACCCCATGGACGCCAGCAGAGCCGCCGACCCGCGGTCCCACGGGTTGGGCATGAGGAGCGGATGCTCGCCGTGATGCAGGGCGAGGAACCGTTCGGCCTTCTCGGCCTGCGTCGGCATGTCCGCTCGCCTCACGGCATCCGCTCGTACGCGGGCAGGGTCAGGAAGTCGACGTAGTCGTCCGCGAGCGCGACCTCCCTGAACAGGCTGACGGCCTCGGCGTACTTCGCCGCGTCGTAGTCCGGCCCGGACGCGTCAGCGATCTTGCCGAGTTCCTCGTCGATCACGCGGTCGACAAGCTCCCTTGTCACCTGCTGGCCCTCGGCCAGGCGGATGTCGTTGTGCAGCCACTGCCAGACCTGCGAGCGGGAGATCTCCGCGGTCGCCGCGTCCTCCATCAGGTTAAAGATCGCCACCGCGCCCTGCCCTGCCAGCCAGCTCGCCAGGTACTGCAGGCCGACGCTCACGTTGTTGCGAAGGCCAGCCTCGGTGATAGCGCCCGGAGTGCTCGGCACGTCGAGCAGCTGCGCGGCGGTCACCTGAACGTCCTCCCGGAGCTTGCCGAGCTGGTTCGGCGCATCGCCGAGCACGCCGTCGAAGACCTCCCTGCACACCGGGACCAGGTCGGGATGCGCGACCCATGAGCCGTCGAAGCCGTCGCGGCTCTCGCGCGTCTTGTCGTCGCGGACCTTGGCCAGGGCGACGCTGTTGACCTCCGGGTCGCGGCGGCTCGGGATGAACGCGGCCATGCCGCCCATCGCGTGGGCACCGCGCCCGTGGCATGTGCGGACAAGCAGCTCGGTGTAAGCCCGCATCATCGGGGCCGTCATCGTCACCGCGTTGCGCTCGGGCAGCACGAAGTCGCGGCCCCTGGTGCGGAACTTCTTGATGATGCTGAACAGGTAGTCCCAGCGGCCCGCGTTCAAGCCAGCGCTGTGCTCGCGCAGCTCGTAAAGGATCTCTTCCATCTCGAACGCGGCGGGGATGGTCTCGATCAGCACGGTTGCCCTGATCGTGCCCCTGGGCAGGCCGAGCGCGTCCTGGGCGAGGTTGAAGGCTTCGTTCCAGAGCCTGGCCTCCAGGTGGCTCTCCATCTTCGCCAGGTAGAAGTACGGCCCCTTGCCCTTGTCCAGCTGCCGCCGCGCGCAGTGGAAGAAATACAGGGCGAAGTCGAACAGGCTGCCCGAGACGCGCTGCCCGTCGACGAGGACGTGCTTCTCGTCCAGATGCCAGCCGCGGGGCCTGACCACGATCGTGGCGAGCTGGTCATCGGGCGCCAGCCGATAGGCCTTGCCGTCGGCGCTGGCGAAGTCGATGGTCCGGTCGAGTGCGTCCCTGAGGTTCAGGTGGCCGGTGACCATGTTGTCCCAGAGCGGGGTGTTCGCGTCCTCGAAGTCAGCCAGCCAGACCTTGGCGCCCGAGTTCAGGGCGTTGATCGTCATCTTCTTGTCGGTCGGCCCGGTGATCTCGACCCTGCGGTCCACCAGTCCTGGAGCGGGCGGCGCGACCTGCCAGCCGCGGTCGTCCCTGATGTGCGCGGTGTCGGGCAGGAAGTCGAAGGTCCCGCCCGCGCTGAGCCGGCGCTGCCGCTCGGCACGCGCCGCGAGCAGCTCTGCTCGCCTGGGGCCGAGTTCACGCTGCAACGTCGCGACCAGGTCCATGGCCTGCGGCGTCAGGATCTCGTCATATCGGTCCCCAGCTGGCCCGTCGACCTCGATGCCTGCGCCATAGCTCATTCTCGGTCGCTCCTCACTGTGCACTGCTGCCGGTTGTGCCCGGAGTCAACCATCGCATACTCGCGTTTCTGGTACATCCTGTGTGGCGGTCCGCAACGCCCGGGCTGGCCGGGCACATCCTGGGGCGCCGCGGTGTTATTCAAGTGACGCCGCGGCCTGGCCGTGGCAGCATCGAGTGACCGCCAGCCAGTGGCGGTGCCATTATGGACGGCAGATGACAGCAGAGCCACGAGACGACAACGACCGCGCCGCCGAGGTCTACGATCCCGGCGACCTCGACCTGGAGGAGCGGCACTCGCTGCGCCGGGTCGCCGGCCTGTCGACCGAGCTTGAGGACGTCAGCGAGGTCGAGTACCGAGCACTGCGGCTCGAGCGGGTCGTGCTGCTCGGGGTGTGGACCGAGGGAACGCTCGTACAGGCAGAGAACTCGCTGCGAGAGCTCGCCTTGCTCGCGGAGACCGCGGGCTCGCAGGTGCTTGACGGCCTCACCCAGCGGCGCGGCCGGCCAGACGCGTCCACCTACGTCGGCGCGGGCAAGGCTGCTGAGCTCGCCGACCTGGTCAGGGCCACGGGTGCCGACACGGTGATATGCGACGGTGAGCTAACGCCCGGCCAGCTGCGCAAGCTGGAAGGCGTCGTGCGGGTCAAGGTGATCGACAGGACGGCCCTGATCCTGGACATCTTCGCGCAGCACGCGAGGAGCAAGGAGGGCAAGGCGCAGGTCGAGCTCGCTCAGATGCAGTACATGCTGCCCCGGCTGCGCGGCTGGGGCGAATCGCTGTCCAGGCAGGCCGGCGGCCGGGTGGCCGGCGGCGGCGGGATCGGCACCCGCGGTCCTGGCGAGACCAAGATCGAGACGGACAGGCGCAGGATCAGGACGCGGATCGCGCGGCTGCGCAGGGAAATCTCGGAGATGTCGACGGGCCGCGAGGTTCAGCGCGCTCAGCGCAGGCGGCGCGAGGTCCCGTCGGTGGCGATCGCCGGCTACACGAACGCAGGCAAATCAAGCCTGCTGAACCGGCTGACCGGCGCGCACGTCCTCGTGGACAACTCATTGTTCGCGACGCTCGATCCGGCCGTCCGCAAGGCGCGGCTGCCGTCCGGCGTCTCGTTCACCCTCGCCGACACCGTCGGCTTCGTCCGGCATCTCCCGCACCAGCTCGTCGACGCGTTTCGTTCGACGCTCGAGGAGGTCGCCGATGCCGACCTGGTCCTGCACGTGGTCGACAGCTCCGACGCCGATCCGCGCTCGCAGATCGCGGCCGTGCGCGAGGTGCTCGCCGAGATCGGCGCGCGCGACGTGCCCGAGCTGGTGGTCTTCAACAAGGCCGACTGCGCCGACGATCTCGAGCTGAAGGGCCTGCGGCTAGCTGAGCCGCAGTCGGTGGTCGTCTCCGCGCGGACCGGCGAAGGCCTGCCA
>DASUHI010000118.1:0-12435 GCA_036273575.1 Streptosporangiaceae bacterium | reverse complement strand
TCAGCACGGCGCTGCGGACTGGCACGACTGGCCGGTGCAGCATCCCTGCCGGCACGGTAAAGGCCTGGCGCGGGTGCATTTCGACCGGGTCGGCGTTCTCGAGTTCGATCCTGAACAGGCCGTCGAGCAGAAAAAAGAACTCGTCCTGGTCGTCGTGCTTGTGCCAGTGGAACTCGCCCTGCATCACGCCGAGCCTGACGACAACGTCGCCGACCTGGATAAGGGTCTGGTTGTACCAGGGGTCGGTGACCTCGTCGATCAGCTTCTGGACGTCCATCAGCTGCAGCGCGGCGAACAGCGGCTGGTATGAGATGTTGTAACCGGAATCGCTCATGATCCCACTGTGACCGACGGCCGGCGTTCCGGGCTAGCTGTAGGCCACAGGGAGGCGCTTGATACCGTTCAGCCAGCCCGACCGCAGGCGCTCGGCGTCCCCGGCCAGCCGGATCGCCGGCATGGCGTCGGCGATCGCGTTGAAGATCAGGTCGATCTCCAGGCGAGCCAGGTTCGCGCCGACGCAGTAGTGCGCGCCGGTGCCGCCGAAACCCAGGTGCGGGTTGGGGCTGCGCATGATGTCGAACCGCCCGGGCTCGTCGAAGACCGTCTCGTCGAAGTTCGCGGACCGGTAGAAAAGGCCGAGGCGCTCGCCCTTCTTGATCTCCTGGCCGCCGAGCGTCGTGTCGGCCTTCGCGGTCCGCTGGAACGCGGTCACCGGCGTCGCCCACCTGACGATCTCGTCGGGCGCGGTAGCCGGGCGCTCGGCGCGGTACAGCTCCCACTGGTCGGGGTGCTCGAAGAAGGCGAGCATGCCGTGCGAGATCGCGTTCCGCGTGGTCTCGTTCCCGGCGACGGAGAGCAGGATCACGAAGAACCCGAACTCGTCCGACGACAGCTGGCCGCCGTCGATCTGGGCGTCGACGAGCTTGGTGACGATGTCGTCGCGCGGGCACTGCCTGCGGTCCTCTGCCATCAGCATCGCGTAGCCGACCAGCTCGGCGGCCGCTGCCTGGCCATCCTCGCCGAAGTCGGGGTCGTCGTAGCCGATCATGGTGTTGGACCAGTCGAAGATCTTCTTCCTGTCCTCCTGCGGCACGCCGATGAGCTCGGCGATCGCCTGCAGCGGCAGCTCGCACGCGACGTCGGCGACGAAGTCGCCTGTGCCCTCGGAGAGGGCCGCCGCGACGATCCGCTCAGCCCGCTGGGTGAGCACGTCGCGCAGGTTGCTGATCGCCCGCGGGGTAAAGCCGCGCGAGATGATCCCGCGCAGCTTGGTGTGCTGCGGCGGGTCGATGTTGAGCAGGATCAGCCGCTGCATCGACAGGCTTTCCTCGGTCTGCACCTCGCCGAGCCTGATGATCGCCGTGTTCTCCCACGTACCGAACAGGTCGCTGTTCCTGGAGATATCGACGATGTCGGCGTGCCTGGTCACCACCCAGTAGCCCTCGTCGTCGAAGCCGCCAGCGCCGCGCGGCTGCGCGTTCCACCAGACCGGCGCGGTGCGGCGGAGCATGGCGAATTCCTCGGCGGGAACGCGGCGCACGTACAGCTCGGGGTCGGTGAAGTCGAATCCCGGCGGTAGCTGCGGGTCGCCCATGAATCCTCCCGACGCACACGTCACACTGCAACGCGTTCTAGTGGGATTGAACCACGTCCGGCCGTACCGGTGAACATCCGTGGCGGCGATAATCAAGAACACGTTCTAGTATCGAGGCGAGGGCAGGGAGGCATCCGACATGCGCAGAGCCGTGATCGTCGAAGCGGTCCGCACCCCGATCGGCAAGCGCAACGGCAGCCTCTCAGGGATGCACGCCGCCGAGATGCTCGGCGCCGCCCAGCGCGGAATCGTCGAGCGAGCAGGCATCGATCCCGCGCTGATCGAGCAGCTCGCGGGCGGCTGCGTGACGCAGGCGGGCGAGCAGTCCAACAACGTCACACGCACCGCGTGGCTGCACGCCGGCCTGCCGCGCCAGGCCGGCTGCCTGACGCTCGACGCCCAGTGCGGCTCTGCGCAGCAGGCCGTGCACGTGATAGCGGGCCTGATCGCCGCCGACGCCATCGACGTCGGCCTGGCGTGCGGCGTCGAGGCCATGAGCAGGGTTCCGCTCGGGACCGCTGCACTCGCGGGCGGCAGCACCCCCCGCCCGCCGACGTGGACCATCGACATGCCGAGCCAGTTCGAGGCGGCCGAGCGCATCGCCAGGCGACGGGGCCTGACCAGGGCCGACCTGGACGCATTCGGACTGCGGTCGCAGCAGAACGCGGCCAGCGCGTGGGCCGCGGGCCACTTCGACCGCGAGGTGATCCCAGTGAAGGCGCCGGTGCTCGGCGCGGACCGCCACCCCACGGGCGAGACCGCGACCGTCGACCGGGACCAGGGCCTGCGCGAGACCACCGCGGAAGGGCTGGCCGGGCTCAAGCCGGTGCTCGACGGCGGCCTGCACACGGCGGGGACGTCCTCGCAGATCTCCGACGGAGCGGCGGCCGTCCTGCTGGCCGACGAGGGGCGGGCGCGTGAGCTCGGCCTGCGGCCGAGGGCGAGGATCCTGGCGCAGTGCCTGATCGGCGACGACCCGTACTACCACCTCGACGGGCCGGTGGCCGCGACCGAGCGCGTGCTCCGGCGAGGCGGCATGTCCATCTCGGATGTCGACATCTTCGAGGTGAACGAGGCGTTCGCGTCGGTGGTCCTCTCCTGGATGCGCGTGCACGAGCCTGACCAGGACCGCGTGAACGTCAACGGCGGCGCGATCGCTCTCGGTCACCCGGTAGGCAGCACCGGCTCGCGCCTGCTCACCACCGCGTTGCACGAACTCGAGCGCCGCGACGCGAGCACGGCGCTGGTTTCGATGTGCGCGGGCGGCGCGATGGCCACCGCCACCATTATCCAGCGCCTGTAGCGGCCGCCCGCAGCTCTCAGTCGTCCTCGATCGTGATGCCGAGGGCGTTCGCGAGGATGAAGGCCAGGGCGACAGCGTCCGCGCTCGTCACGATCGCCCCGCGCATGCTGGTCACGCCGCCGATGCCGGTCAGCTCACACCGCGACAGCCGGGCGCCATCCATCTGGGCGCCAGTGAACTGGGCGTTCGTCAGATCGCAGCCAGTGAACCGCGCGCCGCGCAGGTCAGCCTCGGTGAAGTCGGCCTGTTCCATCCGGCAGTCGGTGAACACGACGTCTTTGAGCTTGCTGTCGCGGAACGATGACAGGTCGACCCGGCAGCCGCTGAACGTCACGTCGCGCATCGTGACATCGATCATCGACAGGCCGGTCATCCGGCATGACGACAGCGCGACCCTGGTGAACGCGGAGTCGAGAGCGCGCAGATTGGCCAGGTCGCAGCGTTCGAACGCGACGTCCCTTGCCAAGCCCCGCCGCAGCCTGACCTGGCTCAGGTTGACGTCGCTGAACCGGCACGCCTCGATCTCGATGCCCGCCACCTCGCGCTCGTGCAAGTCAAGGCCTGCGAACGCCAGCAGCTCGTAGATGCCGCCGTCGTCCAGGTCATGCTCGGGCAGCGAGGCAGCCGCGAGCTCGGCGGGCAGATCCGGCGCCGACGGCTCGCGAGGGCCGAGGCCAGCAGCCCCGGAGGGCCCGCCCTGACGGCCGGAGCGGCTTCGCGCGGATCTTCCGGACACCCGGGCCATGGTATCGGCCGCGCATCTGTAGTTGTGCTCCGCCGAACTTGTCACGATACTGACTGTCCACAGCACAAGAGGGGGCCCAATGGGCTGGAGCTTCCACGCCGGATCCGGCCCGGTCCGCTGCGCCCGACGGTCTCGGATCGGATCTGCGCGAACCGCCCTGAGCGCCGGCGTCATCGGTATGGGAATTGCCGCCGCGATGGCAGCGGGAATCGCCGCCGCGTCGGCCTCGGTATCGGCCGCGGCAGGCCAGCACTGCAGCCCTGGGTCAGGCCCGCACCTGGCCGGGCGCCATCTCACTTCGGCGAAGATCGCCCGCTACGGGCACGACCTGACGTGCGCGAACCTGCGCGGGGCCGACCTCAGCGGCCTCAGCCTGGTGCAGATCGACTTCACCGGCGCGAACATGCGCAGTGCTGACCTCCAAGACGCCGACCTGACGCAAGCGACGCTGAGTAACGCTGACCTGTCGGGCGCGAACCTCTCCCACGCGACGATGATCCAGGTCACGGCCAGCGACACGACGTTCACCGCCGCGGACCTGAGCTACGCCAAGATGGGCCAGGCCGAGGCGCCTGGCGCTCATTTCCACGGCGCCAACCTGTCGCACGCCGACTTCGGCCAGGCCAACCTGGTGGGCGCCGACCTGTCGGGCGCGA
This sequence comes from Streptosporangiaceae bacterium, assembly GCA_036273575.1. Lineage (GTDB taxonomy): Bacteria > Actinomycetota > Actinomycetes > Streptosporangiales > Streptosporangiaceae > Chersky-822. The sequence goes on along the minus strand of DASUHI010000118.1, from coordinate 8,137 downwards.
CGCTGACCGGCACGAGCTTCGTCGAGGCAGAACTCGGGAAGGCGATATTCACTGGCGCCAAGGGCGTGCGGCCGTGGAGCACATACCTGCTGCTCGCGACCGCCGCCGTGTTCGTGCTGTTGCTGCTCGGGACCGCGACGCGGATCGCGCGGACGGCGCGGGTGCGCGCGATGGGGTTCGGCGGACCGGGGTTCGGCACCTTCCAGATGCCCGGCCAGGGCATGCAGGGCTTCCAGATGCCGGGTAGCCCGGGCGCACCGATGGGCGGCTTCGCCGGGTCACCGATGGGCGGCGTGCCGGGGTCACCGATGGGCGGCGTGCCGGGGTCGCCCATGGGCGGCATGCCGGGGCCGGCAATGGGCGGCTTCGCCGGCTCACCGGTTCCGGGATTCGGTGGCCCGGGCCTCGCGGGCGGCTACGCCGGCCCTCCCAGCTTGCGCCGGTACGCGCGCAGCCGGCGGTCGCTGACGCTCATGGCCATCTTCGGCGTGATCGGCGCGATCGTCGTCGCCGTCGGCTTCCACCTGCTCGCCGGCGGCCTGCTCAATCAGGTTGTCAGCTCGTTTGGTCCGCCCCTCGCGCAACTGTGCACGGGCGCGCTCTGCAAGGTCGGCGTCGCCGGCACCAGCACCGGCATCATCGCGGGCGCCGTCATCGCGATCGTCGGATTCGGCCTCAGGCGGGTCTGATCGCGGCCCTGTCGTTGCCGCGACAGGGGAGACACTCAGCGCGCCCCAGGCGAACCGGCTGGCAAGGGATCGGGCGGCTCGCTGGCCGCCCTGGCCCGCCGGTACTCCTCCAACTTCTCGTCGAGCTCGCGGACCGCGGGCGAATCGCCGGCGACCCGGAGCTGGCGGCGCAGCAGGTCCACCCGGCGGGCGATGCGCCGCGAACTGTTCAGCGTCGTCAGCCTCGCCGAGTCGCCGAGCGTCACGCAGGCCTCGTCATATTCGCGCTGCTTGATCAGCGCTTCTGCTCGGAACGCCAGCGTGAGCGCACTGTTATGCACATTGAGCGGAGTCGCCAGGCCGAGCGACCGGCGCGCCGCGTCAGACGCCTCCACTGGCGTGTTCAGCCTGAGCGCGCATTCGCTCTCCGTGCCCCAGTAGAACGAGCGGTTGTAGAAGTACCACCACGGCTCGCGCGGTGTGTCCTCCTTGATCAGCGCGAGAGCTTCACGTTCCTTGTCGAGCGCGTCCTGGCACCGGCCGACCTGCCCGGCGGCGGCATAGGCCCGGGCCGTCACGTCGGCGGCGTAGGCGACCGCGTACGGGCTGCCGCTGGCTTTCGCGGCCTGCAGCGCCGCCTGCGCGTGATCCACCGCGTGCCTAGGCCGCTGCCGCACGGCTGCAAGCTGGCTGGCCGCCGACAACGTGTAGGAGACCAGGTCGTTGCTGCCTGCGCGGTAAGCGGCCGCGCGCGCGTCGTCGTAGTAGTACCGCGCCGCCTTATGATCGCCGAGGTTGAACATGAGCCAGCCGATAAGCTGGGTCAGGTCACCGTAGGCGGTCAGTGCCTGATCGGTGACAATCTCCGGCATGTTCCTGGCCAGCGCCGTCATCGCCGAGCGCAGTGCCATCGCGGGCTGCAGCGTGATCCGCGGGCCGACGGCCCCGCCGAGCCGTCGCAGCCCAGCCACGATCTCACCCGTGTAGCTCACGATCGCCACGTCGGTCTGGCTTCGCCGTTCCCTGGCCGACTCCGAGATACGCGGCACCTCGAGCACCGGCGCCGCGGCCACGACCGCCAGCGCGCTGCTCGCTTCGAGCAGCAGCGTCCGCCGCCGCAGTCGCCCGGTCGGCTCTTCGGCCCCGGTGCTGTGCTGATCAAGGTCGCTCGCCCCGGCCTGCCTGATCGTTTCCAGGGCTGCCTGCAGCGTCGACATGGATGCGTCGGCGGTCTCGCCGACCGGTTCTGCGAGCCGCGGCTCGGCGGGTTTCGGCTCGCCGACAGGAACCGGCGCGATGCCGGGAACTCGGTCCCGCACCCGCAGGCCAGCGACCGGCTGCGGCTTCCCCCCGTAGTCCTGGCAATCGGTCAGCAGGTCGGTGACCTTGCACTCGTAAAGCCTCGCGAGACGGTCGAGGGTATCGAGCGACGGAGAGTGACCGGTCTGGCCTGGCCACTGCTCCCAGTACGAGAAGTTCTTGAACGTCTTCGGGTCCTCAGGCCACAGCTCCGTCCAGCGCTCGGCCGCTTGCGGCTGGCTCCAGCCGTGCGCCTGGCGCAACGCCACCCTGGGATTGACCCGGTATGCCACCTGGAAAGCGGCCCCGATCTCGGCCCAGCTGCGCCCTTGCGCGCGCATCTGCGCGGTGTGCGTCGCCTGTGCTTGACGAATGCTGCGTGGTTTTCCTTTCACACCTACTTCCTTCGCGGCGTGAGTCGCGCTAGATAACTCGTTTCCGTCCCTTGATTCGAAGGTAACCCGGAGCCATTGGTTCTCGCGCCATTTTGCGAACGTCAGATTCTCCCTGCAGAACAGGGAGAATCTGGCGAGATCACCTTCCAGGCGTGGACTGCGCCAACATGTCCGTAGCAGGTAGCCAGACCACCGCAACGGAGCCGCCGACGTCGAGGCTGGAGGCTGATCGGCATGGCTGTTCAGTGGCGCGCGGCCCGCAGCGACGCGGAGCGCCGGTCACCGGCGGCGAGAAACCGGGGCTGGCGATTGCTGAACCTGGTGCGACGGCCCAGGCCCACGGTGGGCGCGCCGCCCGGCTACGAATGCTGGCTGCTGACCGAGAGCACCTCGCCGGTCAGGTACGAGGCATAGTCGCTGGCCAGGAACACCATCACGTTAGCTACCTCCCATGGCTGCGCCGAACGGCCGAATGCCTCCTTGGTGACCAGCTCGTCTAGCACCTCCTGCGGCATCACCCTGGCGAGGAACGGATGCATCGCCAGGCTCGGCGCGACCGCGTTGACCCTGATCCCGTGCTCCGCGACATCCATCGCCGCGCACCTGGTCAGCGCCATCACCCCGGCCTTGGCCGCCGCGTAGTGCGCCTGTCCTGGCTGCGCGCGCCAGCCGAGCACCGAGGCGTTGTTGACCACGGCGCCGCCGTGCCCTTGGGCGACGAGCTGGCGCAGCGCCGCCCTCGTGCAGCGGAACGTCCCGTTCAGGGTCACGTCGAGTACCTGGGACCACTGCTCGTCGGTCATCTCGAGCACCGACGCCGTGCCGCCGAGCCCGGCGTTGTTGATCATCACGTCGATCCTGCCGAACCGCGCGACCGCACCGTCGATGAGCGCCTGCACCTGCTCCTCACTGGTGACGTCGCACGGCGATGACCACACCCGCCCGGCACCGTAACGGTCGGCGAGCCCCTCGTGACTGGATGCGAGCCGGCCCTCGTGCGCGTCGCTCATCGCAAGGCTGGCGCCTTCGTCCAGGCAGCGGCGAGCCGCGGCGCCGCCGATTCCGGTTCCGGCAGCGGCGGTGAGCAGGACGACCTTGCCGGCGAGCAGCTCGTGGCCGGGTGGTGGCTGAGGGCCGGTCATCCGCTGTCTCCCCCGATCATCGGCTGGTCCCTTGGCAAAGGCGTCCCCGGCGGCCGCCTCCCGTCATCGCGACGCCGCAATCATCGCACGTACTGGACGAGGCGATGCCGCCCGGCGAGTCACGCCATCGGCCGGCCGGTCCCATCCCGCCTACTGTGTTGCGCAACGGGGGCGCCCGGTTGTCGTTAGAGCGACAACAGGGCGCCCCGTTGTTCGCATGGACCTGCGGTGACCGCCGCGAGGGGGCGGATTGGCCTGGTATGAGGCGGGTGGTCGCGGCTAGGCTCCCTATCAAGCACTTGCTTAGCTAAAGGGCGGGACTGTCGGCGGCCGGGCTGCCGGGGGCCGGGCTGCCGGGGGCCGGGCTGCCGGGCCGGAGGCTGGGCGAAGCCGGACCGGCAGGAGCGAGGCCGGCGGAGGAAGGCGGTGGGCGGAATCTCGACCATCCCGGCCGCCGTCCGGGCGGCCGCCCGGACCGTTGGCGACGCCGTCGCGATCGCCGAGCCGGGCGGACTCGCGCTCAGCTATCGCGACCTGCGCGAGCGCGTCAGCCACGCGGCGAAGGCCATGATCGCGAGCGGTGTCGAGCCTGGCGACCGGGTCGCGATCTGGTCGCCGAACACCCACCACTGGGTGATCGGCGGGCTCGGCGCTCTCGACGCCGGCGCCACGCTGGTCCCGGTGAACACCCGCTTCACCGGGCCAGAGGCCCTCGACGTGGTCGCGCGGAGCCGCGCGCGGCTGCTGTTCGTCGCCGGCCCGTTCCTTGGCGCCGACCGGTACGCCCTGCTCGCCGCCGCTGCCGGCGAGACCGGCGCGGAGTTGCCTGGCCTGATCGTCAAGATCCCCGTCAGCACCACCGAACAGCCGCCGGCGCCGGGAACGGCAGGGGCGGCACTGAGCTGGGACGAGTTCCTCGCGCGGGCGGCCTGGACGCCGGAGTCCGTCGCTAGCCAGCGGGCGGCTGGCGTCGCGCCGGGTGACGTCAGCGACATCTTGTTCACCTCGGGGACGACGGGGCGCAGCAAGGGCGCGATGTCCGCGCACCGGCAGGCACTGGACGTCGCCAGGGCTTGGGCCGAGTGCGCGCGGCTGACGAGCGCGGACCGCTACCTGATCGTCAACCCGTTCTTTCACAGCTTCGGCTACAAGGCCGGCATCCTCGCGTGCTTGCTGACCGGCGCCACGATGGTCCCGCAGCTGGTATTCGACCCCGGTCAGGCGATGAGGCTGATCGAGGACATGCGGATCACCGTGTTCCCGGGCGCCCCCGCGATCTACACCTCTATCCTCGATCACCCGGAGCGAGCCGGCCGCGACCTGTCCAGCCTGCGGCTGGCAGTGACCGGCGCCGCCGTCGTGCCCGTCGCGCTCGTGGAGCGGATGCGAGCCGATCTCAGATTCGACGAGGTGCTGACGGCATACGGCCTCACCGAGGCCGTCGTCGTGACCATGTGCCGGCCAGGTGACGATCCGCGAACCGTCGCTACGACCTCGGGCCGGGCGACGGCCGGTTTCGAGATCCGCATCGCCGGTCATGGCACCGAGCCGGGCGAGATACTGCTCCGCGGCCCGAACGTCATGCTCGGCTACCTCGACGACCAGGCGGCGACGGCCGAGGCGATCGACGCCGACGGCTGGCTGCACACCGGCGACGTCGGCCTGCTGGACGACCGTGGCTATCTAACCATCACTGACCGGCTGAAGGACATGTACATCTGCGGCGGGTTCAACGTGTACCCGGCCGAGGTCGAGCAGGTGCTGACCAGGCATCCGGCCGTCGCCGAGGCTGTGGTGATCGGCGTGCCAGACGACCGGCTCGGCGAGGTAGGCAAGGCGTTCGTGGTGTTCAGGCCTGGCGCCCGTACGGCGCCCGCGGACCTGATCGAGTTCTGCCGCGCCAGCCTGGCCAACTACAAGGTCCCCCGCCAGGTCGAACTCCGCACCGACCTGCCGCGCAACCCGGCGGGCAAAGTGCTGAAGAGGCAGCTAAGGAGCCCTGCATGACCGTACAGGAACCGGCCGAGGAGAACGGAGAGCCGGTCGTCCGCTACGAGGGGCGCGGCCAGACCGCCGTGATCACGCTCAACCGGCCCAGGTACCGCAACGCCCAGAACTCGGTGATGACCTACGCGCTCGACGCCGCGTTCTGCCGGGCCGTCGACGACAACGACGTCAAGGTCATCGTGCTCGCGGGCGCCGGCGACCACTTCAGCGCGGGCCACGACATCGGCACGCCGGGACGCGACGTGCACGTGCCATACGAGCGCACGGCCGTGATCTGGTGGGACCACACCGACAAGGCGGGGGCCGACGCCAGGTACGCCAGGGAGATGGAGGTCTACCTGGGCATGTGCCGGCGCTGGCGAGAGATACCCAAGCCGTCGATCGCGATGGTTCACGGCGCGTGCATCGCCGGAGGCCTGATGCTCGCCTGGGTGTGCGACCTGATCGTCGCATCCGACGACGCGTTCTTCGCGGACCCCGTGGTAAGGATGGGCATCCCCGGCGTCGAATACTTCGCGCACCCGTGGATGCTCGGGCCGAGGTTCGCCAAGGAGGCCCTGTTCACCGGCGACAGGTTCGGCGCACAGCGCGCCTACGAGCTCGGCATGGTCAACCGGGTGGTGCCACGAGCCGAGCTGGCCGAGACCACGTTCGCGTTGGCGGACAGGATCGCGGCGATGCCCGCGTTTGGCCTGTCGCTGGCCAAGCGCGCGGTGAACCAGTGCGAGGACCTCATGGGGATGCGGCCCGGCATGGACTCGACGTTCGGCTTGCACCACGTCGCCCACGCGCACAACGCCGAGACCGGCACGGACGCGCTCGCAGGCATGGACGCGAGGTCAATGAAGTCCGCCGCCCAGGCTCCTGGCGCGTAACAGCACCGGTCGTCAGCAATCGGTGCGTTGTCGTAGCGCTGCCACAGTGGAGCTCAGGATCCAGCGCGCTGCGGATCGAGCGGTCGTTCTCCGTCGAGATCATCCCGGCAAGGCTGACGCTGGCGCCGCCGTGGGGCGCCTCACATCCAGTCCGCGTGGCGCGGCCACGCCAGCAGCGTCTCGACCACCTCGGGCGGCCCGCCGGACTCGGCCGACGTCGCGTACCTGCCCCGGTAGAACAGCAGCGGCCGCTGGCTGCCGCACTCCCCCAGCTCGCGCACCCGCGCGATCACAACGTTGTGGTCCCCGCCGGGGTAGATCACCTCGATCTCGCATCCGGCCCAGGTCAGGACGCCATCGATGACGGGCGAGCCAGCCCGGTCTGGCGCCCAGTTGACGCCTTCGAACTTGTCGGGGCCGCTCCTGCCGAACTTGTTCGCCAGGTCGTGCTGGTCCTCGGTCAGGACGTTGACGGCGAACAACTTCGCGCGCGCGATCCTCGCCCAGGTCGCCGACGTCAGCGCCGGGCAGAACACCACCAGCGGTGGCTCGAGCGACAGCGCGGCGAACGCCTGGCAGGAGAAGCCCACAGGCTCGCCATCGTCGATGGCGGTGATCACCGTGACGCCGGTGCCGAAATGCCCGAGTACCTGGCGGAACTTCTCCGGCTCCGGCTCATAGCTGACCGGCCCTGCGGAAGTCCGGAGGCCGTCCTCCGAGCTGGCACCATCGCCTCCCACAGTCACCGCAAGCGCCTCTCGCCTGGAGTTCATTCCGGCAGCCTGATCTGGGTCGTTTCGGCGCCGATTGACTCAGACTAGTGCGCTGCCCCGGCTGCGAAGACGTGGCCCCAGAGGCTGACGGCGGTGGTCTGCCTGCTGACCCACGTGGCGTCGTCGACCAGCAAGCCGTCGGTGCCGTACTCGATATCGAAGCCCCCAGGCGTCCGCACATAGAACGAGACCATGTGGTCGTTGGCGTGCCGGCCGAGGGAGGCGCTGATCGTCCCCCCGCGTCTTGCGCACCGGTCCATGGCGCGGCCGACGTCGTCTAGGGTCTCGACCTCGATCATCAGGTGGATTATTCCGGCCTCGCTGGTCATCGGGGCGAGGGCGAGGCTGTGATGCCGCGGGTTACAGCCGAGGAACCGCATCATCGCGGGCGGCCCGCCGGCAGGCCGGCCGAACAGCTCGGGAGGCAGCGCCATCGAGTCCCGCAGCCGGAAGCCGAGTCCGCCGGTGTAGAACGCCATCGCTGCCGGCTCGTCCGCGGCCGGGATGACGACGTGGCCCATGCCCATCTCGCCGGTGACGAACCGGGTGCCGTACGGGCTGGACATAGGCCTGTTGTCGAGCGACGCACCCCAGAACACCTCGAGCGTGTGGCCGGACGGATCGTCGAACCGCAGCAGCCCGCCCACCCTGCGCAGCGCCAGCTCCTCAGGGGTGCCGGCCTTGGCCGGCACGCCTGCCCGCTCGAGCGCCTGCCCGACGGCGGCGAGATCCGCCTCCGTGGCGACCTCCCAGCCGGACGCCGCCAGCCGGTCGGTCTCCGCCGGCACGATCACCAGCCGGCCGGGGAAGTCATCCATCCGCAGGTAGACCGCCCCCGGCTCGGGCCCGCGCCCCTCGACCATGCCGAGCAGCCTGGTTCCGAACTCGCGCCACGCTGCGGTGTCGGTGGCCTCGATTCGCAGGAATCCCAGCGACCGGATCATGTCCATCACTGCGCTGCCTTCCTTCCCTGGCCGA
>DASUHI010000117.1:0-13838 GCA_036273575.1 Streptosporangiaceae bacterium | reverse complement strand
TGGCGGTCGGGTGTCATGGCGCCTGATCACCTACCGGCTGCCCGCCGAGCCGTCCAGGCACCGGGTCGCGGTCTGGCGAGAGCTGCGCCGGCTCGGCGCTGTTCCGCTGCAGCACGGCACCTGGGCGCTGCCGGAGGGCCGCGTCTTCGACCACGGGCTCACGCAGGTGATCGCCATGATCAGCGAGGCCGGCGGCAGGCCCATTGTGCTGAGGGTTGTCGACGACGACGCCGGAACCGTCAGCCTGGAAGAGCTGTTCACAGCCCAGCGCGAGGCGGAGTGGGTCGAGTTCCTCGGCGACTGCGGCAAATACGAGGCGCAACTGGCCGACGCGTGCGCGAAGGGCAAGCCGACCGCTGCGCTTGCCGGGCAAGAGGGCCTCGCCCGGCTCCGCCACTTGCACCGCGCGATCCGCGCCAGGGACGTCTTCGGCGCACCGAGCGCCGCAGACGCGGAACGGCGGCTCAAGGAGTGCGCCGACGCGCTCGAGCCGCGCACAGGGCAGGTGCGACGGGCCGGGGAGCGTCCGTGAACTCGCGCACGTAAGGCTGCCTGGGGAGGGATGCTCGGGTACTGTCCGCCCTATGCAGACCTGGGACGCCATCACGTCGCGGCGGAACGTCAGGAGCTTTCAGGACCGGCCGATCGCGGCCGGGAACCTTGACCGCATCCTCGAGGCGGGATGGCGATCGCCATCGTCGCAGAACTGGCAGCCGTGGGACTTCGTGCTCGTCACCGACCGCGACCAGCTGCGCGAGCTCAGCACCGTCTTCTCCGGGGCGTACCACGTCGCCGGGTCTGCCGCCACGATCGCTGTCATCGGTCCCGCCACGGACAACGCGTACCAGCGCGGGCAGCTGGATCTCGGGCAGGCTGTGTTGGCGATGATGCTGGCGGCGGCCGACCTGGGCATCGGCAGCTGTCACGCCGGCGTGCAGGACATGGTCGTCGCGCGGCGCGTGCTCGGCCTGCCAGAGGACCGGACGTTCGTGCTGCTGCTCTCCCTCGGCTACCCGGCCGGCCGGCCGCTGGCGCCGGTGCGGCACCCGAAGCGCCGGCCCTTCCAGGAGGTCGTGCACCGCGGGCGCTGGTAGCCGCGCCACCCCGCCGACCGGTCATTTCTGAGAGCAGGTCGCTCATGTCCGGCCATGTGTGACTGGTTTCATCGGCACCCGGCTCATGGAAATGTCGCTGTGCCACCGCAATGGGCGTTTTTCATCCCAATGCGCTCAGTATCTTTATCGGATTTCCGCCCGAAAGAGGGCTTGTCAGCGTAGGTTGCCCATCAAAGACGCCAGGGAGGACGCCGATGCGGCACACTGGCACGGCCGGCGGGGGAGCTGGCCGTAAGGCGAGCCTTTTCCGGCCGAGGATGGGCCGCCTTATCGTCGCGACGGCGGCTCTAGTCGCCGGCTTAGCTGGGATTTCGACCGCAGAGGCTCCCGCCGCCTCGGCCGGCATCAGCGAGACGGTCATCGTCACATCGACAGGACCGTTGAGTCCGGTCGAAGCTGTACGAGACGTCGGCGGCACTGTCCTGAATCAATTCCACCTCATCAATGGCGTCCAAGCCTCGATCCTGACGACTGCCGAACCAGTACTCGACGGCCTGCCCGGCATTTCCGTGACGCCTGACCTCTCGGTCAGCGTCCAGTCAGACGCGGTATCGACCGGCCCGCACACGCCCTCTGACGCGTTCCTGCACGAAACGGGCGCTAATCAGCTCGCGGCCAATGGCGACACCGGGCACGGGGTCACCGTCGCCGTGCTGGACACGGGCATTGACAATCTGCCTGACTTCTCAGGGCGGCTGATCGGCGGGGTAGACCTGAGCGGCGGCGGCAACCCGTACCAGGACAGCTACGGCCACGGCACGTTCGTCGCCGGCCTGATCGCCGGCAACGGGGCATCGTCCAGCGGCCAGTACGCGGGCGAGGCACCAGGAGCCAGCCTGGTCTCGATCAAGGTGGCCGACGCGAGCGGCACGACTCACCTGTCCACGCTGATACTCGGGCTCCAGTGGGCCGTCGACCACCGCGTGGCCTACGGCATCAAGGTGCTGAACATCTCGCTCGGCTTCCAGACCAGGCTGTCCACGGTCCTGGACCCGCTGGACAACGCCGTCGAGGCGACGTGGAACTCAGGCATCGCGGTCGTCGTCTCCGCGGGCAACGCCGGGCCGTTCAACGGCACGATCCTCGCGCCGGGCGATGACCCGCTCGTCATCACCGTCGGCTCGCTCGACGACATGGCCACGCCCACGACCGCCGACGACGAGATGACCGACTTCAGTAGCGTCGGGCCGACGATGACGGACGGCTGGGTCAAGCCCGACCTGGTGGCCTCCGGCCGGTCGGTCGTGAGCCTGGCCGCGCCGGGCTCCACGATCTACAACAGCTATCCGTCGGCCAGAGTCGGCCCGGCGAACTTCGTCGGGTCAGGCACGTCGTTCAGCGCCGCGATCACGAGCGGTGCGGCGGCGCTCGTGCTGTCCTCCAACCCCGGCCTGTCCCCCGACCAGATCAAGGCGAGGCTGCTCGGCAACGCGGACGCCGGCCCCGTCGGCAACCCGTTCGTGGACGGCCACGGCGCGCTCGATGCGCAGGCAGCGGCGACGTCGGGCCCGATGGACCTCAGCCAGGCTGCGGGCCTTCTTCCGACGTTGTTCGGCGCGACGGTCTCTCTGGTCCCCGACGGCTCTGCCGACACCTGGAACACGGGCCTGTGGACGCCGGCCCCGTCCGGCGAGCAGGCGAGCGAGCAGTGGAACGGCGACGACTGGAACGGCAGCGACTGGAACGGCGACGCGTGGGCCGGCAAGGCCTGGAACTACGGCGAGTGGGCGGGCGCGACCTGGAACGGGTCGGACTGGACGGGCAAGGCGTGGAACAACGCGGCCTGGACCGGCTCGCAGTGGACGGGCACGGCGTGGGTCGGCAAGGCGTGGAACCAGTCGGGATGGAACTGACCAGCGGCCGAACGAGGTGATGGGGACCAGCTCATGAAGACCAGCTCATGAACACCCAGCTCATGACCACCGGGCCATGAGGATCGGACCATGACGGCCGGCCGCCCAGACCGGGCCGCCAAGACCGGGCCGTGACGATGCCGCGCGCGACACGGGCTATCATCACCGCCTCGATCCTCGGCGGCGCTTTCACCTTGTACGCCGCCGCGGCGGCCTGGCCGCTGACGGCGGTGGATCCCAGTCAGTGGGTCGTGGCGGGCACCGTGGGCGCCCTCGCCCTGGGCAGCTGGCTCTGGCCGGTCGTCGTGTACCGCGGCGAGGAATCGGAGACCTTCCAGCTCGACGAGGGCTTCTTCGTCGTGCTCGCCCTGCTCGATCCGCCGCTGCTCATGTTCGCGACGCTGGCCCTGGCCACGATCCTGGCTCAGGCCATCAGGCGCCGCCCGCTGCTGAAGTCGGCCTTCAACGTCGGTCAGGTGCTGATCGCCGCAGGGCTCGGCCTCGTCGCCAGCCGGGCCGTCGCTCCGCTCTCCGTATCCCTCCGGCCCGTCCAGATCGCGGCGATCGCCGTAGGCGTGGCCGTGTACTTCGTCGTCAACACGCTGCTCGTGAACAGCGCGATGGTGTCGATGGGCACGAGCTGGCGCGAGTTCACCGCTGACCTGCCTGTCCAGATCAGGTTCGCGGGCACTGCCGCGCTGATGGGCGTCGTCCTGGCGCTGGCGGCCAGGGCGCACCTGTGGGCCCTGGCCCTGGCTGCGCCGGGCCTGGTTCTCGTGCGCCAGCTGATCGCCGCCAGGTACTCAGCGCTGCATGACCGCTCGAGGATCAAGGACCTGTATGAGGTCACGAAGGAGGCCAACAGCCGGCTGCGGGAGCGGGCCGTCCTCGACACGATCCTGACGTCGGTACGCACGCTGCTTCGCAGCCCTGACGCTCAGCTGGCCGACGCCGACCCCGGCGGGCACCTGACCGCTGCCATGACCGTGGGCGGCGAGCAGCGGTGGCTGGTGGTGGCGGGCCGCCGCCGGGACGAGCCCGTCAGCGACGCCGAGTGCGACCTGCTGCACGCCCTGGCCGCCGTCGGCGACGGCGCCCTGCGCAACGCCGAGCTCTATCAGCAGGTCAGGCTGGAACGCGAGAAGCTGTCCTCGATCGCGCTGAACATCGGCGAAGGCGTCTGCGCGGTCGATGCGGCCGGGCGGCTGACGTTCCTGAACCCGGCGGCGGCCGACCTGACCGGGCTGCCGCCCGTGCCGGTCTCGGCCGCCGGCGAGGCGGACCGCGAGGACCCGCCGCCCGCCCCCGACTACCTGCTCGGCCCCGCGCGTGAGGCGATGCGCTCAGGCCGGACCATCCGCGAGGACGACGCCAGGTTCCGGGCCGGGGACGGCGCCACCATCCCGGTTGCCTACACCGCTTCCGCCGTCATCAGCGACGGGATGCCGTCCGGCGCCGTGATCGCCTTCCGTGACATCACCGAGCGAAAGGCCTTCGAGGACGAACTGCACCAGCACGCGTTCTACGACAGCCTCACCGGACTCGCCAACCGCCGCCTGCTCGTCGAGCGGCTCGATCAGGCGCTGCGGCAGTCCGAGAAGAACCGCAAGGCCCACGCCCTGATCTTCGTCGACGTGGACCGCTTCAAGGGCATCAACGACAGCCTCGGGCACGTGACGGGCGACGAGTTCCTGGTGGCGATCGGCACGCGGCTCAAGGGCGTGGTGCGCAGCCGTGACCTCGTCGCGCGCATCGGCGGCGACGAGTTCGTGGTCTTGCTCGAGGACGTCGCCGGGCCTGATGAGGCCGAAGCCGCCACGGCGCGGATCTGCGGCGCCGCGGAACGGCCCATGCTGCTGTCCGGCGGGCACGAGCTCGTCGCCAGCGTGTCGGCAGGCCTGGCGCTGACCGCGCCGGGGCAGAGCGCCGACGACGTGCTGCGCGACGCCGACGTAGCGATGTACGAGGCGAAGACGCGCGGTGGCGGGATCTACCGGGTGTTCAACCAGGTGTCGATGGGGATTCGCTCGTCCGAGCGGCTGCAGATCGAGGCCGACCTGCGCAAGGGGCTCGAGCGCGACGAGCTCGAGGTGCACTATCAGCCGTTCTACTCGCTCGACGGTCGCGAGATCGTCGGCGCCGAGGCGCTGGTGCGCTGGCGTCACCCGGCCACCGGCGTGCTGCACCCGATGAAGTTCATCCCGATGGCCGAGGAGACGGGCCTGATCTTGCCGCTCGGCCGGTTCGTGCTGGACCGGGCGAGCCGCCAGGCCAGGTCGATCAGGGACCGGCTGGGCGTGGACCTGCCGATCAGCATCAACCTGTCCTCACGGCAGTTCCAGGACAAGGATCTGCTGTCGCACGTGACCATGGCCCTGGACGCCAGCGAGCTGCCACCTGAGCTGCTCACCTTCGAGATCACTGAGAGCATGGTGATGGCCGACCTGGCCGGGGCGCGGGAGGTCATGAAGCGGCTGAACCGGCTCGGCGTGCGGCTGTCCATCGACGACTTCGGTACCGGCCACTCCTCGCTCGCCTACCTCAAGCAGTTTCCTGTGCACGAGGTCAAGGTCGACCGGTCTTTCGTAGAGGACATCGCCCAGAACCCGGTCGACTCGGCGATTGTGCAGGCCATCCTCGATCTGGCCAACGCGATCGGCCTGGCGGCCGTGGCCGAGGGCGTCGAGACCGCGGAACAGATCGACGAGCTCAAGATGCTCGGCTGCCAGATCGGGCAGGGAACGTTCTTCTCGCCTCCGCTATGCACGAAGGAGTTCGACGAGCTGCTGACGATGTTCTTCGCCAAGACCCCCGAAGCCGCGCAGGTCCGGGCCGGTCAGCGCAGCATCGCGCTGAACATCCGCCCGTAGCGGAGCAGATGCAGGTCGCCGACGTAGTTCTCGCTGATAAAAGCCTCCGCGGCGGCGCCCATCGCCGCGGCCGTGCCTGGCTCGTCGAGCAGCCACCGCACCTGCGAGCCGAACGCGGCCAGGTCGCGGGGGTCGGCCAGCAGGACGCCGGCGCCCGCCGGGATCTGATCGATGATGCCGCCGACCGCCGATCCGACCACGGGCCGGCCCTTCCACATCCCCTCGGCAACCGTCAGGCCGAATCCCTCGGCGAGGCTCTTCTGCACGATCACGCTAGCGTGCCGCTGCAGCGCGTTGACCATGGCCGCGTTCTCGTCGGCGTCGTCCAGCGGCAGCGTGACGAGCATGACCCTGGCCCTGACCAGGGCAGGCAGCGCGCGCCACTGCAGCAAGCAGTGGGCGAACACAGCGGCGCCTTCTGGATCGTCGGCGACGCCAGCGACCGCGGGGCCGACCAGCAGCAGGACTCCAGGGCCAGCGGTGGCGACGTAATCGGCGAAGCCGCGCATGACCCCCGCCATGTCCTTGAGCTGATCCCATCGTGACACCTGGATGACGAGCTGATCGTCTGGACCAGGCAGTTCCTCGGCGGTGATCTCCGCCGGACGCGTCACGGACTCCTCGCTGCCGTCGCGGCCGATAAACGCCGCGGGCCCGCCGGGAGCGGTGCCGCCGAGAACGCCGATCCTGGCGAGGATGCCCTGGACGGTCTCATCGCCGAGGTGCTGGTTCTTCGGGGAGAACGGGTCGATCGACGGCGGAATGATCGTGACCTTCTCGCCGGGGATCCAGGCTGGCACGTACTCGCGCCGGGAAAAGACAAAGCCATCTGCGTGCGCCAGGTACCGCCGCAGCACGTTCCACGCCCCTGCCGTCACCTCGTTCTGCCAGTCAACCCCGATGTGGCAGCGCCACGCGACCAGCGCGCCCGCCCTGGCCAGCGGCTCGGCAAGCCCCGCCGTCTGCGGGTCGTGCAGCAGCACGAGATCGCCAGGCCTGATCAGCTCGAGCAGCTCGGCGGCGTTCGCGGCGAGCATGTGCTCGTAGTGGCTGATCTGTGCCGCGGTGAGTGGTCCGCCGGCGACCTGCCCGTGGATCTGGTTGTGCAGGCGCTTGGTGATCACGAAGAACTCGGCGTCGCCGGTGATCACCATCCACCGGCTTGCGATGCCCTCTCCTTCGACGTAGCCGAGCAGCACATGCAGCATCTCGGCAACGCCGCCGCCGACCGCAGTCGAGCTGACGTTCCACAGCGTGCGGTCGCGGAGCTGGCGCCGGAACTGACCCGCCGCCTCGGTCAGCCTGTCACGCCGCTCCGCCCCGATAACGGGCGTGAGCTGGCCGACAGCCCGCGGGGCCACGGGCACAGGCGTCACCAGACTCACGAGTCCGCCCCCTCTGACGGCGGTCGTACCTAGCCCACCAAGACCGCCGCGAGAGCGCCCCACCCGCACCGGGTGAATCGCCGGCGAGCGGCCCTTGCGGAAAACCCCACCATCAAGCCGCTGGGCGCCCTACCGACAACGCCATGCCCGCGCAGGGAGCCTGTGCCTTGTCGACGTTCAGCGGGCCGCGACAGCCCGCCAGTGCGCAAGGAGTGACCTGTGAACGCAACACGGTGGAGCGCCGCGGTGCTTGCCGCCGGGATGGCCGTGACCGGGATGCTGGCCGCGGCGCCAGCAGGAACGGCTGAGAACAGGCCGGCAGGGCTCGGCCGCTTCTACAGCCAGCACGTCAGCTGGCACAAATGCCAGCGCGGCCCGCGCGATTCGGGCGGCAAGGCGCTTGACCAGGCAGGGGCGCGGTGCGCGGACATCCGCGTGCCGCTCGACTATGCCCATCCTGGCCGCCGCACGATCACGATCGCCGTCTCCCGGCTCGCGGCCGACCCCTCGGCCAAGAAGATCGGTGCGATGATCATCAACCTCGGCGGCCCTGCCACCCCCGTGCTCACTGACGTGCTGCTCGCCAGGCAGGCCATGGGCGACACTGGCGCGCGATTCGACCTAATCGGGATGGACCAGCGATTCGCTGGCCGCAGCACGCCGATCAACTGCCACTGGAACGCGGGCTGGCTGCCGCGCGGCGCCGGGCGCAGCAAGGCCAGCTTCGCCGAGATGGTGCGGCTGACCAGAAACCTCGCGCACCGCTGCGCCCGCGCGGAGGGCGCCATGCTCCCGTTCGCCGGAACCGCGAGCGCGGCCCGCGACATGGACGTCATCCGCGCGGCGCTCGGCGAGCCCAAGCTGTCCTACCTCGGCTACTCCTACGGAACGTACCTGGGTGCGCTTTACACCCAGATGTTCCCGGGCCGGGCGGGGCGGATCGTGCTCGACAGCGCGATCAACCCCGCGCACCCCGGCGTGGCCAAGGGAGCCAACGGACCGCAGCGCGAGCACGCGCTGCACGACTGGGCCAGGTTCGCTGCGGCGCACGACAGCGAGTTCCACCTCGGCGGCACGCCAGCCGAAGTTGTCGCGACCGTCTACCGGATCTACCGCGCCGCCGCGCGGCACCCGCTGCGCGTAGGGCCGTTCCGCGTTGACGACACGGTCGTGCCGGCCGTCCTGCTCGACCCGCTCAGCGACGACTCGCCGGTCAATTCGGCCGAGCTCGCCGCGACCGTCGCGGCGCTGAACCGGGCCGCGCACGGGCAGCCGGCGAAGCCGAGCACAGCGCTGCTGCAGGCCCTCGCCACGCAGCTCAGCAGCGCAGGCTCCGCCCTGCGCAGCGCGGCGACGGCGATCATGTGCGACGACGCGCCCGTTCCCCGCAGGCCGCGGGTCTACTGGCGCGCCATCCAGGCGCACAGGGCGAGCGCGCCGCTGTTCAGCCCCGTCGACCAGACGATCACGCCGTGCGCGTTCTGGCCATTCCGCCCGCCCCGCGCGCCCCTGGTGGCCAACCACGTCCCTGCCCTCGTCGTCCAGGCGTCAGGGGACATCAACGCCATCTTGTCGATGGGACGGGCCATGCACCGGGCGCTGACCGGCTCGCGCATGATCACGCTCCAGGGCGCTCGCACCCACGGCGTATACCTATTCCGCGGCTCGTCATGCGTGGACGGGGCCGTCAACGCATACCTCAACACCGGCGTCCTGCCGTCGGGTGACCTCTCCTGCACCACCTAACCGGCGCTTCCAGTTGACCCTATGAACCCTTGGTGGGCCCATGGCACCACCAAGGGTTCATAGGTCGGGTTGGGTCGGGGGTGTGCGGCCGGAGGGGTCTAGGTGCCGAGGTACTTCAGGACGGCGAGGACGCGGCGGTGGTCGGTGCTCGTCGGCGGCAGATCGAGCTTGACGAAGATGTTCGTCACGTACTTCTCCACCGCGCTGGGGCTGACCTTCAGCAGCTCCACGATCCCGCCGTTCGAGCGCCCCTCGGCCATCAGCCGGAGCACCTGCTGCTCGCGCGGCGTCAGCCTGCTCATGGGGTCGTCGCGGCGGCGGACAAGCAGCTGCGCGACCACGTCAGGGTCGAGCGCGGTGCCGCCAGCGGCCACCCGGCGAACCGCGTCGAGGAAGTCGCTGACGTGCGCGACCCGGTCCTTCAGCAGGTAGCCGACCGAGCTGGTCGCCTCCGACAGCAGGTCGGTCGCGTAGCTCTCCTCGACGTACTGGGACAGCACGAGCAGCGCGACGCCCGGGTGCTGCCTGCGGATGACGAGCGCCGCCTTGATGCCCTCGTCGGTAAACCCTGGCGGCATCCTGACGTCGATCACAGCCAGATCAGGCTGGTGCTCAGCGACGGCCCTGAGCAGCTCTTCCGCGTCAGGCACGGCCGCGACGACCTCGAACTCGCCGTCCGACAGCAACCTGGTCAGCCCGTCCCGCAGCAGCACGGAGTCTTCGGCGATCACGATTCGCATGGCAGCTCCGCTTTGATGACGGTAGGCCCGCCGGGCGGGCTGTCGATGACCAGCGTGCCGTCGACCGACGCGGCGCGCCGCATCAACCCCGTGAGTCCGGTTCCGCTTCCATCCGCGCTACTCGCGGATACCCTCGCCCCGCCGGCTCCGTCGTCGCGGACGACGATCCTCAGCAGGTCGGCTTCGCGGATGACGGTCACCTCGGCGTGCGTGGCCCGTGCGTGCTTGGCCACGTTGGTGAGCGCCTCGGAGACGATGAAGTACGCGACGGCCTCCACGCTCGGCGCGGCCGGGGTCACCAGGTGCACGGTGAGCCTGACCGGCAGCGGGGCGCGTGCCGCGAGGCCGGACAGCGCGGCGTCCAGGCCGCGGTCGTTGAGCACGGCGGGGTGCAGGCCGCGGATGAACTCCCGCAGCTCGGACAGCGCCAGCAAGGCCTCCTCGTGGGCCGCGCCGATCGCGTGCTGCACCGGCTCTGGCACGTCGGTGAAACGCACCCTGGCCATGCCGAGGTTCATCGCCAGGGAGACCAGCCGCTGCTGCGCGCCGTCGTGCAGGTCGCGCTCGATCCTGCGGCGTTCCGCGTCGGTCGCGGCGACGATCTCGGCCCGGCTCCTGGCCAGCGACTCAAGCCGGATCGCCAGTGCCTCGTTCTGGCTTGGCCCGAGCAGCGCCCTCGCCAGGCCCTCGTCGGCCTGCGCCACCAGCAGGGCAAGCCAGGGCGCGGCGAAGAGCAGCACCACGGCGCCCGCGCTCGCCGCGGCGCCGACGGCTGGCGCCGGCCGTGCCGCGATCAGGTAGCCGACCGCGATCGGGGGGGCGAGCCAGCAGGCGGCCGCCAGGCCGGCGGCGAAACCGGTTCCGATTGACAGCACATGGAACGCGATCTGCCGCCATGTGCTCGCCGCCAGCCACGGGCCGATCGGCCAGGGCTTGCGGTCGAACGCCCGCGACCCGGCAGGGATGTCGATGCCGGCCACTGCGTGCAGCCGGGACCGCTGCAGCGCCGTGACGCCCTGGATCGCCCACAGGGCCAGCACAGGGCCCACGATGACGAACGTCGCGTACAGCGTGACATGACCCCAGTCACCGGCCCCGGTCAGCAGCGCGAAGATCGCCGCGCCCCAGACCACGCCGATCCCGCCGACAAGGATCGTGCCCACGACGGCCACGAGCAGCGCGGCGAGCCCATTCCTGGTGGCGCGCCACGCAGGGCCGGACCACAGCGCGCCGAGCAAGGTGCTCAGTCGCCTGGAAGTCAGGTCTGCCGAGGTCATGACGTCAACGTACAAGGACATCCCGCGCATCTCTATCGGGCTGTCCAGCGCGCGGGGTGCGGAAATCCCCACCGAGGAGCGGCTGTGCGCCCCAGCGACACGGCGCTTTCGCGCTGGCACCGTCGTAGTCATGATCGAGATACACGCACTGACCAAGACCTACGGATCTACTACTGCCGTCTCTGACCTGACGTTCACCGTCCGGCCAGGGGTGGTCACCGGCTTCCTCGGCCCGAACGGCGCGGGCAAGAGCACCACGATGCGGATGATCCTCGGCCTGGACGAGCCCACCAGCGGCTCGGTTCTGGTCAACGGCCGTTCGCCGCGGAGCCACGCCGCGCCGCTGCACGAGATCGGCGGGATGCTTGACCCGCGGGCCGTGCTTCCCTCCCGCAGCGCCTACCACCACCTGCTCGCGCTCGCGCAGACCTCGGGCATCCGCAAGTCGCGGGTCGACGAGGTCATCGACGCGGTCGGCCTGCGCTCGGTCGCTGGCCGGCGGGCAGGCAAGTTCTCGCTCGGCATGAGCCAGCGGCTCGGCATCGCGGCCGCGCTGCTCGGCGACCCGGCCACCGTCGTGCTCGACGAGCCGGTGAACGGCCTGGACGTCGAGGGGATCAGGTGGATCCGCGGCATGCTGGCCGACCTGGCCGCGCAGGGCAAGACCGTGTTCGTCTCCTCGCACCTGATGAGCGAGATCGCCCAGACCGCGACGCACCTGATCGTCATCGGCCGCGGGCGCCTGATCGCGGACACGGGCATCGACGAGTTCATGACGCAGGCCGCGCCGTCCTCGGTGCGGGTGCGCAGCACCGATCAGGCCGCGCTGGCCAGGATGCTGCGCGAGCCGGGCGTGGCTGTCACCGAGGCCGCCGACGGCGCGCTGACCGTGACCGGCGTGTCCGCGGCCCAGGTCGGCGCCGTGGCCGGCGCCGCCGGGATCACCGTGCTCGAGCTCGCCACTGAGCAGGCGTCGCTCGAGGACGTCTTCGTCGGCCTCACCCAGGACTCGGTCGAGTACCGCGCCGCCATCTGACCCCTGACCTACGACACCCCAAGGAGCACCACAATGACTGCCACCACTGTTTCCCCCGCGTCCCATGCTGAGGTCACCGGCGTCCCGCCGTCCTACCGCAAGCCGCAGCGCGTCACCCAGTCCCGGGTGATCCGCGCGGAGTGGACGAAGCTGCGCACCCAGCCGTCCGCGTGGTGGGCCATGGCCGCGGCCGTCGTCCTCGTCGTCGGGTTCGGCGTCGGCTACAGCCTGCTGCGCGTCGCGAGGCCGCCGCACGGCGCGGCGGCGATCGCGTCCTTCGACCCGGCCGCGATCAGCCTGTCCGGCGTGCAGCTCGCGCAGATAGCCGTCGGCGTGCTCGGCGTCCTGCTGATCACCGGCGAGTACGCGGCCGGGCTGATCAGGACCACGTTCGGGGCCGTGCCGCGCCGCCTGCCCGTGCTGTGGGGCAAGGCAACGCTGCTCACCGCCGCCGTCACCGCCGTCAGCGTGCCAGCCGCACTCGCAGCCTTCATCGGCGGCCAGTCGATCCTGGCCCGCCAGCACCTGTCGGTGTCCCTGAACCAGCCAGGAGCGACCCGCGCGGTGATCGGCAGCGCGCTGTACCTGGCCGTGATCGCCCTGCTCGGCCTCGGCCTGGGCGCGGCGCTGCGCAACGCGGCAGGCGGGATCGCGGCACTGTTCGGCCTGCTGTACGGGCTACCCTTGGCTGCGGGCTTCCTGCCAGGCAGCATGGCCGAGGACGTGAGCAAGTTCCTGCCGGCTAACGCCGGCCAGGCGGTCACCGCGGTCCAGCCAGACTCGAGCCTGCTGCAGCCGTGGACCGGGTTCGGCGTCCTCTGTGCCTACGCCGCAGTGCTGCTGGGAATCTCGGCCCTGCGGATGCGCCGCGGCGACGCGTGACCGCCGGGGCCGCTACGTCGCCCGCTCACCCTGCTCACCCTGCGCCAGGGCCGGACTTTGTTTCCGGCCCTGGCGCACTTCCATGCTCACCGTCCGCCGCCTGGCGAACAGGACTCCCGCCAGGCAACCGGCCCCGCCGATGACGGCGAACAGCGGGGGGATCTCCCCGAGCACCAGCCAGCCGAGCAGGATCGCGACGACCGGGATCAGGTATGTCAGCGAGGCCAGCCGGCCCGCGGTCGTCCTCCGCAGCGCGATCGCCCACGTCGCGAACCCGAGGGCGGTCGGGCCGGCCCCGAGGTAGACCGTCCAGCCGATCGCGCCAGGCCCCGCCGTCGCGGCGTCCGCGATCAGGGCAGGCGCGAACGGCAGGCACGCGACGGTGGCGGCGACGCAGCCGACCCAGGTCACCTGGAACGGCGACACGCGCGCGAGCACCGGCTTCTGCACGACGACCGCGGTCGCGTACGCGAACGCCGCGACCACGCAGAGCGCGACGCCGATGCCCGGTCGGGATCCGGAGCCGATGCTCGCGAACCCGATCAGGACGCAGCCGCCGAACGCGACGAGGCAGCCAGCGAAAAGCCGGCGCGGAAAGCCCTCGCGGAGAAAGACCCCCGCGCCGATCGCGATCAGGATCGGCCCGGTGTTAATGATCATCGCCGCGGTTCCGGCGTCGATGTGCCGTTCCGCCGCGTTGAGGGTGACGCTGTAGACGCCGAGCCAGAGAACGCCGTACGCGGCGATCGCCAGCAGGTCACGTCCGCGCGGCGACGGATCGCGGCGGATCATGGCCACGACGCCGAGGATGGCGCTGCTCACGATCAGCCGCCCCAGCCCGATCGCGCCGGGCGACAGCCGCTCGTCAGCCGCCCGGATCGCGACGAAAGCCGAGCCCCACAACAGGACGGTCGTGAGGCCAGCGGCCAGCGCA
>DASUHI010000116.1:0-7944 GCA_036273575.1 Streptosporangiaceae bacterium | reverse complement strand
GACCGGCCGCAGACCCGGCGCCGCGCCGCCCGCCGGCAGCGCCGCCCACGCGACCGCGCCCGCCGCGAGCGCGGCAACGGCTGCCGCGTACCTGAGCCGCGCCGCCCGCCCGGAAACGGCGGACTCACGCGCGAGGGAGGGTTGCGTCACGCCCGGTTCACCATGACCCGCCTGGTGTACGGCGCGAGCGGCTCGTCCAGGGCGGAGTCCCCGTCCCAGGTCGCGACCGGGATGCCGAGCTCGCGCAGCGAGAACCTTATCGCCTCCTGTTCCATCCGCCAGACCCGGCGCGCGAGCCCGGCCATGGTGCGGTCGCGGCTGCGGGCCCCTCCCCGGCTGATCTCAGGTTCTGCGCAGAGCACGTCGAGCACGATCGTCGCGAACCCGCGCTCGCGCAGCTCCCGCAGCGCCTCGACCAGCCGCAGGCTGAGCAACGGGCTCACGACGATGATCAGCGCGCCAGGTGGCAGCGCCGCTTGAGGCAGCCTGGTGACGGTCGCGAGCGCCTCGCCGTTGCCGTGGTCGATCGTGATCATCGTCATGATCCGCTCGGCCTGGCGCCGCCCGGGAGCCGGGCTGATCCAGCGCAGCTGCCGGCCGAAGCTGATCAGCCCGACCCTGTCCCTGGCCGCCAGGTAGGCAGCCGCGACCCCCGCCGTCGCCCGGACCGCGAGATCGGCCGTACTGCGTCCCGCGTCGCCGACGTCGGTGCTGATGTCCATCAGGATGACCGTCACCTGGGCTCGTTCGGCCGCGAACGTGTTCAGCTGCAGCGTGCCGCGGCGGGTCGTCGCCGGCCAGTTGATCCTGCGCTGCCTGTCACCTGGCACGAACTCGCGCACCCCGGCGAACTCGACGCCCTCCCCGGTCGCCCTCGCGGCGTGCTCGCCGAGCCTGGCTGGCAGCTTGCTGAGCACCACAAGCGACCCGAGCCTGGCCGGCAGCGGCAGGCAGGTGACCGGCGGCAGCTCGACGCTCGCCCTGGCCTCGGCGAGCCGCCAGCGGTCATGCAGGATCACCTCGAGGACGCCGACGGCGCGCAGGCCCCAGCGTTCCGCGCGGAACGGCAGCCGGTGCCAGCCGTCGGCCCCGAGGGTGGCGTCCCCGGCAGCGATCCAGGCCGCCGGGTGCAGCCTGACGTGCACCGCCGCGCCGCCATGCCCGCTGATCCTCGCGAGCACGGACGCCTGCTCGGTCTCCGTCACCTGGCTTGCCGCGCCCGCGAGCGTCAGCCCGATGGCCCGCGGCAGTTCCGGCTGCCGGCGTGTGAGCAGCAGCAGGGCGGGCGACGCCAGTCCGGCGAACTCGGCCCGCCTGGTAATCACGGCGAGCACGAGCCCGCAGAGGGCGAGCGTGACCAGCCCCCTGGCCAGGCCCGACAGCCGCCAGCGCACCGCGACCGTGCGCTGCGGTGCCGCGGTCAGCACGAGCGTCCTGTTCGGGCAGAAGAAAAGTTCATTAACGGATAACGGGGGACGCGGGGTCGGTGCGCGGCACGGGAACGCTGGTCAGGATCCTGGCGATCACGTCCTCCGGGCTGACCTTGCGCACCCACAACTCTGGCCGCAGCGTGATGCGGTGCGCGAGCGCGGGGACGCCGACCGCCTTGATGTCGTCGGGGATGACGTAGTCGCGCCCGCGCAGGACCGCCCGGCCGCGCGCGAGCTGGACGAGGAACAGCGCGCCGCGCGGGCTGGCGCCGACCTGGACCTGCTGGCTCGCCCGCGTCGCGGCGATCAGCGCGACGACGTACTCGAGGAGGTCGCCGGAGACCTCGATCTGCTCGAGGGATCGCCGCATCGCGATCAGCTCCGCCGGACCCGTCAGAGCCGTGAGGTCGACCTCGTCGGCGGCTCGGTCCAGCCGCCGTTGCAGCATGGTGACCTCGTCGGCGCCGCTTAGATAGCCGAACCGCAGCCGCATGCCGAACCGGTCGAGCTGCGCCTCTGGCAGGTCGTACGTGCCCTCGTACTCGATCGGGTTGGCCGTGGCTAGCACGATGAACGGGCTCGGCAGCCGCCTGGTCTGGCCGTCCATGCTGACCTGGCCCTCGCCCATGGCTTCGAGCAGGGCCGCCTGGGTCTTCGGCGGCGTGCGGTTGATCTCGTCGGCGAGCAGCAGCTGGGTGAAGACGGGGCCTGGCCTGAAGACCATCTCGCCGCTGCGCTGGTCGTACAGCGGAGCGCCGACGACGTCGGAGGGAAGCAGGTCAGGGGTGAACTGGATCCTGTTGAAATCCAGGCCGAGCACCCTGGCGAACGACCGCGCGGTCAGCGTCTTGCCGAGGCCCGGCAGGTCCTCGAGCAAGATGTGGCTGCCCGCGAGGATGCCGGTCAGAACCAGTTCGAGCGCGGTGCGCTGGCCGATGATGGCGCGCTCCAGCTCGGCGAGAACCTGATTGCACCGCTCGGCAGTCTGGGCCGGCGTCAGGGCCTGGCCAGTTGTTGTCTGGCCGGTCATTGTCTGGCCGGTTGGGTCGGTCACAGTCGCTCCAGTCGGTCGATCAGTGCGGCGAGCACGCGCGGCGGGATCCCCGGCAGCGAGCCGGCGCCTGGCGGCGCCTGGCGCCGCGGGTCGATCCACGTCCACAGGTCGCTCCGGCCCGGCTTGCCGCCTGTCAGCACGCGCCTCGCCGCTTCCGGGTCGTCGGCCAGGCTGATGCCGTGCCGCTCGGAGAGCCGGGCAGCGAGCAGGTTCGTCAGCCGCGGGCGCAGCGCGATGTCCCAGACGCTCAGCGACGTGGTGGCGTCGCCCAGGTCGGAACGCATCCGCCAGAACCCGACAAACGACCCCGACGGGCCAAGCTCGTTTGGCTGGGGTGGCGCCTCTGGTGGTTCGTGCGGCTCGATCAGGGCCCTGAGCGCGACCAGGCTGAGTGCCGCGGTGGCCAGCGCCGCGAAACCGGCCGCGGCCGGGCCCTCGAGCACCCACGCGGCCGCGCAGATCGCGACCGCGAGAAGGACGGCGACGGCGACCTCTCGCCGGGCGCTGCGCCATCCAGTGCCGTGCCGCTCAGCGGTAGGCCCGTCAGCGGTGGGCCCGCCGGCGGTGGCCTGGTCGTGCGTCATGGTGCGCCGCCAGCGCCTGGTCCGGCCGCGGTGTGTGCCCCGGGCACGGGCGTCAGGGTTGCGGCGATCTCCGCGAGCGCACGCTCGGCGTCGTCCCGCCGTGACGACGGCATGGTGTGCGTCGAGAAGCGCGCCTCGTAGAACAGGGCCGTCAGGCGGCCGGCGGGAGCGGCGCTCACGATGCCGCCGGTGACCGCGCGGTCGAGGAGTTCGTCTGGTGTCTCTGCCGCGGCCCTGGCCGCGCCCGCCTCGGCGAGCGAGTCCTCCACGGCCACGTAGCAGCCGATGATGGCGGCTCTCGCGTCATCGAGCTCACGGAGCGCGACCCGGCCAGAGTCGACGGCGCGGGCCAGCTCGGCTGGCGTGTCGGTCTCCAGGTCGGGCGCGACGGGGATCCTTGGCGGCCGCGACCAGCGCCGGCGGCGCCGCCAGAGCATGACGGCCGCCGCGATGATCGCCGCGATCACCAGCGCGAGCAGCACGTACTGGAGGTAGGTCACGGCCGCCGGCGCGTGAACGACGTGGCCGGGGTGCAGCCTGCCCGGGCGCCCCCCCGGCCTGAGACGGCGCTGCGGCGGCCGGCGGCGCGGCCGGATCCGGGCCAGGCTGGCGATCAGGATCGCCGCCGGGATCGCGATCAGCCCGATCACGATCACGCCGGTGAGCATCAGTCTGAGCCTGGCCGCGGGGCCTGTCACGGGGTCGGTCGCCGGATCTGCCTGGCTGCCGCGCGGGCGGCGCCGCCAGCGCAGCATGACGAGCAGCGCGGCGAGGACGGCCTCCAGCGCACAGCCGGTTCCGGTCAGGAGCGGCAGCGCCGGGGTCGACGTGGTCACGGCCGACCCGGCCGCGCGGATGCCCGCGATGGTCAGCAGCAGCAACAGCGCGGCCAGCACGGTGCGGGAGGTCAATCGGTCCGGCATATCGCGCAAATCATATTCGCCTGGTTCTGACGAAGGTGGCAGGTGCTACGGGGGGCGTAGCCGGAATCAGCCTTGCGGGTGATGACAGCGTCCCTGCGCACGGGCCAGGGTTGGACGGTGACCCAAGACCCCCCGGCAGGTAGCGACGCCGACGCCCCGGTGATCGCGACCAACGGCCTGACCCGTCGGTTCGGCCCGACGATCACGGCGCTCGACAACCTGACCATGGCGGTCGGGCCCGGCATTACCGGGCTGGTCGGCGCCAACGGCGCAGGCAAGTCGACCCTCATCAAGATCCTGCTCGGGTTGCTGCCGCCCACCAGCGGCGCGGCGAGCGTGCTCGGGCTCGACACCGCGGCGCGCGGAGAGCGGATCAGGGCGCTGACCGGCTACATGCCAGAACATGACTGCCTGCCGCCGGACGTGACGGCCACCGAGTTCGTCACGCACATGGGCCGGATGTCGGGTGTGCCGCCGACGGCAGCGAAGGAACGGGCAGCCGAGTCGCTGCGGCACGTGGGTCTTTACGAGGAGCGCTACCGCCAGATCGGGACGTACTCGACCGGCATGAAGCAGCGGGTGAAGCTCGCGCAGGCGCTCGCTGGCGATCCCCGGCTGCTGCTTCTCGACGAGCCGACCAACGGCCTCGACCCGGCCGGGCGAACCGCGATGCTGGACCTGATCAGCCGGATCGGCGGCGACTTCGGCATCTCGGTCGTCGTCTCCTCGCACCTGCTCGGTGAGATCGAGCAGATCTGCGACCACCTGATCGCCATCGACGCGGGCCGGCTGCTCAGGTCAGCCACGATGAGCTCGTTCACGAAGGTCAGCCAGGTGCTGGCCATCGAGGTCGAGGAGGGGGCCGACCTGCTTGCGGCCGAGCTGGCCGCGAGGGAGCTCGCACCCGTGCAGCACGGCCGCGAGCTGCTCGTGCTGATCACCGGCGATGCGACGTTCGACGTCGTGCGCGACGCCGTCGCCGGGCTCGGACTCCCGCTGACCAGAATGGAGCAGCGCAGGCACCGGGTCGAGGAGCTGTTCAGGGATCCCGGCGAGCCCGCCGGCCGGCTTACGGGAGCAATCGATGGCCGCTGACAACACGGCCGGGGCCGGCCTGGTGGCGCCGGGCGCCGGTGTCATCCACGACATCGGCTACCAGACCTACGACGGGCCGAGGTTCGGCCGCGGCCAGATCGCGCTCGCGCTGTGCTGGCACAGCCTGCGATCGGCGTTCGGCTTCGGCCGCGGCGCGAAGGCCAAGATCGTGCCGGTGATCACCTTCGTGATCATGTGCGCACCAGCGGTGATCAACGCCGTCGTGATGGCGCTCAGCAAGTCGCACGCCAGGGTCATCGACTATGACACATACGTCGGGAACCTGCGCGTGCTCGTGCTGCTGGCGTTCATGGCCGCGCAGGCGCCTGAGCTCGTCTCGCGCGATCTGCGCAGCCGGGTGCTGCCGCTGTACTTCGCGAGGCCGATCCGCAGGGAGGATTACCCGCTGGCCAAGTACGCCGCGTTCACGCTCGCGTGCCTGGCGATGATCGACATTCCCGTACTGCTGCTGTACGTCGGCACGATCTTGCAGGTGCACAGCGGTGCGGCGGTGTGGGCGCAGACCAGGGCGGCGATTCTCGGTTTGCTGGTCGGGCTGATGTGGGCGGCGGTCCTCGCCGCGGTCGGGCTGGCGCTTGCCTGCGTGAGCGGCCGCCGGGCTTTCTCCACGGGCTCGGTCGCGATCTTCTTGTTCCTGACCTGGACGCTGACCAACGTGCTGACCAAGATCTCCGAGGCTGGCCAGCGCGGTGGTGGTGGCCAGATCACGGCGGGGGACCAGGCCACGTCGGCGGCCGCGCACCTCTTCGGCTTGATCAGCCCCTTCACGGTGCTCGACGGGGTCCGGCAGTGGCTGGGCGGGACGAGCCAGGGGATCGTCGCTGATCCAGGACACTACGGCTTCGCCTACGGTCTCATGCTGCTGGTGTTGCTCGGGGGCAGCCTCGCGGTGCTGGTGCGGCGCTACGCGGGCGCGAGCGTCGCATGAGCACCGTCCCTGAGGCGCGTCAGGCCGCCACTGTCCCGGAGATGCGTCAGACCAGCACCATCGACCTTCGCAACGTCTCACGCTGGTACGGCAACGTGGTCGCCGTCAACGACATCACGATGACGATCGGGCCTGGGATCACCGGATTGCTCGGCCCGAACGGGGCTGGCAAGACCACGCTGCTGAACCTGATGGCCGGGTTCCTTGCGCCGTCCCGCGGCGAGCTGACCGTTGGCGGCCAGCCGAGCTGGCGAAACCCGGCGGTTTTCAGGACGCTCGGGCTTGTGCCTGAACGCGACTCGGTCTACGCGTTCCTGACCGGGGCCGACTTCGTCAGGTCTACCGCGAGGCTGCACCAGCTGCCCGATCCTGATGCGGCAGCGCGGCGCGCGATCGCCATCATGGACATGGCAGACGCGCAGGACCGGCGGATCGCGACGTACTCCAAGGGCATGCGGCAGCGGATCAAGGTCGCGGCCGCGCTCGTGCACGACCCGCAGGTACTGCTGCTCGACGAGCCGTTCAACGGCATGGACCCGCGGCAGCGGCTGCAGATGATGGACCTGCTCGAGGACATGGCGCTGCACGGCAGGACGATCTTGTTCAGCTCGCACATCCTCGAAGAGGTCGAGCGGATGTCCGGTACCATCCAGGTCATCGTCGGTGGACGGCTAGCGGCGTCCGGCGACTTCCGCGCCATCCGCCGGCTGATGACCAGCAGGCCGCACGTGTTCCTGGTCAGGACGTCGGCGGACCGCTTGCTTGGCGCGGCGCTGATCGGCCGGCCCGCCGTGACCGGCGTCGAACTGACGCCGCGCGGCCTGCAGGTGCGCACCTCCGACTTCGGCGCCTTCTCCAGGGAGCTCGCCGTTCTGTGCCGGGACGGTGACATCCGGCTGCGCGAAGTGCTGCCGTCCGATGAGTCGCTGGAGAGCGTGTTCTCCTATTTGGTGTCGGCGTGACGAGGAAGCGGTGAGGCGCATGAGCGGCCTGCTGAACCCGGTGGTGCTGCGAATCACACTGCGCGCCACGCTCGGCCGCAAGCGAGCGCTTGTCTTCCTGCTCGCGCCGCTGGTGCTGGTGCTGATCACGGTGGCGCTGAAGGTGGTGGCGCGAAGCCCGGCCTGGCCCGCGGAGTTCCTCGGCGTCTTCGGCTTCTCTGTCGTGCTGCCGCTGACCGCGCTGATCATCGGCACCAGCGTGGTCGGCGCCGAGATCGACGACGGCAGCATCATCCACCTGCTCGCGACGCCGGTAAACAGGTTGAGCGTGGTTCTCTCTAAATTCGCAGCCGCTGTGCTGCTCACGATCGCGTTCGGCTCGGTTCCCCTGTATCTCGCGGCCGCCATCGCCAAGGGACCTGGTGACAAGCTAGCCGTCGGCCTGCTGGCCGGGGCGATCGTCGCCGCCGTGGCCTACAACGCCTTGTTCGTCATGCTGTCGCTGCTCACCACGAGGGCCATCGCGGTCGGCCTGCTCTACCTGCTGGTCTGGGAAGGACTGCTCGGCAACCTGATCGGCGGCGTCAGGGTGCTGTCGGTCGGTCAGTACTCCCTAGGCGTGGCGAACTCGATCGCGCGATCGCCTGCCCTGAACGCCCACCTGACGCCGGCGACCGCGATCGTCATGGCTGTCGCGGTCACCGTCATTGCCCTGGCACTGGCCGGCCGGCGGCTGTCCATGTTCGCGCTGAAAGGGGAGGCCGCTTAGCGCCAGGTCAGCGCGGGGTGCCGGGACCGGGCGCGAAGCTGGGTCCATGCCCGGGGATGATCACCGATGCGAGGCCGAGTATGCGCTGGCGGCTCTGGCTCAGTACCGCCTGGTCCGGGCTGAACGGGTCGTCCGCCGGGCCATGTGCGCCCCACCAGGCGTGGGTGCACACGTAGACCCCGTCCGCGGTCGAGGCCAC
>DASUHI010000115.1:0-3598 GCA_036273575.1 Streptosporangiaceae bacterium | reverse complement strand
TGGCCGCCGATCCGCTCGGCTGGCTGTCGCGTGCCGCCGGTCACGATGATCCTGAGCGATGGTGGGAGGACGTCGTCGAGCACCGGCTCGGCGGTGACCCGCTTGAGTTGTTCGCCGCGATCGGCGAGGCGATGACCGAATTGCGCGAGGCGGCCGCGGAAGACGGCTGGTCGCCGTCCGAGCGCGAACAGCGCCGCGAAGCCGCCATGCGCAACGGCATCAGGGCAGCGGTGCGAGCTGGTCATGAGCGTATCGCCGTGGTGTGCGGCGCCTGGCATGTCCCCGCGCTCGCGACGCTGCCGACGGCCCGTGCGGACGCCGACGTGCTGCGCGGCCTTCGGACCACCAGAACCCGCGTCACCTGGGTGCCGTGGACGTCAGCGCGGCTGACGCAGGCGGGCGGTTACGGCGCGGGCGTCGCCTCGCCCGGCTGGTACGCGCACCTGTGGCGTGCACCTGACCGCATCGCTGAACGGTGGGTCGTCAGGGCGGCCGTCTTGCTGCGCCAGGCCGACATGCATGCGTCAACGGCCGCGGCACTCGAAGCCGTCAGGCTGGCCGAGGCACTGGCCGCGGTGCGCGGCCGGACGCTGCCAGGACTCAGCGAGCTTACCGACGCGGTCAGGTCTGTGCTGTGCCACGGCGAAGACATGCCGCTCACGCTGATCACCCGCAAGCTGGTGATCGGCGAAGAGCTTGGCGAGGTCCCCGCCGACGTGCCCGTGGTGCCGCTGCAGGCGGACTTTGAGGCCGAGTGCAGGCGGCTGCGGTTCAAGCCGACCGCGGCGGACAAGGAAGTGGAGCTTGACCTGCGCCGCGAGAACGACAGGGACAGGTCGCGGCTGCTGCACCGCCTTGGCCTGCTCGACGTGCCGTGGGGCAGCCCGGACTTCGCGCGCGGCGAAGGCACGTTCAAGGAGGCCTGGCGGCTGCGCTGGCAGCCCGAGTACCTGGTCGCGCTGATCGACCGGGCCAGGTACGGCACCACGGTTCAGGCCGCGGCCGGCGCCGTGGTGACCGAGCAGGCAGCCGCCGCGCAGCAGCTTGTCGTGATCACGTCGCTCGTCGAAGCGGTCGTGCTCGCCGACCTGCCGCAAGCCCTGCCCGCCGTGACCGGCGCGCTGGAGACGCGGTCAGCGCGGACCGGCGACGTCCAGCAACTCATGACCGCGGTCCCGCCGCTCGCCCGCGTGCTGCGCTACGGCAACGTCAGGCGAACCGACGCGACGGTGGTGCGCGGAGTCGTCGACTCCCTGCTGATCCGGGTGTGCGCCGGACTGCCAGCCGCGTGCGCCTCGCTCGATGACGACGCCGCCGCCCGCATGCTCGCTGCGGTCGAGGCTGCTGAGGAAGCGGTGACGCTTGTCGGCACGCCGGCACAGCTAGCCGCCTGGCGCGCGGCGCAGCGCTCAGTCGCTGATCTGGCCAACTCACAGACCGTCGTGGCCGGCCGGTGCGTCCGGTTGCTGCTCGACGCCTCCGAGATCGAACCCGGTCAAGCCGGTCAGCGCCTGGCCCGGGTACTGTCAGCGCGCGCCGTCCCGGCGCAGGCTGTTCGCTGGCTTGAGGGCTTCCTGCGCGGCTCTGGGTTGCTGCTCGTGCGCGACGCGGGCTTGTGGCAGCTGCTCGACGACTGGCTGTGCGGGCTGTCAGCCGAGTCATTCGACGAGGTGATGCCGTTGCTGAGGCGCGCGTTCGCGCTGTTCCCGTGGCCGGAACGGCGGCAGATGGCCGAGCTTGTGCACGGCGGGCGCGCCGCTGCCTCCGCCCAGGTCGCGACCAGCCAGGACGACTGGGATACGGCCAGGATGAGCTTGATCGTGCCGGTGCTCGCCGCCGCACTCGGGGCGAAAGGCACCGCCGATGGCTGAACGTGACACGGCCGCCGAGCGAGCCCGCAGGTGGCGCCTGGTGCTGGGCAGCGCCGACGAAGGAGCAGGAGGGGGGACTCTGTCGGATCGTGACCAGGCTATGGACCGCGCCCTGGCCGCTGTCTATGACAGCCAGCCAGAAGCGGGCAGGCGCAGCGGCGGGCTTGGCGCGTCGGCGCCGTCGGTGCACCGCTGGCTCGGCGACATCCGCGCCTACTTCCCCACCCCCGTGGTCCAGGTACTGCAGCAAGACGCGATTGACCGGCTGGGGCTGCGCCAGCTTCTGCTCGAGCCCGAGCTGCTCGCCTCGGTCCAGCCCGACGTGCACCTGGTGGGCACGCTGCTCTCGCTCAGGACCGCGATGCCGGAGCGGACCAGGCAGACCGCCAGGATCGTGGTCGGGCAGGTCGTGGCGGAGATCGAGCGGCGGTTGCAAGCCGAGCTGCACCGAGCCGTACTCGGCGCGCTCGACAGATCCGCGCGCAACACCCGGCCGAGGCTGCCTGACGTCGACTGGCCGGCCACCATCCGCGCCAACCTGCACACCTATCAGCCAGGCCTGGGCACGATCATCGCCGAGCACCTGATCGGCTACGCCAGGCGCCGCCGGATCGCGGCGTTGCAAGACGTCGTGCTGCTGGTCGACCAGAGCGGGTCCATGGCTTCTTCGGTCGTCTACGCCGGGGTGATGGCCGCCTCGCTAGCGTCGCTGCGCGCCGTGCGGACCAGGCTGGTGGTATTCGACACGTCGGTCGTCGACTTGACTGACCAGCTCGCCGATCCTGTCGACGTGCTCTTCGCCACCCAGCTTGGCGGCGGCACCGACATCAACAGGGCCGTGAGCTACGGCCAGTCGCTCGTCACCAGGCCAGCCGACACGATCATGGTTCTGGTCTCTGACCTGATCGAGGGCGGCGACCAGACGGCCCTGCTGCGGCGGCTCGCCGCGCTCGTCGACAGCGGGGTTCGGCTCGTGGTCTTGCTCGCGCTGTCCGATGACGGCGCGCCCTC
Source organism: Streptosporangiaceae bacterium (assembly GCA_036273575.1). GTDB lineage: Bacteria > Actinomycetota > Actinomycetes > Streptosporangiales > Streptosporangiaceae > Chersky-822. Next base: position 716 of record DASUHI010000115.1, on the reverse strand, counting down.
CTACGACCACCAGCTGGCCGCGGCCTGCGCCAGCATGGGAGCACCGGCGTTCGCGTGCACGCCCGACCTGTTCCCCGAGCTGCTCGCCAGCGTGATCCGCCGAGAAGACCTAGCCGGCTTCGTCACCCGCAACGCCCTAATCGCTGGCGGCTGACGGGCCGGGTCTGGGTTGATCGCGGATGATTGCCGTGTTCGTGGCGGAGGGTTGCCGGGTGCCGGAGAGTTACGGGTGCTGGTCGCGGAGAGTTGCCGTGCGAGTCGTGGTGAGTTGCCGGGTTACGGAGCTTTTCTGGTGTTCTGGCACGGTCAACTATCCGCGACGCGGCAACTCTCCGCCGCGCGGACGAGAACTCTCCGCGTGATCGCAGCCGGCCTTGGCCGGCGGCCGCGCGGGCCCGTGCGGCCGGCATTATGATGTAGCCCTTTTCGTCACAGCATTCACCTCGGCCCCGCTCCTCACACGAGCCGCAGCTAGCGATCCTTGGTCGCTAGCGTCGCAGCGGCGGACCTGGTAGGGATCCAGAGTTCTCCTGGTCAGCCCAAGGCCTAGCCGTGCCCTGAGAACTATGCTGAGCTGATCATCAATATTTGGGAAAGGGTCAGCATAATGGCAGCCAGGCCGTGGGAACATGCGGACCGGGCTAAGGCCGCGTTGCGGGCCATAATTGATGATCCTGACCTGGGCGTGGCGGTTCTGTCGAGCGGCCGGATGGCGG
>DASUHI010000114.1:0-45768 GCA_036273575.1 Streptosporangiaceae bacterium | reverse complement strand
CGGCCGTCGCCACGGCCGTCGTCGTGAGGCTGGTCAAGCGCGCCAGGCCTGGCCCGGTGGCCGAGCCGCCGGCGGCCGGTTCACTGCGCCCGCCGGTGGCCGGATCGGTGCGCTAGCGGTGCCGGCGGACAGGACTCGCGTGCGGCCGGCGAGCCGGCCGCACGCGAATCTCGCTGACACCACGGCTGACCGGCTTCCCAGGCTGCTGCCTGCCTATCGGGGCGCCGGGCCATTGTCCCTGGCCGATCACCTGGACCGGTACGGCCCGCCGCCGGAGATCCGCGGCGCGCGCACGCGCGACGAGGTGATCGGCGAGGTGGAGCTCGCGGCGCTAGCAGGCCGTGGCGGCGCCGGGTTCCCGACCGCACGGAAGCTGGCAGCGGTCGCCGCTAGGCGGAACGCGGTCGTGATCGGCAACGGCACAGAAGGCGAGCCGGTCAGCGCGAAGGACAAGGTCTTGATGGCGCAGTCGCCGCACCTCGTGCTGGACGGTGCTGCCGCGGCGGCTGGCCTGGTCGGCGCCACGGAGGCGATCGTCGTGGCGCACGCCGCCGTAGCGGACCTGATGGCGGCGGCGGTCGCCGAGCGGCGGCGGGCGCGGCTGGAGCGGATCCGGCTGTCCGTCGTACCCGCGGCCGACGCGTTCGTGGCGGGCGAGGCCAGCGCCGTCGTGCACTGGCTCGAGAGCAGGGTACCCAAGCCTAAGTCGACGCCCAGGCGGCTGTCAGAACGCGGCCTGCACGGCAGGCCGACGCTGGTTCAGAACGTGGAGACGCTCGCGCACCTCGCGCTGATCACGCGCTACGGCGCGGGCTGGTTTCGCGGCGTCGGCACCGAGCGCGAGCCAGGGTCCATGCTCGTCACGCTCGCCGGGGCAGTCAGGGTCCCCGGCGTGTACGAGGTCGAGATCGGCACGCCGATTGGTGCGGTTCTCGGCCTCGCAGGAGGTGCTGTGGGCCCGCTCGGCGGGCTGCTCGTCGGCGGGTATTTCGGCAGCTGGGTCGACCCTGCCCTGGCTGTCGATCTCCCGCTATCCAGCGAGGGTCTCGGCGCGCTCGGCGCCGGGCTCGGCGCCGGAGTGCTCGCGGCGCTCCCCGCGGACGTGTGCGGCCTGGCGGAGGCCGCGAGGATCGCGCGGTACCTGGCCAGCGAGTCGGCCGGGCAGTGCGGTCCCTGCGTGTTCGGCCTGGACGCCATCGCCGGCCAGCTCGAGCGTCTCGCGTCAGGACGCGGCCCCGACCTGGTCGCGCTGCGCCGCTGGATCGGGCAGGTGGGGCGCGGGCGCGGAGCGTGCAAGCACCCGGACGGCACGGTCGCGATGGTCGCCAGTGCGCTGCGGACGTTCAGCGGGGAGATCGACCGGCACGCCGCGGGCTGGTGCTGCGGGGTGCCTGGCCGGACGAGCGCGCTGTCCCCGCCGTACCGGCCCGCATCACCGGACCCCCGGATGCCGAGGAGGTGGCGATGAGGCTTTCTGTCGACATGATCGAGTGCGAGGGCCGCGGGATCTGCGCGGAGGTACTGCCCGATGTGATCCGGCTGGACGACTGGGGGTATCCGATGATCGTCCGCCAGGTGCCGCCGGGGCTGGAGGACGACGCCCGCGAGGCGGTCCGGCTGTGCCCGCGGCTCGCGTTGCGCCTGCGTCGCTAAGCGCGCGCATGCCGCAGGGCCGGCGCGGGCGGCGGCTTTGACGAGCCGCGGCGACGCTGGCCCTGCGGTGCGCGCCAGGCGCGAGCGTTCCGTTACGCGTTCTGCGGCGTTGGCTTGGGCTCGGCGGGACTTTCTGGATCCGCCGGCTTGCCTGACGCGCGGTACCAGGACCGCCAGACGAGCCGGTAGACCGGGATCGCGCGCGGGATGTCCCTGAGCCCTGGGATGAACGGGATGAACATCAGCAGCAAGGTGCCGATGCCGGTCAGGTAGACCGCCCAGATGTCGACGCTCGCCGAGCTCTGGAACGGCGAGACGTGGTACCACATCTGGTACAGCCACAGCCACGGCTGACCAGGGTAGTTGCCGGTCTCGTTCATGACGCCCCACTGGTCGCCTGTCAGGTTCATCTTGTCGGCGAGGTTGTTGTAGTACCCGCCGTCGGCGATGAACAGCAGCGGCTTAGTGAAGTCGGTGCCGTAGAACTGGCGCTGGGCGAGCAGGTCAGTGTCGAGCGAACCGCTGCGCGCCATCGTGAGCTCGTAGGCCATCATCACGGGCACCGGCCCGGCCGCCGGCAGGTTCAGGTTCCCGTTGTTGAACGGAACCTTCGTCGCGCCCGGCGCCGTAGCGTTCACGTACGCCGTGGCCCACTTGTTCTGCTGGGCGGGCGAGGCCGTCGTATAGCTGGCGAGCGCCGTCGCGAGCGGCGGGGTGGTCTTCGCCAGCGACGACAGCGGGCCGAGCACGAAGACGCGGGCGGTATTGATCGGCTGGGTGATCCCGGCGAGCTTCTGCCAGTTCACGGGACCGACTTGCTGAACGCCGTCGGTTCCGTTGTTGTACGGCGGGCCGTACGTGGCGGCGCCCGACGTGCCGTTCAGCTCCGTCGCGGCCGTGTACACCAGGTCGACGGGAGCGATCTTGCCCCACGTCTGCATCGTCACGGGCGGCACGTCAGGCGAGCTGAGGACCCCGGCCATCACCAGGGTCAGCGCCCCGACCACCAGGGTCGCGACCGTGCCTTCCTTGAGGATGTCGTACCGGCGGCTCGGGCCGCTCCAGGGCCCGGCGTCGGCGGCCGCCGCCGCCTTGCGGGCGGCCCGGCCCCTGACGGCCTTCTCTGGCAGCGGGTGGCTCACCCCGCGCACCCTGACGAGCAGGACGTGGGCGCCGATGATCGCGACCAGCACGAGGGGCATCAGCACGATGTGCCACATGAACATCTGCCCGAAGTTCATCGCGTTCCAGATCGAGCCGATGCCGACGCCGTTGAACGCGTCCTTGCCGTTCGTCGCGATCCACTGCGAGTCGAAGTTCTCCTGGGACAGGTAGCCGGTGAACGCCGTCACGACCGACGCGCCGAACGCGAGCACGCCCGTGATCCACGTCATCGCGCGGCGGCCGCGCCACGCCGCCATCCAGAACTTGCCCCACAGATGAATGACCAGGAACGCCATGAACAGCTCGACTGACCAGAGGTGCACACTGTTGAAGAAGTGCCCGACCGTGTTGGTGTGCCACCAGTCAGAGCCGCCGAGCGCCAGCGCGAACCCGGACACGATCACGATGCCGAGCGCGACAAGGCTGGCAACGCCGAAGACATAGATCCAGGACGACACGTACGCTGGCTGGCGGTCTGGCAGCAGCTTCTTGGGCGGCAGCACCCGCGCCGCCGTGGTCCTGACCTTGGCGGTCCACATGCCCGCGTCGGCAGGCTCAGCGGCCGCGGCGGCCACGGCCGCGTCGGACGGCTGCTCGTCGGCCGGGATGTCCGCGCCTGACCTGTGCGGGAAGCGGATCAGGAGCGCGGCTCCGAAGATGATCACCATGACGGCTATCACGATCAGGTTCGCGACCGAGATATCGATGAAAGACCAGTGCAGTAGTCTGCTGGACCCGTTCAGATCAATCGCAAGCGAACCCTGGTGGATGAGGGAGGACGGATTCATATCGGCTCCTGCTCAGTTATCGATCCTCACGGCGGCCAGGAGATGGCCAGGCCCTTATACAATCACTAGATTCAGGATTTCCCGGCAGGGATCTCGGTCACACGCGGTCGGGACTTTGGTCACGACAGCGCGGGCCGCTCGTCAGCCCGCTCGATGCGCGTGTGGTGATCGGGCACAACCATCGCGATGTGGCCATCGCTCAGCCATTTCACGATGTACGGCGGCGTGCCGTCTTCGTGCGGCACGGCGATGATCAGGCCGACGCGGGTCCCGTCGACCAGCAGCCTGTCCCCGATGCGTGCGTTCATACCCTCCAGGTTGCCGTCTGCGGTGCATGGGCCGCAGGAGCAATCAGCCTCCGATCTGCGGGACCTTCGGCCCGCTGCCCGTCTTGACGTTCGGCCTGCGAGGACGTGCAGAGTAGGGACGAGCCGTGCTGAACCGAGCAGACCGGCGCTGAATCCGGTCGGCCGGGCCCCTGCGGCGTTCGCCCTGCTCGGCGACCTGGCGATAGAACAGGCGCTTCCCCGCCTCGATCAGGCCGAGATAGCAGACCACCATCAGGCCGAGCACCGCGAAGAACAGGCCAGGCAGGGGCCGGAAGCCCAGGGCGCTGGCGGCGGGGGTGAACGGCAGAATGGCTCCTGCGCTCACCACGGCGATGGCCGCCAGCAGCAGCGCAAGACTGGGCTGACTGCGAAAAAAGGGGATCTTGCGGGTCCTGATCGCGAAGATCACCAGCGTCTGCGTCGCGAGTGACTCGACGAACCAGCCGCTCCTGAACAGGGCGGGTCCCGCGTGGAAGACCCACAGCATCACGCCGAACGTGGCGAAGTCGAAGAGCGAGCTCAGCGGCCCGAAGAAGAGCATGAACCTGCGGATGAACCGCATGTCCCACCGCGACGGCCTGGCGAGCTGCTCACGATCGACGTTGTCGGTGGGAATCGTCAGCTGGCTTGTGTCGTAGAGCAGGTTGTTGAGCAGGATCTGCGAAGGAAGCATCGGCAGGAAGCTGAGAAGCGCGGACGCGCCGGCGGCGCTGAACATGTTGCCGAAATTGCTCGACGTTCCCATCAGGACGTATTTCATCGTGTTCGCGAAAATGCGACGCCCGCCAGTGACGCCGTCAGCCAGCACGTGCAGATCCTTTTCCAGCAGGATGACGTCGGCTGCGTCCTTAGCGACATCGGTTGCCGAATCGACCGAGATTCCCACGTCAGCCGCATGCAGGGCCAGGGCGTCGTTCACGCCGTCGCCGAGAAACGCCACGGCACTGCCCGCCCCGCGCTGCACCCTGACGATGCGCGCCTTCTGTTCCGGGCTCACGCGAGCGAAGATCGTCGAGGCGCCGATCATCGCGACGAGGTCCGCGTCGGTGGCCTTGTCAAGGTCTTGCCCGGTCAAGGGCGCGCCGCCGGGGAGCCCGAGTTCTGCGCAGACCGTGGTGCTCACCTGCGGGTTGTCGCCGGTGACGATCTTCACCTCGATCCCGAGTTCGTGCAGCCGCCGCAGCGCCGCTTGCGCGCTGGTCTTGGGCGGGTCGAGGAAGACGAGCAGGCCGCGGAACGTCAGGCCTTCTTCGTCTGCCGGGGACAGCGCGGCAGGCTGGAGGTCACGGGCCGCCCTGGTGGCCACCGAGACCACCCTGTTCCCAGCCGCGAACTCCGCGCGCAGAGCGGCCCGCGCCGCCTCAGGAATGCCGTCGCACCTCGCTTCGACCGCTTCGGGCGCGCCCTTGGATATCAGCGTCAGCTCGCCGGTCGCGTCCTCGACGAGCGCAGAAGCCAGGCGGCGCTCGTGGTCGAACGGCAGCGTCGCCAGCCGGCGGTACCCAGCCAGCTCCGCAACGTGCGACTCGGCCGCCGGAGAGTTCCACAGTGCAACGTCGAGCGGGTTGCCGCCGACCGCGGTTGCGCCCTCGACCTCCGCTTCGCTGCACAGCAGGCCGAGCCTGACCGGGGTTGCGTCAGGCTCACCGTGCTCGCCGTGCGACCTCATGAAGCTGATCCGGCCCTGCGTGAGCGTGCCGGTCTTGTCGGTGAACAAAATGTCGACGTCGCCGAGGTCTTCTATGCAGACCAGGCGCTTGACCAGGACCTTTTGCCTGGCGAGCTGACGCGACCCGGCCGCGAGGCTCGTCGACACCACGGCGGGAAGCAGCTGCGGCGAGATCCCGACGGCGATCGCCAGGGAGAAGAGCAGGGCGTCAAGCACTGGCCGGTGCAGGAGCACGTTGATGACGAAGATCGCGGCGGTCAGCACCACGGCGACCTGGACCAGCAGGAACGAGAATTTCCGCAGGCCCACCTGGAACGCCGTCTCCGCCTGCCGCTCGCCCAGGCCGAGCGCGATCTTGCCGAACTGAGCGGCCGCCCCTGTCGCCGTGACGACGCCCTGGCCCGAGCCCGCGCTGACCACGGAGCCCATCAGGGCGGCGCCGCGGAGTTCCGCGACACTCGTGCCGGGGGGGACGCTGGCGTCGGACTTCTCGACGGCGGCCGACTCGCCGGTGATCACCGACTCGTTGCACTCGAGCCCCGTGGCGGCGAGCAGCCGGATGTCGGCAGGCACGACGTCCCCGAGCCGGAGGTCGACGACGTCACCTGGGACGAGCGTCGTGACCGGCACGACCACCGGATGGCCCGCACGCCTTACGACGCACTGATGCTCCATCCGGGAATGCAGCGCCTCTGCGGTCTTCTCGGCGCGGTACTCGTTGACGCACCCGAGGCCGACGGACGCAGCCAGGATCAGCCCGATGATCAGGGCGTCGGCGCGCTCACCGACGAAATATGAGGCAACGGCGGTGATGGTGAGCAGCACGAGCAGTGGCGAGCGGAACTGCCGCAGCAGCACAGGCAGTAGCTGCGCGCGATGGGAACGCACCGCGTTCTGGCCCGTCGTCGCCAGCCGCGCGGCCGCTTCGTCGGCGCTTAGTCCCGCCGCCGAGGTCTTCAGCTCGGCCAGCACCTGAGCGCCGCTCATGGCCGCCGCGGTCACGATGTCCACGTTCAAAACGGGCGCGCTCGCGGGCGGCGACGCGTGCCGGAGAGCCATGGACAATACTCTGCGCCATGGCGGTCCAGGACGCGTAGTGCGGCCCGTCACTATAGGCGCGAGAACACGAAGTTTCGCCGTCGTTGGGGGCGATGTCGGCCGCCTCGCGGGAGCCGGGAATACGATCCTGTTGTTGGTGCTGCCGGCGGAGGGGTAATGCTCGTGGATAGCTCAGAGCCGCTGCTTCCGCACCTGCGCATTGACGACCTGCTGCGGGAGCTCCAGGTTCGCCTGCAAGCGGCCCTCGACACGCGTGACCGCGTGCACGCGCTGCTCGAGGCCGTGGTCGCGATCGGCGGCGAGCTCGAGCTGGAGCAGGCACTGCACCGCATCGTCGTGGCGGCTGTCGGGCTCGTGGACGCCCGCTACGGCGCGCTCGGCGTCATCGGTGACGACGGCAGGCTGATCGAGTTCGTGCCGGTCGGTTTCGACGACGACCAGATCACGAAGGTCGATCACTGGCCTGAGGGACGCGGGCTGCTCGGTGAGCTGATCACGAACCCCAGGCCGCTGCGGATCGCCGAGATCGGAAGTGACGCGCGCTCGTCAGGGTTCCCCGCTGGCCACCCGCCGATGCGCTCCTTCCTTGGCGCACCTGTCCGGGTGCGCGACGAGGTCTTCGGCAACCTGTACCTCACTGAGAAGCGGAGCGGACTCCCGTTCGACGAAGACGACGAGGCGCTCGTCGTCGCGCTCGCCGCCGCGGCGGGCGTGGCGATCGACAACGCACGGCTGTACGCGGAGGCGCGCAGGCAGCAGCAGTGGCTGACGGCCAACGCCGAGGTCACCCAGATGCTGATGTCCGATGCCCAGCAGCAGGAGGTTCTTGAGCTCATCACGCGCCAGGCCCTGGAGATAGCTGGCGCGGACCTGGTCGTGCTCGCGCTGCCCGCCGGAGAGGACCAGCTGATCATCGAGCACGCCGCCGGCGCGGGCGCCGACGACGCTGTAGGGCTGATCTTGCGCACCAAGGGCTCGGCTTCCGGCCTGGTCATGGCCAGCGGAGTGCCACTGGCCATCGAGGACTTCAGCCATGACGAGCGGGTCGCGGTCGTGACGCGCGAGCGGCTGAACCTCGGCCCCGCCGTCGTGTTCCCCCTCGGGCCGCCGGGCGGAGTCAGGGGCGTGATGACGGCCGGCCGGCTCAGCGGCTCGATGCCGCTGTCACCGCGGGCGGTCGAGATGGTGACGACGTTCGCCGCGCAGGCCGGCATCGGGCTTGAGCTTGCCGAGCATCGCAGGGACTCTCAGCGCCTTGCGCTGTTCGCCGACCGCGACAGGATCGCCCGCGACTTGCACGACCAGGTCATCCAGCGGCTGTTCGCTACCGGCATGTCCCTGCAGGGCGCCGTGGGGCGGATGCCTCCTGGCGATGCCGCGCAGCGCGTGCACACGTCCATCGACGCGCTAGACGAGACGATCAAGGACATCCGCTCGGCGATCTTCGAACTGCAAGCCCACGACCAGCCCGAAGCGCCGGGGGTACGGGCCAGGATCGTCGCGGTTGCCGAGGAGTCAGCCGACGCGCTGGGCTTCGCGCCCGCAATGCGGCTGGCAGGTCCGGTCGACGAGTTGCCGGCTGAGATAGCCGACAACCTGCTGCACGCGCTCCGCGAGGCTCTTTCCAACGCGGCAAGGCACGCCAGGCCGACGGCGGTCGACGTCTCGGTCGAGGCGGGGAACGACGCGATCCTGGTGGTGCGCGACAACGGCCCAGGGTTGAAGCCAGGCGGCCGCAGGAGCGGGCTGGCCAACCTCGCGGAACGAGCATCCTTGCTCGGCGGCAGCATGCAGACGCGCGACGCCGCCGGGGGCGGCACAGAGATTGAGTGGCGAGCGCCGCTTCGCGGTGTTAGCGCTTGACCCATTGGAGTTCTCGCGTATGGATGTGACACCCATAGGCGCTGCGCGCAGTGGGTGTCACATCCATACGCCGGTCATAGGGTCGGGCGCGCCCTCCGATCCCTCTCGTTACCGGCCTGCTGGCACGATGACCACTGGGCAGACCGCGTGCGTCGCGACCTGCGTGGAGCACGAGCCCAGCAGCAGGGCAGCGAAGCCGCCGCTGCCACGCGCGCCGACGACAACGAGGTCAGCGTCGCGAGAGGCATCGATCAGCGCCTGGGCGGGGTGTCCGACAAAGGCTTGCACGGTCACTGACGCCGGCTGCGGCCCGCTCGTCTCGCCCGCCGCCTTGGCGACCTTCTCCTGCGTGGCCTTACGGGCGTGTTCGGTGGCCTCTTCGCCACCGGGGAAGGACAGCGGCTGCCCCGTCCATGGGCTCACCATGGTCGGGACCACTGAAATGACGGTGAGGTCGGCCTTCAGAAGGCCGGCTTCGCGCATCGCCCAGTCAAGGACGTGCTGCGCGTTCGCAGACTCATCGATGCCGACGATAATCCCTGGCATCTCTCCTCCTCATTCAAATGGCGAGCAATCTTTCTCGCATACCGCCACTATCTGCCCGGGTGGCCCGGCTCGCTAGGGCATGGCGTCCCGGATTGAAAGGCCCTTGGTCCCATGCGTCAGTTGCGCACGATGACGACCGGGCACTTGGCGTGGTGCGAGCAGTGCTGGCTGACGGAGCCGAGCAGCGCCTCCGCGAATGTGCCGTGCCCGCGGCTGCCGACGACCAGCAGATCCGCGTCCGCGGACTCTTCGACGAGCACGCTCGGCGGGTAGCCTTCGACGACGCGCCGCTGCACGGAGACGGCGGACTCGGGCCCGACAGCCCGGTCAATGGCCTCGGCGAGCGTCTTCTCGGCAATGGCCTGCAGGTCCATTCCGTCGGTCACGGCCACGCCCGCCCAGCCGTAGCTGGCGCCGATGATCGGATATTGCCAGACAATGACCGCTTCCACGGCTTCGCCGGTGAGGGCGGCCTGCCTGGCCGCCCACCGCAGCGCGGCGTCCGCGGCCCTGGAGCCGTCGACGCCCACGACAATCCGGCGGGTGTTCTCTCCCTGGTTCTGCGACACCTTCCTCATCTCCTCCGCACGTGTCCAGACACAAAGCTCGATTCGATCAGGCGCCGCTGGTTCACCGCAGCCTCCGCAGGAACGGATCCCGTGCCTCGGCGGGCGTGAGGCGGATCCTCGCGTCCGCGGCGAGGCAGCCCTCGGCCCTCGCGATCACCGGGTTCAGGTCAAGCTCGGCGACTTCAGGCAGGTCGTCGGCGAGCCGGGAGACCCTGAGCAGGACGCCTTCCAGCGCCTCGGTGCTGACCGCGGGACCGCCGCGGAAGCCTTCAAGGAGGGCCGCCGCCCGCACGCCGTGGACAAGTTCGTGCGCGTCAGCGTCCGTGAGCGGGCTCAGCCGGGCCGCGTGGTCGCCGAGCACGTCGGTCGCGATGCCGCCGAGGCCGAACACCACGAGCGGCCCGAACACCGGCTCTTGCGCGACGCCGATAAGCACCTCCACGCCGCCGCGAACCATCGGCTGGACGACCACGCCGGTGAGCGCGTCGCCGAAGGAACTCGCCAGCTCCTGGTAGGCGGCGCTGACGTCGGAGGCGCTGCGCAGGTCCAGCTTCACCGCCCCGGCCTCGGTCTTGTGGACCAGCCCGGTCGCGGCTGCCTTGAGCACGACGGGCCCTGGCAGGTCGGCGGCGGCCGCCACCGCCTCCTGCTCGCTGGTGGCGACGACGGTGGTCACCTGCGGGATCTGGTAGCAGCGCAGGAGCTCGGCGACGTCCCCCGCGGGGAGCCAGCCGCCAGGCGGATTGCCTCGCATAAAGTCCGCGACCAGGGCGCGGGCATCGGCGCTGCGGACGAGTGGCAGCTCAGGCACCCGGCCTTGCGGACGGCTCAGCCACGCTCCGTACCTCGCCGCGTGGCCGAGCGCGCGAACCGCGCCCTCCGGATAGGCGTAGCAAGGAACGGCGTTGATCCGTTCCGTCGTGTCCTGGTCCGTCGTGGTGCCAGGCCTGGGCAGCAAGCGGACAATCTCTGCCTGGTCCATGACGACGGCCCCGACAGGCTTGGCGACGGCCGACTGCACGACGGCCTCGCTCGGGTCGGCGACCGCCGTCGGCACCGTGACGCTCAGCACCGCGTCCACGGAATCGTCAGCGGCCACCGTTTCCATGCAGGCGCGGAAGACGTCCGCGCTGATCGCTGCCGTGGTGTCCACCGGGTTGGCGATGGCCGCTCCCGCGGGCAGCAGATCGGTCAGCCGCTGCTTCACCTGCTCGCTGAGCGGCGCGAGTATCAGGCCGTTGTCGCCGCACGCGTCCGCGGCGAGCACGCCGGCGCCGCCCGCGTTCGTCACGATTGCCACCCTCGGGCCGCCAGGGACCGGCTGGCAGGCAAGGAACGCCGCCGCGTCGACAAGCTCACCCAGGTTCTCGGCAGCGACGATGCCGGCCTGCGCGAAGAGCGCTTCGCGCGTGACGAGCGGCGTCGCGGCCGCCGCGGTGTGGGACGTGGCCGCGGCCTGGCCGGCCATCGACCGGCCGCCGATCACCGTGAGGACCGGCATCTGCTGGCCGACGCGCCTGGCCGTCCTGGCAAATTTCCGCGGGTTGCCGAAGGACTCCAGGTACAAGATGGCCAGTTCGGTCTGATCGTCTTGCTCCCACCACGCAACAAGGTCGTTGCTCGATACGTCGTACTTGTCTCCGGTCGAGGTGAAGGACGAGACGCCGATCCCCAGCCGCGAGAGGTGCTCGGTGATGGAGACCCCGATGCCGCCCGACTGCACGGCCACGCCCGCGATGCCCGCCAGGACCGGGCTGCGCCCGAACGTCGCGTTCAGCCCCAGGCCCGGCACGGCGATGCCGAAGCAATTGGGCCCGACCAGCCGCATGCCGTAACGGCGGCACGTCGCCAGCAGCTCGGGTCCTGCGTCACCCAGCCCTGACGTGATCACCACGAGAGCCCGGACGCCGCGTCGCCCGCACTGCTCGGCCACGTCCGTGACGGCCCTGGCTGGCACGCAGATGATGGCCAGGTCCACTCCTTCCGGCAGGTCTTCGACGCTCGCGACAGATGGCAGTCCGGCCAGCGTGCTGGCATGCGGATTCACGGGAAAGATCGGGCCAGCGAAGCCGGCCGACGTGATGTTGGCGAGCAGCCTGGCTCCGACGGAGTCCGTCCGCCTGCTGGCCCCGATGACCGCGATGGAGCCGGGGTGGAAGAGGTGCTTCAGGCTGGCCACGTCCGCGCGGCTCTCCCTGCGCTGCACCGCGTCCAGGTAGTCGGCCAGGCTCGCGTCGCCGTCGCTGCTGGGAAGCGGGATCGTCACGTCGACAACGCCGTCGGCGAAATGACGGCGGACCGGCAGCCCGGCGTCTGCGAAGACGCGGAGCATAGCCGAGTTCTCCACGAGCGTCTCCGCGATGAACGCGCGCACGTGGCGCTGCCTGGCGATCGACACGAGGGGCTCGAGCAGCAGGGTGGCGATCCCGTGCCTGTGCATCCCGTCAGCCACCGCCACGGCAACCTCAGCGGTGTCCGCCGCGTCGTTCATGTCGTAGCTCGCCACGCCGACGACGGCCGCGTCGCGCCACGCCAGCATGGCCACCTGACGTGGCCCGGTCGTGCCGCAGATCCGCTGCGCCTCCCGATCGGCGTTCTGAGGGCTCAAGCTGAAGAAGCGCAGGTACATGTTGTCAGGAGACATCGATGCGTGCATCTGCCGCACCGCGTCGAAATCGCCGGGCTGCGCGGGCCTGATCTGCACCGTGCTGCCGTCGGTGAGCAGGGCATACACGCCCGACGATCGCTGCGCCATGTCGGTCCTTTCCCGTCGGCCGCCGCTATCTCAAGGCTGCCCGCGTCCGGTTCATGCCGGATGAGCACAGCGACCCGGAAACACGGGACTTTGGGCCCGTGCCTGATCCGGCAGCCTCCTGGCAGGATGGCACTTTCTGGGGGCGCCACACTGTGTTAAGCCGGACTGTGTTAACTCGCCTGTGCTAACAGTGTTAGCTCGCGAGGGGCCAGCCAAGGCCGGACGGAGAATCGGATGACAGCGTCAGCAGCCGTCTTGACCAGAGCAGGGCTGGACGAGCTCGTGGCGGCGCTGATCGCCGACGGCTACCGCGTGATCGGTCCCGTCGTTCGTGACGAAGCCATCGTGCTCGCCGAGCTCACGTCGGGTGCCGACCTGCCGTCCGGCTGGGGCGTCGACACCGGGCCCGGCCACTACCGCGTGCGCCGGCGGAGCGACGAGGCGGTCTTCGGTCACTCGGCGGGACCGCAGTCGTGGAAGCAGTTCCTGCATCCGCCGCGCCGCCAGCTGTGGGCGTCCGGCGGCGAGCCGGAGCCCGAGAAACCCGCGCCCATGGCCTTCCTCGGCGTCCGCGCCTGTGACCTGGCCGCGATCGCGACGCTGGGACGCGTGCTCGGCGGCGGCGCTCATCCAGACGCTTCTTTCCTGCGCCGCACGGGAGGGCTGTTCGTGGTGGCCGCGGGCTGCACGGAGCCTGGCGGCTTGTGCTTCTGCGCCTCGATGGGCACCGGGCCGCGGCCTGGGCCTGGCTACGACCTGGCGCTGACCGAGCGGATCGACGGCGAAGGACACCGCTTCCTGGCCGAAGCCGGCACCGATGAGGGCGAGCGGATGCTCGCGCGGGTCAGCCACCGTCCGGCGGCAGGCGGTGAGGTCGACGAGGCCCACGCGGCCGTCGACGCCGCGGCCGCGCGGATGGGGCGGCAGATGCCCGACCTCGACATTCGCGAGCTGCTCGCGCGAAGCCGCGAGTCGCCATCCTGGGAGGAGGTCGCGAGCAGGTGCCTGACGTGCGGCAACTGCACGATGGTGTGCCCGACCTGCTTCTGCACGACCGTCGAGGACAGCTCGGACCTGACCGGCGAGCACGCGGAGCGGTGGCAGCGCTGGGCGTCTTGCTTTGAGCTAGATTTCTCCTACCTGCACGGCGGGAGCGTGCGGTCGTCGGGGGCGAGCAGGTACCGGCAGTGGATCACGCACAAGCTCAGCACCTGGCACGATCAGTTCGGCCAGTCGGGATGCGTGGGGTGCGGCCGCTGCATCGCGTGGTGCCCGGTCGGGATCGACATCACTGCCGAGGTCGCCACGCTGGCACGGCTGCACGACGAGGGAGCAGAGGGAGAGGAACGCGCCGATGGCTAGCGCCGAGCAGCTCGCCGCGTTCCCGCTGTTCAGCGGGCTGACGCAGGCGCAGCAAGAGCTCGTCGCGGGCAGCGCGGCCAGGGACGTTGTGTTCGCCGCCGGGGCGACGCTCATGGGCGAGGGCGACGCCGCGGCGGGCTGCTGGCTGATCCGGCTCGGGCAGGTCGCTGTCGGCACCCAGGTGCCAGGCCGCGGCCTGGTCGTCGTCCAGACGCTGGGGCCCGGCGACGTCCTCGGCTGGTCCTGGCTCGTGCCGCCCCATCGATGGCACTACACGGCGACCGCGAAGACAGAAGTCAGCTCCATCGAGCTCGACACAGGGCAGCTGCGCTCGCTCGCGGAGGCCGATCCCGCGCTGGGGTTCCCGCTGGCGCTCGGGTTCATCGAGATCGTGGTCGCTCGTTTGCAGAACACTCGGTCACGGCTGCTCGACCTGTACGGGAGCCCGCGTGAACGCTGAGCCGATGCGGCCGGTCCCCTACCGGGTCGCAGCGCGTCACAGCGAGACCCACGACTCGGTGTCGCTCCGGCTCGAGCCGGTCGAATCGGCCCTGCCCGCGTTTTTGCCTGGCCAGTTCACCATGCTGTTCAAGCAGGGTGTCGGCGAGGTGGCGATATCGGTCAGCGGCGATCCCAGCATCCGCGACGGCTCGCTCACGCAGACGATCCGCGACGTCGGCGCCGTCAGCCGCGCGTTGACAAAGACGGAGCCAGGAGGCGTCGTGGGCGTCCGCGGCCCGTTCGGCACCTGCTGGGACCTCGAAGCCGGCGCAGGCCATGACCTCGTGATCGTGGCGGGAGGCATCGGCCTCGCACCGCTGCGCCCTGTCCTGCTCGGCGCGCTCGCCAGGCGGTCCGACTTCGGCCGCGTGGTGCTGATCGCCGGCGCCCGCGCCCCGCAGGAGTTCCTCTACCGCGATCAGCTCGCGGGCTGGATGGCCGACCCGCTGCTAGAGGTTCACTTGACCATCGACCTGCCGGCCAGTGGCTGGGATGGCCAGGTCGGCTTCGTCACAGAGCCGCTGGCCAGGCTCGACTTGGATCCGGCCAGGACGACCGCGTACCTGTGCGGGCCGGAGCCGATGCTGCGCTTCGCCGCTGACGTGCTGCTCCGCAAGCAGGTCGGCGCCCGCGCCATCCAGGTCTCGCTCGAACGGAACATGCAGTGCGGGATCGGCCTGTGCGGCCACTGCCAGCTCGGTCCGCTGTTGGTCTGCAGGGACGGGCCCGTCGTGGACTACGCGCGCGTCCGCGACCTGCTGGCCACGAGGGAGTTGTGAGGGGGGATCATGGCGGACACCGAGTCCGGCACACCGGCGCTCGCCGTGTGGAAGTTCGCGTCCTGCGACGGCTGCCAGCTGACGCTGCTCGACTGCGAGGACGAGCTGCTGGCTCTTGCGGGACGGATTCAGATTGCGCACTTCCTGGAAGCGTCGAGCGAGGTGCTGCCGGGACCCTACGACCTGTCGCTGGTCGAGGGCTCCATCACGACGGCGGCCGACGCCAGGCGGATCCAGCAGGTGCGCGAGCAATCGAAGGTCCTGGTCACCATCGGCGCGTGCGCGACCAGCGGAGGCATACAGGCACTGCGTAATGTCGGTGACGTCGAGGAGTTCCGTGCCGCCGTCTACGCGAGCCCGCAGTACATCGACACGCTCGCCACGTCCACTGCGATCTCCGAGCACGTGCCAGTCGACTTCGAGTTGCGCGGCTGCCCGATCGACAAGCACCAGCTGCTCGAGGTGATCACCTCGTTCCTGGCCGGGCGCAAGCCCGTCATCCCTGACACGAGCGTCTGCACCGAGTGCAAGCGCCGCGGCCTGACCTGCGTGATGGTCGCGCACGGCACGCCCTGCCTCGGGCCGGTCACCCATGCCGGATGCGGAGCGCTGTGCCCGGCGGTGCGCCGCGGCTGCTACGGCTGCTTCGGCCCGATGAGCGGCGCCAACCTGCCGGCGCTGACCAGGCAGCTGCACGAGTGCGGGATGAGCACGCGAGCTGTCGACCTCGTCCTTTCCACGTTCAACGTCGCAGCGCCAGGATTCTCCAGAGAGAGCCGGACAGATGACTGACACCAGGCAGCTGCAGGTCAGCGCCCTCGCCAGGATCGAGGGCGAGGGTGCGCTGCGTATCGTCGTCGATGCTGGCCAGGTCGCCGCCGCCGAGCTGCGGATCTACGAGCCGCCCAGGTTCTTCGAGGCGTTCCTGCGTGGCAGGCAGCACACCGAGGTCAGCGACATCACGTCACGGATCTGCGGCATCTGCCCTGTCGCCTATCAGACCTCCGCGTGGCAAGCGATCGAGATGGCGTGCGGGGTAATCGCCGAGCCGCGGATCGCGGCGCTGCGCCGCCTGCTCTATTGCGGCGAGTGGATCTCCAGCCACGCGCTGCACATCTACCTGCTGCACGCACCCGACTTCCTGGGCTACCACGACGCGGTCGCGCTGGCGGCCGCGGACCGCGGTGCAGTCGAACGCGGACTGCGACTGAAGAAGGCGGGCAACGCCATTCTCGAGGCCATCGGCGGCCGGGCGATCCACCCGGTCAACACCCGCGTAGGTGGCTTCTACCGGGCACCAGCGCAGGACGAGCTCAACGCGCTGGCACGCCAGCTCCGGCCGGCGCTCGATGACGCTCTGGAGACCGTCGGATGGGTCGCCGGGTTCGAGTTCCCCGACCACGACCTCGACTGTGACTTGCTAGCCGTCAGTGAACCCGGCCGGTACGCGATCGAGGCGGGTGAGGTGGCATCCTCGAGCGGGCTGGCGTTCCAGCCGCAGGAGTTCAGCGCTCACGTCGCCGAGCACCAGGTGCCGCACTCGACGGCGCTGCACGCCACGCTCGACGGCGCGGCGTTCCTCACCGGCCCGCTCGCCAGGTACACGCTGAGCTCCTCCCTGCTCTCACCCCTCGCGAGGGAGGCAGCGACCGCGGCAGGGCTCGGGCAGGACTGCCGCAATCCGTTCCGCAGCATCGTGGTGCGCGCCGTGGAGACCGTGTACGCGCTCGACGAGGCGCTACGGATCATCGGATCCTATGAACGCCCCGATCCCCCGTTCGCCGACGTGCCGCCCAGGGCGGGCACGGGTCACGGGGTCAGCGAGGCGCCCCGCGGCCTGCTCTACCACCGCTACCGGATCGACGAAGACGGCCAGATCGAGGCGGCGGTGATAGTCCCGCCGACGTCGCAGAACCAGGCGACGATCGAGGCGGACCTGCTGCGCGTGACGTCGGCCAACCTGGACCTGAGCGACGAGGACCTGACGGCGCTGTGCGAGCGCACGATCCGCAACTACGACCCCTGCATCTCCTGCTCAGCGCATTTCCTCACGCTCCAGGTGGAGCGCCGGTGACCGGCGCCGTCCTGGTCGGGATCGGCAACTCCTACCGGCGTGACGACGGCATCGGGCCGGCAGTGGCCATGGCTCTCCGCGAACTCAGCCCGGCGGACGTGGCGATCGTGATCTCAGACGGTGAGCCGACCGGGCTGCTCGAGGCCTGGTCAGGCGCCCAGCGCGCGGTCCTGGTCGACGCCGTGCGCGGCCCAGCCACGCAAAACACAGCAAGGCCAGACACAGCCATCCCCGGTACGGAGTCCGTTCCTGGCCGGATGCACCGCAGCGTCCTTGTTCCGCCTCCCGCTGCTGCCTCCTGGGCGGCGGCAGGGTCGGCCAGCACCCATCGCATGGGCATCGCCGACGCGATCCGGCTGGCCGCGGCCGTGGACAGGCTGCCAGGGCGCCTCGTGGTGTTCGGCGTCGAGGTCAACGACATCGGCTTCGGTCCCGGGCTGTCGCCTGCCGTGGCCGCGGCGATCCCCGGTGTGGTTCAGGCCGTGCTGGCGGAATTCGCCGCGTAGCACGGCCTGAACGACTGTGCTGGCCGGGCGACGGCCAGAATCGGTCCGCCGGTCAGCCCGCCGTCGCCGCAGTGGTCACCGGCGTCTGCGCGGTGACGGCCCGTCCCCGCGGAACGACCATGACGGGCCGCTTCGCGTGGTGCAGGACCCTGAGCGCCACGCTCCCGACGGGGAGATGCGGCAGGTCGGTGCTGTGCGAGGAGCCGAGCACCGTGAACCTGGCGTCGTGCTCATCGGCGGCCTCGAGGATCGCCTTCGCGACCCGGCCGACGTGGGTCTCGCGGATCTCGACCGCGACGTCGGTGCCGGCCTCGGTCAGGCTGGTCTTGATCGTCTCGACCAGTTCTTCAGCTTCGCCCTCGCCGCAGTCGACCTGCAGCCTGCCAAAACGCCCTACGGCGAACTCGTGTACGTGCAATATGACGATCTTGTCACCGGTCGCCCGAGCCAGATCGCGTGTCAGCTCCGTGGCATCCGGTGCGTAATGCTGAGCATCTACCCCCAGCACAATGGTTCCCATGTCCGCAAGCCTCCTTCTATTCTGGCCATACCTGGCCACCAGCTTCATCTCACCTCTGGTGACCCTCCGCCGGGCAGGGCGCAACGGCCCCGGATCGTGAGGACCTAAGGCCTCACGACTGCTAGAGGTGCTTGCCGACCGCGAACGCGAGCTCGGCGAGACGGCACGTGTAGCCCCACTCGTTGTCGTACCAGCCGAACGTCTTGGCGAGAGTCCCTGCCGCCTGGGTGAGCGGCGAGTCGAACACGCACGACGCAGGGTCGCCGATGATGTCGCGGGAGACGAGCGCGTCGGTGCTGTACCGCAGCAGGCCCGCGAGCTCTCCCTGGGCGGCGCGCTGGAATGCCTGGTTCACCTCGTCCGCCGTGACCGGCCTGGCCAGCACCGCGGTGAGGTCGGTCAGCGAGCCATCCTCAACAGGAACCCGGACCGCGACGCCGTCGAGCCGGCCAGCGAGCTCGGGAATCACCAGCCCGGTCGCCCTTGCGGCGCCGGTCGTGGTGGGAACGATGCTGAGCGCGGCGCTGCGGGCCCTGCGCAGGTCCTTGTGCGGGGCATCGAGCAGCTGCTGGTCTCCCGTGTACGCGTGCACGGTCGTCATGAACCCGCTGACGAGGCCGAACGCGTCGTTGAGGACCTTGGCCATCGGGGCCACGCAGTTGGTGGTGCAGGACGCGTTGGAGATCACGTCGTGCCGCTCAGGGTCGTAGTCCCTGTCGTTGACCCCGGCCACGATCGTCACGTCGGCGTTCTTGCCGGGCGCCGACAACAGCACCTTGCGGGCGCCTCCCTTGAAGTGGCGCGCGGCGTCATCCCTCGCGCGGAACTTGCCCGTGGACTCGACCACGACGTCCGCGCCGAACCTGGCCCAGTCGATGTCGGCGGGATCGCGCTCGGAGAGAATCGCGATCGAGCGGTCGCCGGCCTGCATGCGGTCGGCGGTGCAGCTGACCGGGGCGGGTAGCCGGCCGTAGGTCGAGTCGAACTCGAGCAGGTGCGCGAGGGTGCGGGCGTCGGTGATGTCGTTGACGGCGACGACCTCGATCTCGTCGAGCTCCAGCGACCTCCGCAAGAACGCACGGCCAATGCGCCCGAAACCATTGATGCCAACTTGCACCGTCATCGCGTCCTCCTCGCACGGCAGGCGTGAGCGCCTTCTCTTGCGATCGTGCCTGCCTGACCCGGCAACAGGCCACGGCTCATGGTCACGTCGGTCAGGGACCTTCGGTCCGCGACCGACGCCGGCCTCTGCGACCCGGCTACAGCAGGACGTCCTCCACCGGCCGCCTGACGCTAACTGCCTGCTGGTTGGTTGCGCCGAACCTGAGCAGCATGTGCGGGTAGGCGCCGTCGGCAAAGTGCAGCCTGATGAACTCGCGTAGCTCGGCGATCTCCAGCGGCTGGCTGTGCAGGGCGGCGGACAGGCCGCAGGCGGACAGGTACAGGAGCACACGCTGCAGCGCCTGACCCGCGCTGACCCAGTCCTCTGGCCGGTCAGTTCCCGTTCCGAGCAGGGCGACGACGCCGGCCGAGCGCGGCAGCCTGTCCTGACCGGCAGGCGGCAGCCCCCAGCCGTGGCCGTGGGCGAAGTCGCGGCCAGGAAAGCTCGGCTCGATCCGCTCGGCCCTGGCCGGGTAGGCGGTCGCGGGAACGCCGTCGCGCCGCTTGCTGCCCGGCGGCGGGGCCCACCTGGCCTCCTCGCGGGCCCTGGCGGGGTCCTGGCGCAGCGCGAAGTCGGCCGCCTCGACCACGGTGCCGAGCGCCTTGCGCGCGGACTCGTCACTGAGGATCCGCAGCGTCGCGCCCTCCTTGGAACACTCGTCCCGCACCGACGTCAGGATGCCGTCGGGCAGCGGCTCGGGGTCGAAGCCGCCCCGATGGGTCCTGCGGCGCCTGACCTCGGCGTAAAGCTCGCGCTCGTAGTCGGCCGGCTGCGTCTGCTCGGTCCAGGTGATCCTCGCCACCAGGTCAGGCAGGTCGGGGTCGGGCAGCACCCGGACGGCCGGCACGATGCTGAGATACCGAAGCGCCACCCTGGTGGTGAACAGCGCCGCTCCGCAGCTCACGAGCATCTCCCTGCCGTCGGGGTCGGCGACGGGCAGCTTGCGCTCGCGGTCGGCGTGCATGCCGAATCCGCCCTCGCTGCTGTAGAACCACCACGGCTGCGTGTTGTGCACGGACGGCGCGTGGACGGCAGCCTCGACCACAAAGCGGGCTATCTGCTCAGGTGTGCTGGCCGGCGTCGGCAGCTCGTCGGAAGGAGCCTCGAATACACCCATAAGTCGTCCCCGATCACCATTGTCCGTTGCCCACGTTGGCGGCACGCAGTGCCGTGACATAGCCTGCCCGCTCCCGCGCGGAGCCGTCCGCGCCGGCCGGCATCGCCAGCAGCCCGCGCACCTGCGCGAGCGTGCCGAAGCCCTTGCGGGACATCCATCCCGCGAGCCCGTCGAGCAGTGCTCCCGCGTACATCGGCCCGCGCCTGAGCAGCGCCGACGCGGTCATCACCGCGTCAGCGCCCGCGAGCAGGTACCGTGCGACGTCACCGGCGTCGTCGACGCCCGTGGTAGCCGCGAGCGAGGCTCGCACTCGTCCGGAGAGCAGGGCGATCCAGGCGCGGGGCAGCCGCGCCTCGGCTGGGCTCGACAACCCGAACCCGGCGGACACCGTCAGCGTCTCCGCGTCGATGTCGGGCTGAAGGAACCTGTTGAACAGCACCAGGCCGTCTGCACCCGCCTCGTCCAGGCGCTGGGCCATCTCGGCGATGGAACTGAAGTACGGATGCAGCTTGACGGCGACCGGCACCCCGACGGCCGCCTTGACGCTGGTCACGATGTCGATGTGGCGCTGCTCTACGTCGCGCCCGGTGAGCAGCGGCTCGCCGAGCGGGTGGTAGATGTTCAGTTCGATGGCCGCGGCCCCGGCCTGCTCGAGCGCAGCGGCGTAGCCCGTCCATCCGCCGGCGGTCACCGCGTTGAGGCTCGCGATGACCGGAATGTCAACCGCGGCGGCCGCGCGTTCCAGCAGGCTGAGGTAGCGGCGCGGTCCTGGATCGGCGTCGGCGTCGGCGGCCGCGGGGAAGTAGGACAACGACTCGGCGAAGCTCTCGGTCCCCGCCTCCGCCCGTGCCGCGTTCTCTGCGGCTTCCTGCCTGACCTGCTCTTCGAACAGCGAGTACAGGACGATAGCGCCGACGCCCGCGGCGGCCAGCTGCCGGACGCCCGCGATCGTGTTCGACAGCGGCGAAGCCGAGGCGATCAGCGGGTTGCGCAGCTCAAGCCCCAGGTAGCTGGTGGTCAGATCCACCGGCATCACGTCTCCTCCCTGGCCTTCCTGGCATCGGCGGGGAACGTGGCCGGGGCGCGGCTTGCCATCTCCTCGTAGGTATCCCATCGCTGGTCAACGGCCTGTTGCGCGAGCAAGCCGAGACGCTCGAACTCCTGCGGATCGCTGTTCGCCAGCGAGCGGAAGCGCAGTTCCCCGCGCCGGTAGCTGGCCAGCGAAATCCTCGGGCGCGGCGAGTCGAGCAGGAACGGGTTCTGGCCGGCGGTGCGCAGCACCGGGTCGTACCTGATCAGCGGCCAGTACCCGCTGGCTACGGCGCGGTACTGCTGGCCAAGGCCGTCCCGCATGTCGATGCCGTGGGCGATGCAGTGACTGTAGGCGATGATCAGCGAAGGGCCGTCGTACGCTTCCGCTTCGCGGAACGCGCGCAGGGTCTGCTGCGGATCCGCGCCCATCGCGACCCTGGCGACGTAGACGTACCCGTACGCGATCGCCTGCAAGGCGAGGTCCTTCTTCGGCATGGTCTTCCCCGCGGCCGCGAACTTCGCGATGGCACCGAGCGGCGTGGCCTTGGAGGATTGCCCCCCCGTATTGGAGTAGACCTCGGTGTCGAGCACGAGCACGTTGACGTCGCGGCCG
Source organism: Streptosporangiaceae bacterium (assembly GCA_036273575.1). Classification (GTDB taxonomy): domain Bacteria; phylum Actinomycetota; class Actinomycetes; order Streptosporangiales; family Streptosporangiaceae; genus Chersky-822. Next base: position 23,707 of record DASUHI010000114.1, on the reverse strand, counting down.
GTGGACAGGACGTGGTCGAGCCCGCCGGACCCGATGTCGTAGGCCCATCCGTCGCCGCCGACCAGCCAGACGCTGCGCCTGACCAGGTGATCGACCACGCTCCGCAGGTCTGCGACAGGCTGGCCGAGGTCCTGCAGGTCGCCGAGCCGTCGCTTCAGTTCCTGCACGCGCTCGCGCTGAGAGCGCAACTCGGCCTCGCGCGACTGCGGTGCTGTGAGGAGCTCGTTGACGAGGCCGGCGCCGATGTGCTCACCTAGCTGCGTCAGCCGCTCGCGCGCGAGGTTGCCGTGCTGGTCGGCCGCGAGCCTGAGGCCGAGGCCGAACTCGGCGTTGTCCTCGAACAGCGAGTTCGACCATGCGGGCCCGCGGCCTTCGGCGTTGGTCGTCCACGGCGTCGTCGGCAGGTTGCCGCCGTAGATCGAGGAGCACCCGGTCGCGTTCGCAATCAGCAGGCGATCACCGAAAAGCTGCGATAGCAGCTTGAGGTAGGGCGTCTCGCCGCAGCCCGCGCAGGCGCCAGAGAACTCGAAGAGCGGCTGCAGGAACTGGGTGCCGCGGACCGTACCGAAGTCGACCCTGGACCGGTCGGCGACCGGCAGCGTCTCGAAGAACGCGACGTTCTGCCGTTCTGCCTCGACGACGGCCGTCCGGTCGGTCAGGTTGATCGCCTTGCGATCAGGGTCGCCAGGCGCCGCGACGGGGCATGCCTGCACGCACAGCTCGCAGCCGGTGCAGTCCTCCGCGTAGACCTGCAGCGTGAACATGGTGTCCGGGAGGCCGCGAGCGTCCAGCGGCGCGGACCTGAACGTCGGCGGTGCCCCGGACAGCAGCGACTCGTCATAGTAGGTGGACCTGATGACGCTGTGCGGGCAGACGAAGCTGCAGTTCCCGCACTGGATGCACATCTGCGGATCCCACTCGGCGACCAGGTCGGAGATGTTGCGCTTCTCGTACGCCGCCGTCCCGCTCGGATAGGTGCCGTCCGCCGGCAAGACGCTCACGGGAAGCTCGTCGCCGCGCCCGGCCAGCATGGCCCCTGTGACGGTGCGGACGAACTCCGGCGCGTGGGCGGGGATCGCTGGCGGCGGCATCCGTGCGGACGTGACCTGCCCTGGAACCTCGATCTGATGCAAGCCCGCGAGCGCGTGGTCGACGGCCGCGTGATTGCGCCTGACCACGTCGGCGCCGCGGCGGGCGTAGGTGCTCGAGATCGCCGACTTGATGCTGGCGATCGCCTCGTCGCGCGGCAGCACGCCCGAGATCGCGAAGAAGCAGGTCTGCAGCACCGTGTTGATCCGGCCTGCCAGTCCCGCCTCGCGGGCGATCTGGCTCGCGTTGACGGCCCAGAGGGCGATGCCCTTCGCGATGATCTTCTCCTGGACGGGCCGGGGCAGCGCGTCCCAAACCTGGTCTGCTGGCTCGGCGCTGTTGAGCAGCAGCGTGGCGCCCGGCGCGGCGCGGCCGAGCACGTCGATGCTTTCCAGGATGCCGCCGTGGTGGCAGCCGACGAAGCTCGCCTGCTCGATGAGGTAGGGGGCGCGGATCTCCTGCGGCCCGAAACGCAGGTGCGAGACTGTCTGCGAGCCGGACTTCTTTGAGTCGTAGACGAAATATCCCTGCGCGTGCATGCCCGCCTCGGCGGCCAGGATCTTGATCGTGTTCTTGTTGGCGCCCACGGTCCCGTCCGAGCCGAGGCCGAAGAAGACCGCGCGGACCGTTCCGGCCGGCTCGATGTCCAGCGACGGCTCGTACGGCAGGCTCGTGCCGGACACGTCGTCGGTGATGCCGATCGTGAACCGTCGCCGCGGCCGCTCCCGCCCGAGTTCGGCGAAGATGCCCGCGACCATGGCCGGCGTGAGTTCCTTGGACGACAGGCCGTACCGGCCCCCACATACCAGCGGGAGGAGGTCGCGCTCGCCGCCCGTGACGGCATCCGCGAGTGCGGCGGTGACATCGAGGAACAAGGGCTCACCCGCTGATCCTGGCTCCTTGGTCCTGTCGAGCACCGCGATCCGTGCCGCCGTCGGCGGGATGGCGGCGAGCAGCGCCTCGGCGGGGAACGGCCGGAACAGCCTGACGTGCACCGCGCCGACCCGCTCGCCCCTGGCGCACAGGTGCCTGACGGTCTCCGCGACGGTCTGCGCCGCCGACCCCATCGAGACGATGACCCGGTCGGCATCGGGGTGCCCGGCGTACTCGACGATCCGGTACGCACGTCCGGTGCGCGCGGCCAGGGCATCCATCGCCTGCTGGACCTCGTCGGGCACCGGCGCGTAGAAACGGTTAACGGTCTCTCTGCCCTGGAAGTACGTGTCCGGGTTCTGCGAGGTTCCCCTGATGAACGGCTGATCAGGAGACATCGATCTGGCCCTGTGCGCCCTGATGAGCTCGGTTGGCACGAGCGCGCGCAGGTCGTCGTCGGCGAGCATGTCGATCGTGTTCAGCTCGTGCGACGTGCGGAACCCGTCGAAGAAGTGCACGAATGGCACCCTGGTTGCGAGCGTCGCGGCCTGCGCGACCAGGGCCAGGTCGTGCGCCTCCTGAACAGAGGCGGAGGCGAGCAGCGCGAAACCCGTCTGGCGGACCGCCATGACGTCGGAGTGATCGCCGAAGATGGACAGCCCCTGTGCCGCGACCGACCGCGCCGCGACGTGCATGACCGCCGACGTCAGCTCCCCGGCGATTTTGTACATGTTCGGGATCATCAGCAGCAGGCCTTGCGACGCGGTGAACGTCGTCGCGAGCGCGCCGCCTTGCAGGGCGCCGTGCAGCGCCCCGGCGGCTCCGCCTTCGCTCTGCATCTCCACGACGGTGGGTACGGTGCCCCACAGGTTCGGCCGCTTCCTGCTCGACCACTCGTCGGCCAGTTCTGCCATCGGCGACGAGGGTGTGATCGGGAAGATGCAGCACACTTCGTTGAGCCGGTAGGCGACAGAGACCGCGGCTTCATTGCCGTCGACGGTGGCCCGCATCACCCACGCTCCGGATTCATCTCGATCGCGTGCACGGGACACTGTTCGTAGCACGCGGCGCAGCCGGTGCAGCGGTCGTAGTCGAACTCGTACCGGTGTCCTGGCCCGAGCTTGATGACCGCGTCTTCAGGGCACGCCCCGAGGCATCCGTCGCACTCGCAGCAGTTGCCGCAGGACAGGCAGCGCCTGGCCTCATAGACGGCCTCGCGCTCGCTGAGACCGCCGAGCACTTCGTCGAAGCCCTCGGTGCGCTCCAGCGGATCGGCCTCTGGCTGCTGACGCCTGGCCGCGTCGCCGAAGTACCAGAGGTTCAGCTGGTCGAACGCGACGACCGGGTGCTTGGTCCCGGCCTCGGGCGAGCTATCGCGCAGCCACGCGTCGATATGCGCTGCCGCCTTCTTGCCGTGCCCGACGCCGACGGTCACCGAGCGCTCGGCCGGCACCATGTCCCCGCCCGCGAACACGCCGGAGCATCCGGTCATCATCGCGGCTGACACCTGCACGGTGCCGTCCGAGCCAAACTGGACTCCGGGAACCTGGCGGAGGAAGGCGGTGTCGGTGTCCTGGCCGATGGCCAGGACCAGCGTGTCCGCGGCCAGGGTGTCCAGGCGGCCTGTGGGCCGGGGGACGCCGTTCTCGTCCAGCTCCATCTCCTCGACTGTCAGCTCGGGAGCGTCAAACGTCTTGATCGTCTGCAGCCAGTTGATCCGCACGCCTTCCCGCTCCGCCTCGCCGGTCTCCTCGGCGTGGGCGGGCATCTGCGCGCGCGTGCGCCGGTAGATCACGAGGGCGTCGTTCGCTCCAAGCCTGCGCGCTACCCGCGCGGCGTCCATGGCGGTGTCGCCGCCACCGTAGACCGCCACCCGTCTGCCGATCACCGGCCGCTCCCCCGCCGCGACGCTGCGTAGCAGCGCGATCGCGTCCAGGATCCGGCCCGCGTCCTTGGCAGGGATGTCGACGCGCTTGCTCAGGTGCGCGCCCACCGCGACGAAGACGGCGTCAAAGCGTCCTTCGCGTCGTTCACCCTCTAGGTCGCTCACCTGGTGGCCTCGGGTCAGCCGGATGCCGAGGTCAGCGATCCTGGCGATCTCGAGGTCCAGCACATCGCGCGGCAGCCGGTAGGCGGGTATCCCGTAGCGCATCATGCCGCCGGCCTGCGCGCCAGCGTCTCTGATCTCGACCTCGTGGCCGCGCTTGGCCAGGTGATAGGCGGCGGACAGGCCGCTCGGCCCGGCGCCGATGACGAGCACGCGCTTGCCTGTCCGCGTCGCTGGCCTGGTGAACGCCCACTCACGGTCGAGGGCCAGGTCGCCGAGGAAGCGCTCGACCGAGTGGATCGACACGGCGCTGTCAAGGTTGGCGCGGTTGCAGGCACCCTCGCACGGGTGGTAGCACACGCGCCCGTGGATGGCAGGCATCGGATTGTCGTCGACGAGCTGACGCCACGCCTGCTCGTGCCGGCCGTCCTCCGCGTGCGCGAGCCACGCCTGGATGTTCTCCCCCGCCGGGCAGCCCGCGTTGCAGGGCGGCAGCAGGTCGACGTAGACGGGTCGCCGCTCCCGCACGGGGCCGGTTAGCGACCGGCCGTGCAGCAGATCGGCGAGGGGCGTGAGCTCGAATGACGAGGCTCGCGCGGGCCCTCCGGGCCGGCTGCTGGCCTCGGGAACCGGTCCGGTTCCCGCCTCATTCGCGTCCATGCTGCCCCCACTGTTACTAGCTCTCCGAGGTCTTGCCTACCACACTGCCAGCTGCCGCCGGCCAGGCCGGGACGCCGGTTCAGACGCTAGCCTGATGGCGCGCAGTTCCCCAGGGCCTAAGGTCCGTGACACGAGAGAACGTGTCGCAGCTGCCGGGCGCCACGTGCCAGGAAGGGGTCCGATGCCAGGAATAGCCGACCTGCTTAGCCGGCTGCGGCCAGCCGGCGCGCCTGGCTCGGCCGTGCGGGAGCGCCTTCGCGTCGATCACGCGGCGGAGCTGGCCGCCGAACTGGGTTCTGTGCTCGACATGCTCGCCGCCGCGGATGCGCGCTGCGCGGCGGCCGTGGCAGCGGCCGACCGGCAGGCCGCCGGGATCACCGCAGCCGCCTCCGATCGGGCGGCCAGCATCTCGGCGGACGGCAGAGCCAGGGCCGAGGCCGCCAGGACGGCAGCGGCGAGCGAGGTGCTCGCGGCGGCGCGAGCCGACGCAGAGCGGATCCAGCGTGCAACCGAGGCAAGCGTGCGGGCGCGCCAGCGGCCTGCCGAAGCGGACGTGCGCGCGCTCGCCGACGAGGCTGTCCGGCTCGTGACGTCGATGCGGCCGGGAGGCGCGTCCGAGGCGAGGCGGGACGTCGCGGGATGATGCCAGGCGCGCGGCGATGAGCGCCGGATGGGTGGCCGGAGACGTCCGGTCCAAGATGCTGGCAGGACGGCGGCTGGGACCTGACGCGTGCAAGCGGGTGGCGGCGTGCCGCTCGCTCGCTGACGCGCTGGCGATGCTCGATGAAACGGCCTATCGGGTACCGCCAGAGCGCGTACCGCGTACGAGCGCGGACTCTCAGCGCGCCCTGGCCGAGGCGCAGCGGGCTGTCACCGAATCGCTGCTCTGGGACCTGCGCGTGCTGGCTGGCTGGCTACCGCGCGGCGGCACCGCGATGATGCGGGCGCTAGCAGGCTGGTTCGAGATAGCCAACATCGCGGAGCGGCTGCGTGAGCTGGCGACCGGCACGCCCGGACAGTACTTCGAGCTCGGGGCCCTGGCCACGGCGTGGCCGCGGATGCGCGGGCTGACGAACCTGGCCGAGATCCGCGGGGTACTGTCGGCGTCGGCCTGGGAGGACCCTGGCGGCGATGAGACGGCGGCTATCGAGGTCGGGCTGCGCGCGATGTGGGCCAGGCGCGTGGCGGCTTTCGGCGAGCCGGCCAGGACGTGGGCGTCCGCGGCCGTGGTGCTTCTGCTAGCGGGCGAGCGGTTCGCGGCTGGCCGGCCGGACAATCCGGCGCTCAGGTCGGTCGCCAAGACGCTATTGGGCCAGGCGGCGGCCGCGTCGACGCTCGACGAGCTTGCGGCCGGACTGCCGCGCAGGTTGTCCTGGGTGCTCGCCTCTGGCCGGCAACGCCGGCCGCTGGCCTCAGGTTCCGCCCCGGCTGCCCTCTGGCGGAACGAGGCGGGCTGGTGGCGCCGGGTTGACCAGGATGGGCTCAAGCTCCTCCGAGCGAATGGATACGGCCGCAAGCCGGTGATCGGCGTCACGGTCATTCTGGCCGCCGATGCCAGGCGGGTCGCCTCGGCGCTGGAAATCGCCGCGCGCGGCGGTGGCTCCATCGAGGCGTTCGATGCCGTGGCATGAGACTGCTTACCCGGTCAGGATGGCGCGCGTCGCCTTGGTGGCGCCGTCGGAGTCGCTGCGCGACATGCTGGTGACGGTGGCGGCGGCCGGAACGGTCGAGATCGACACCGAGTTGGCCTCTGGCGCTGCCACCGATCAGGCCGGCCCTGCGGCCGCAGTCCTGGCGGCGACCGCTCAGGAGGCGACCACGCTGGCCAGGGAGGGGCGGCAGGACCTGCTCGCGGGCGAGCGCCAGCTTCGCCACTTCGCCGACCGCGCGGTCCGGCGGCACGGCTGCGCCGCGCTGGCGGGATGGACGCCGGTCGACCAGGTCGGTGCGCTCAGGGCGCTGCTGACGCCGATCGGCAGCGCCGTCGTCGTGCTAAGGCGGCCTCGCGGCGCCGAGCCGCCGACGCTGGTCGCGGGCTCCTCGGGCCGCCAGGCGCTGAGCCCGCTAGTGTCGACGTACGGGACGGTCCCCTATCCCGACGTGAACCCCGCGTGGCTGGCCTGGGCCGCCTACGTGCTGATGTTCGGGATGATGTTCGGCGATGTCGGGCACGGCCTGCTGTTGATCGCGGCCGCGATCGCGCTCAGGGCAGGCTGGCCGGCGTCGGTGCGCCGGTACCGCGGAGCGTGGCCTTTCGTGGCCGGAGCGGGGCTGACGGCGACGATCTTCGGCTTCGCCTACGGCGAGTTCTTCGGGCCCACGGGCGTCCTCCCGGCGCTCTGGCTCAGCCCGATCGCCAGGCCCTTGCCGCTGCTGGCGGCCGGCCTGGCGTTCGGCGCCGTCCTGCTGGCCGGCGCGTACACGCTCGGCGTGGTGAACAGGTGGCGCGAGGGCGGCTGGCGCACCGCGTTCTACGCGCCTTCTGGCGTGGCCGGCTCGGCGCTCTTCCTTGGCGCTGGCTTGCTCGCGCTCGGCTGGTACCGGCATGCGGGCGCCCTGCTCGCGGCCGGGACCACACTAGCCGTCAGCGCTCTGCTCGTGGCGTTCGCGGGATTCCTGGCCTCTGCTGGCGGCGGCGGTTACGGGGTGCTGCAGGCGGTCGTCGAAGTTGTCGACCTGGTGATCAGGCTCGGTTCGAACATCGCGTCATTCGCGCGGCTCGCGGCCTTCGGGCTTGCCCACGCGGCGCTCGGCCTGCTCGTGTGGGACGGGACGCGGGCGCTGTGGCACCGGGGCGGCATTATGGTCGTGCTGGCGGGCGGACTGTTGATCGCGGGGAACGCGCTAGCCTTCGCGCTCGAAGGACTGGTAGCGGCGGTTCAGGCGATCCGCCTTGAATACTACGAGTTGTTCTCGCGCGTCTTCGTCGCTGAAGGGCGACCGTTCCGGCCGTGGCGGCTGAGAATCGACGACGGCGACGCAGGGCGGCGGGAGAATGGCGGCGGACCTGTGCTGGCGCGGGCCGGCGGTGCCGTCGGCTAAAGGAGGGGTGATGGCCATCTGGCTGGCCGGAATACCAGTCATCGCGGTGAGCGTCATACTTGGCCGGATCGCGGCCAGGCACCGCCGTCGCGCCGGATACCTGCTCGCGGCCGTGAGCGTGCTCATCCTGGCCGCTGCCGTAGGTCTGCTCGTGGTCGCGGCCGGCCCGGCAGGGGCGAGCCCGGCAGCGACGGCAGCCGCGGCCGGCGGTGCCGCGAGCGGGAACTCGGCTGCCCTGATCGGAGCCGCGATCGCGGTCGTGGGCTCGACGATCGGGGCGGGCATCGCTGTGGCGTATGTCGGCGCCGCGGCGCTCGCCGTGATGAGCGAACGTCCTGAGCTCTTCGGTCGTTCCATGGTCGTCGTCGGGCTTGCCGAGGGAATCGCGATCTACGGACTGATCATCGGCATTTTCCTGATCGGGAAGAGCTGAGCCGTGGCGCGGGCCGCCGTCATCGGTGAGTCGCTGCGGATCCATGGCTACGGTCTGGCCGGGGCGTTGCTGTTTCCCGCACCTGACCAGCCCGCTGTCGCGCGCGCCTGGCAGGACCTGCCTGATGACGTGGCCGTCGTGGTGCTAACAGGGCAAGCGGCCCGCTGGCTCGAGGATGAGCTCGCGCGTCGGCCCGACGTCCTGCCTGTGGTGATGCCTGAGCCACGGTTGACGCCCTCTGTGCCGATGCCGGCGGAGCCTTCGCCGTGACACTGACCAGCCGCCAGAACGCCGCCCTCGATCCGGTCAGGACCGCGCTCGCAGCCGCCGCGGAAGCCCGGGCGGCCAGCACGGTGGCCGCCGCCGAGGCGGCAGCGGCTGCCCTGATCACCGACGCTCAGCGGTCCGCCGACGAGGCGGTCGCCCGCGCGGCCTCCGAGGGCGCCGCGGACGCCAGGCCAGCCGCCATGGCCGAACGCGCCAGGAGCAGGAGGAGGGCGAGATCGATGGCCCTGCAGGCTGACCGCGCTACCCAGCAGTACCTGGCAGAGCGCATCCGCGCTGCCGTGCTCGCGGTGCGGGACGGAGCAGGATATCCGCGGCTGCGCGACAGACTCAGCGACATGGCTGCTGGAGCGGCGGGGCCGGGCGCCGTGCTCGCCGACCATCCGGACGGCGGCGTGATCGCGACCGCTCCTGACGTGGTCGTGGACTGCTCGCTCGGCAAGCTTGCCGACCGCGCCATCGCCGCGCTCGGCCCGCGGATCGCGGTGTTGACCGCGTCGGCCGCCGCTCGTCCCGGGGTACCGAGCGATGGCTGACGGCAACGGCACGGTCGGCCGCGTCAATGGCCCGCTCGTCGAGGTCACGGGATTGCCGCAAGTCGCGATGTCGGACATCGTCGAGCTCGGGCCGTCCAAGCTGCCTGGCGAGGTCGTCGCGATCAGCCGGGAGGTCGCCACCGTCCAGGCCTATGAGTACACCGGCGGCCTGACGCCAGGCAATCGCGTGGCGGGCCGCGGACAACCGCTAGCGGCGCGGCTCGGACCGCACCTGCTTGGCGCGGTCTTCGACGGGTTGCTGAGGCCGCTCGCCGCGGCCGGGGCGTGGCTGGACCCGGCCGCAACCCAGCCAGGCGAGACGCCGCTGGAAGCTGTCCAGCGCTTCGACTTCTCGCCGACGGCGAGCATCGGCCAGGTCGTCGCCGCGGGCGCGTGCCTCGGCACGATTGCCACCAGGGGCGGCGTGCCGTATCGCGTACTCGTGCCGCGAGGGGTTGCGGGAACGATCGATCAGCTCAGGCCGGCCGGCCGGGTCGAGGCGACAGCGGCGATCGCGACCGTCGGCGACTTCCACGTGCCGCTGACCTCCTCGTGGCCGGTGCGGCAGCCGATGCCGTTCGCAGAGCGGCTCGAACTCGACGCTCCTCTGCAGACCGGGCAGCGGGTCATCGACCTGCTTTTCCCCGTGGTCCGCGGCGGCACGAGCGCCGTGCCAGGCGGGTTCGGCACTGGCAAGACGGTGCTGCTGCAGCAGATCACCAAGTGGTGCGACGCCGACGTCATGGTCTTCGTAGGCTGCGGTGAGCGCGGCAACGAGCTTGCTGAGATGCTCACCGAGCTTTCGGATCTGGCGGACCCGCGCACTGACGGCTTGCTCTCCGATCGCACCGTCGTCATCGCCAACACCTCGAACATGCCGATGATGGCCAGGGAGGCCAGCATCTACACCGCCGCGACGGTCGCCGAGCACTTCAGGGACATGGGGCTGCACGTCGTCGTCATCGCTGACTCAACCTCGCGCTGGGCAGAGGCGCAGCGCGAGTTCTCCAGCAGGGCCGGTGAGATGCCCGCCGAGGAGGGATACCCGGCGAGCCTGGCGTCGGCGCTCGCGGCGTTCTACGAACGCGCAGGCAGGTTCAGTACCCTCAACGGTGCCGAAGGCTCGGTCACCATCATCGGGGCGGTGTCGCCGCCTGGCGGGGATATGACCGAGCCGGTGACCTCCTACACCCAGCGTTTCGTGCGCTGCCAGTGGGCACTGGATCGCGACCTCGCCTACGCCAGGCACTACCCGGCCGTTTCCTGGGCCGCGTCCTTCGCGCGCGACATCGGCGCGATCGGCACATGGCGCGCCAGGAACGGCGACCCAGGGTGGTCGGCCAGGCGCGCCAGGCTGTCCGGACTGCTCGCCGAGGCCGACCGCGTAGGCGAGCTCGCGGAGCTGATCGGGCTCACCGCGCTGCCGCCCCGGCAGCGGATGGCACTCCTGGCCGGGCGCCTGCTCAGGGAGGGCGTTTTGCAGCAGAGCGCTATCAGCGCGACGGACGCGTACAGCGACGCCGCCCGGTCCGCGGCACTGGCGGACAGCGTGATCGCTGTGGCGGACATGTGTGACGCGCTGGCCGGCGAGGGGGTGGCGGCCAGCGTGATCGAAGATCAGGACTACTCGGCGATGCTGCGGGCGAAGGAAGACGCCGGAACCGCTGAGCAGGTGCGGGTGATTGCTGGCAAGCTGCTCGACAGCCTCAGCACGCTCGGGCCCGGTCGGCCGCCGGCAGGCGAGCAGCCCGGGCGCGAGGAGCCTGGACAGGCACATGACTGACTGGGCGCGGCCCGAGTTCACCAGCGTCGACGAACTGCGCGGCCCCCTGCTCGTCGCTCGCGGCGTCACGGGAATCGGCTGGGACGAGTTCGCGACCATACGCCTGGCGACCGGCGAGGTCCGGCATGGGCTGGTGCTCGAGACGAGCCGCGACCTGGCCGTGCTCGAAGTGCTCGAGGGCACTGCGGGCCTGGACCCGGCTGCCACGCGGGTGGAGTTCTCTGGAAGCCCGCTTCGGATCCCGGTCGGCACGCAATGGCTGGGCCGGGTGTGCAACGGACGGGGTGAACCCAGGGACGGCGGACCGCCGGTGGCGGGCCAGACGACGATGCCTGTGGTTGGCTACCCGATCAATCCCGCGATGCGCCTGCCGCCGGCCGAGCCTGTGCTGACCGGAATCTCGGTCATCGACGAGCTGATGACGCTGGTGCGTGGCCAGAAGCTGCCCATCTTCTCGCTCGCCGGCCTGCCGCATCTGGACCTCGCGGGCCAGATAGCCGCCCAGGCGTCTGCCAGGGGCGAGCCGTTCAGCGTCGTCTTCGCGGCAATGGGCCTGACCCACGCGGATGCGTCCGCGATCAGGACGGTCCTTGAGGAACGCTCAGCGCAAGGTGAGCTTCTGCTGCTGCTGAATCTCGCGGACGAGCCGGTGATCGAGCGCATCCTCACGCCCCGGCTAGCCCTGACGATCGCCGAGCATCTGGCATTTTCCGCTGGCAGGCACGTCCTCGTGGTGATGGCTGACATGACGAGCTACTGCGAGGCCCTGCGGGAGGTCTCGATCGCAAGGGGTGAGTTGCCCGCCAGGCGCGCCTACCCCGGTTATCTGTACAGCGACCTGGCGTCGCTCTACGAGCGCTGCGGCCGGATCGAGGGGATGCCTGGCTCGGTCACGCTCATGCCGGTGCTGACCATGCCTGCCGGCGACATTACCCATCCTGTGCCCGATCTGACGGGCTATATCACCGAAGGTCAGGTGGTGCTGTCCGCCGACCTGCACGCTCGGGAGGTCTACCCGCCCGTGGAGGCGCTGTCCTCGCTGTCCAGGCTGATGCGCCATGGCGTAGGAGAAGGCCTGACCAGGAGGGATCACCTGGATGTGGCCGCGCAGACGCTGGCCGCGCTGGCAGCGGCCCGGCGCGCCCGCGAGCTGTCTGAGCTCGTCGGGGCCGCGGCCCTCAGTGACTCCGACCGGCGCTACATCGAGCTCGAGCGCGTGTTCGAAATCCGGCTGGTGAGCCAGGAACGGACCGAGAACCGCGCGCTTGATGAAACGCTCCGGCTGGCCTGGCAGGTCCTCAGCACGTTGCCGCGACGGCTGCTGACGATGTTGCCGGCCGAGGCCATCGACGAGTACTACGAGCCGGAGGGCCGGTGAACGGGATACGTGTGCCGCCAGGGCGAGCAGGACGGCTGCACCTTGACCGCCGGCTCGCCGCGGCGCGCAGCGCCACTGACCTGCTCGACCGCAAGCTGCGCATCCTGACTGCCGAGCTAGCCGGCCTGCAGCAGGCCGCGACGCGCACAGAGCGCGAATGGAACACGCTGGCCGCCGCGGCCGATCAGAGGCTGCTCGTCGCCGCGTTGCTTGGCGGCCAGCGGGCGACGAGGCTGGCCATGCCCCACGGACTGGCGGGCGTGGAGCTCAGGTACGCCACCACCATCGGGATCCGCCACCCGTCGGGCGGCAGCTACGCCGCGCCGCGAGGGCCTGATCCTTGGGCTGGCCTCGCCGTCGACGAGGCCAGGCAGGCCGTGCGGGAAGCACTTGCCGCCGCCGTGAACCACGCGGCCGCGGCGCGCGCCGCACAGCTCATCGACGCCGAGGTCGCCGCCACCAGGATCCGCCTGCGGGCGATCAGGGACCGGCTGATCCCCCGGCTCGAGGAGGCGCGCGCCAAGCTGGTCCTGGCCATCGACGAGCAAGAGCGCGGCGACGCGATCAGGCTCAGGCTGGCCGCGGCTCGCCCTGATGCAGGCTAGGTCCTGAATGCGCGCGAGCGCCAAGGTCGCGTACGACCACCACGGGGCAGGGGGCGTGATGCACGCAGTGATGGGAGACGGAGCCGAGCAGCGCCCCGGCGATGTTGCCGTGCCCACGGCTGCCGACGACCAGCAACTCGGCCTCGGCCGCCTCGTGCAGCAGCACCTTAGCCGGGCTGCCGTGCACGACCTTAGAGACGATCTTGACGGGCGATCCAGGATCGGGAGCCTCGAAGATCGCGTCCTCCACCAAGTGCGTCGCCAGGCCCTTGAAATCGACGTCTTCAATCGGCATGGGGAACCAGTAGTACGCGGTCACGACCTCTACCACGGAGCCGGTGCGGGCGCCTTGCCTGATCGCCCACTCCAAGGCTGCCTTGGAGGCGGCTGAGCCGTCCACGCCCACGACAATCCGCGATTGCCGCCTGGGTGTGAGCTGTGCCATGGCTCTCCTCCCTCCGTAAGGGAACAGTCCTCACATCGATCACATCCGGTCTCGGCGCGCCCGGGGAGGGCCGAACGTCCCCTCTTGCGTCCCCTCTTGCCAGGCGCCCGTCAGGCAGGATCGCGCTCGATCGGGCAGGTCATGCACCGTGGCCCGCCCCGGCCCCGGCCCAGTTCACTGCCGGCGATGGTGATGACCTCGATGCCGTGCCTGCGCAGCATCGTGTTGGTGGGGACGTTCCGCTCGTACCCCACGACCACACCCGGGCTCACGGCGAGGTAGTTGGTTCCGTCGTCCCACTGCTCGCGCTCAGCGGCGCGCATGTCCTCGTCAGTGGTCAGCACGGTGACCTTGTCCACGTCGAGGGCCTCGGCCAGGCTCTGCCAGAGGTCGTCGTTGCGCGTCACGGCCAGGCCCGTGGCACCGTCGCCCGCGGTCAGCGTCCAGGAGCGCAGCCGCGGGTCGAGGTACGGGTAGCGCACGAATGTCGCCTTGTCGACCATCGTCATCACGGTGTCGAGGTGCATCATCGCCCGGCTGGCCGGCAGCTCGACGGCCAGTACGACCCGCGCCTGGCCGCTGCGCAGCAGCGCGCCGGTGAGCAACTCGACCGCCATCGGCGTGGTGCGCTCGCCCATCCCGATCATCACGGCGCCGTTCCCGATCACGTGCACGTCCCCGCCCTCGACGCTGGCGGGCAGGTGCACCGCGTCGTCGTCGCCGTAGTACCTGGCGAACGGCTGGCCGGCGAACATGGGGTGGTACCGGTAGATGGCCCTGCTGTGCAGGGTCTCGCGCTGCCTGGCGGGCTTGGCCATCGGGTTGACCGAGACCCCGCCGTAGATCCAGCAGGAATTGTCTCGCTGGAACAGATGGTTGGGCAGCGGCGGCAGGATGAAGTCATCGGAGCGCAGCATGTCCCAGTGCAGGCTGCGCAGCCTGGCAGGATGCAGGTCCGCCTTGAGCACGCCGCCGATCAGGTACTCGGCCAGCTCCTGGCCGTCAAGGTCCTCGAGCAGCTCGCGCACGGGCGCGACAAGCGTCGGGCCGAGCACCTCAGGCGTGCAGATCCGGTCGAGGACGAAAGCGCGGCCCTCCGGCAGGCCAAGTGTCTGGCCGAGCAGCTCGCCAAAGTAGTGCACGGTGACGCCCTTGTCCCGGAGCGCCTCGGCAAAGGCGTCATGCTCCTCCTTCGCCCTCTTCGCCCACAAGACGTCGTCGAACAGCAGGTCGGCGACGTTCCTCGGGGTGAGCCTGGACAGTTCGAGACCCGGCCGGTGGACGACGACCTGCCGAAGCCTGCCTACCTCTGACTGCACGGTGAAGCTCATGAGATTGCCTCCTTACGCCTTGCCGGGCCGGCCAGCGGCCGGCCCGGCAAGTATCCGCCGCTCAAGCGGCATTTGGTAGCCGGCGACGGGCGGCAATGAACGCGTACACCACGATCCCGGCCAGCACAAGCACCAGGGCCTGGTAGACGGCCTGGTAGCCGGCAGCGAAGGTGACCCACAGCGAGAACAGGACGCTGATGCCCGCGACGCCGAGGTCCCTGGCCAGCAGCCAGCCCTGAACCCGGCGGCGCCGGGACACCAGGTAGGTCAGCTGTGCGCAGGCTGAGAACAGATAAGGAATGGCGACGGTTACCACCGTCAGGTCGACGAGGTCGGTGAAGACGGTCAGGCCGGTCGCGGTGGTGTAGCTCCACAGCATGAGTACGGACGGCAGCACCGCCGCGAGGATGATGCCGAACCAGGCGGAGTCACGCCGGTCGGTCCAGGCGAACACCTTCGGGAAGAGCCCGTCCGCCGCGATCGCGCGGGAGACCTCAGCCGTCACCAGCGTCCAGCCGTTCAGCGCGCCGATCCCTGAGATGACTGCCAGGCCGGCGACGAGGTGACCTGCCCACGCGCCCTGACTGAAGATCGTCTCGAACGCGTTGACGAACGGAGCGCCGGTCTTGACCAGCGCCGCGTGTGGCACCAGGCCCATCACGGCGGCCGAGGCGAGCACGTAGAGGATCGCGCTGGCCGCGGTGCCGATGAGGGAGGCCCTCCCGACGTTCATCTTCGGGTTCCTGACCCGCTTCGCCGTGATCGCCGCGACCTCCACGCCGATGAACGAGAACAGCGCGACACCGGCGGCAATGCCGATCGCGCTGTACAGGCTCCCGCCAGAGGCATTGAAGGCGCCGAAGTTGCCCGAGCTCACGAAGAACCAGCCCACCACGGCGACGAACAGGATCGGCAGGAACTTCAGCACGACGGTCAGGTTCTGGAACCAGGCCATCTGCCTGACCCCGGCCAGGTTCACCAGCGCGGGCACCCAGAGCCCGATGAGGGCGATGCCCCAGTTGCCGATGCCTGACGGCTTGATGCTGAACAGCGCGTCCACGTAGAAGACCCACGCGGCGACGATCGCGGCGTTGCCCGCCCAGGCCTGGATCCAGTAGCACCAGCCGGTCAGGTAGCCGGCGAAGTCGCCGAACTCGTGCCTGGCGTACGCGTAGAGCCCGCCGTCCGCGCTCGGCACTCGCTTCGTCAGCTGGCCGAACATGAACGCGAGCATCATCGCGCCGACCGCGATCACGCCGAGCACCAGCAGCGAAACCGTGCCGGCCGACGCCAGCACGGCCGGCATGGCGAACACGCCCGTGCCGATGATGCTGCCGATGACCAGCCCGCTCGCCGATGTAATGCCGAGTGTGCGTGCCTTGGCCTGGTTGCGCCGAGAGAGGTCAGCCAGCTCATGGCCGGCTGGCCGGGTGGCGGGAGCGCGTCCCGCCTGGATGGTGTTAGTCACAGCAATCACGTCCCTCCCCGGGGATGCGACCTCCGGCTCTCGCCGGGATTGGCGTCTTTGCCGCTCTAAGCGTCATCAGGACGGCCATGCCGGACACAGGGGCAAACGTCCTCAGTCGGGCCCTCCTTGCGACGCTGGCTCACCAAGATGCGGCCATGGCCGCCAGGCGATGCCGGGCGGCCATGGTGACGGCGCTTCAGATGAAGAGCAGCTGAGCGCCCGCCGTCTTCTCGATGAAGTCCGCGGCGCTGATGATGCCCTCGACGTCCTCGTACAGGTCGCTCTCGTCCAGGTGCATCATCTCGGCGGACAGCCGGCAGGCCCACAGATGGCCACCGGACTCGACGATCTGGCCGAGGAACTCGGGAACGTCGGGAACGCCGATGTCATGGATCTGCCTGCGCATCTGGTGCGTGGCCATCGCGGTCATGCCGGGCAGGCCGCCGAGGCCCTGCGGCATGTGCGTCGCCGTGTTGCCGAGCATCGTGAACTTCAGGTCGCCCATCCGCGACTTCGTGATCATGTCAAAGCCCCAGAACGTGAAGAACAGTTCGACCTCGACGCCTTCGCCGAGCGCGGCATTGGCCAGGATGAGCCCGGGGTAGGCCATGTCCAGGTTGCCTTTGGAGCAGATGATGGCGAGCTTGCGCCCGGTCGGGGCGTCGTCGCCGAAGTCAGGGACAATAGCGGGTGCGGTCTGGTTCATCGTCATCGGGACCATCTCCTTCAGGCCGCGCTCACACGCAGCCGACCGGCTTGGGCAACCCGGCGATGTAGGCCATCTTCTTGGCGGGCTTGCCGGGGAACAGGGCGAACAACCGCTTGACCGGGACTCCGGTCCTGGTGGACACGCGCCGCAACGTCGCCGTCTCGCCCTGCTCGGCGTAGTCCGCCCGCAGGAACCTGAGCACCTCGACGTGCGCGCCGGTGAGCTCGATGCCGATCTGCGCGGCGAGTTGCCTGGCGAGGTCCTCGCTCCACTCGTCGTAGTCGGTCAGGAATCCCTCGGCGTCCACGTGCACCTGCGTGGACCCGATGGTGGTGACGGTCATGGCTTCTCCCCTATGTTGTCGGGCCCCGTCGTGTCGGGCACGATCTTGTCTGGTTTGTGCTTGCCGGCCATTGACATGTGCGCCGGCAGCGGGATCGGGCGGCCAGGGAGCAGCAGGTGCCAGTACATCCAGCGGAACGCGAGCTTGCCCCAGTGGTTCGCCGCGGACTCGCGCAGCAGCCAGAATGGCCCGACGACAGGCACCGGGTAGCTGCCGGTCAGCGGCTCGGTGTCGTAGTTGAAGTCGATCAGCAGGCCCTTGCCGTCGCCCGCCTCGACGAAGCAGTTCGCGTGGCCGTCGAAGCTGCCCGTCATCGGCTGGCCGGCGACGTGCTGGCAGAAGTTCCCGGTGAAGACGTCAACCGAGAAGTGCGCGACCGAGCCCGCCTTAGAGGTCGGAATGTCGTTCGCATCGCCGACGGCGAAGATGTTCTGATGCGACCTGGACAGCAGGGTGTGCTTGTCGACCGGCACGTAGTTGAGCTCGTCGCCGAGGCCTGACCTGGCGATGTAGTCGGCGCCCATGTTCAGCGGGACGGTGACCAGGAGATCGAACGGGATCTCGCGCTCGTCGTAGGAGATCAGCGTCTTGGTGTCGTCGTCGATGCGCTCGACCATGAAGTCGGGCTCGACGGCGATCTTCCGCTCGTCCAGCATGGAGCCAAGCTGCGCCGACGCGATGGGCTTGGTGAACGCCCCAGCTAGCGGGGTGGCGTATGTCAGCTCGACCCGGTCCCGCATATCGCGGTGCCTGAAGTAGGCGTCCGCGAGGAACGCGAACTCCAGCGGAGCGACCGGGCACTTGATCGGCACGTCGGTGACGTGCACCACCAGACGTCCCGCGTCGAAGCGTGACAGCGCGCCGGCGAGCGCGGTAGCACCGTCGAGGCTGTAGAAGTCGAAGATGGACTGCCGCCACAGCTTGCCCAGCATCCCGGGCGTCTGGTCCGGCCTTGGCGAGGTCCCTGACGCGATGACCAGGTAGTCGTAGCCGAGCCTGCGGCCGTCGGCCAGGTACACCTCGTCGGCGTCGGCGTCGACCCTGTCGATCTCGCACAGCACGAACTCAACGCCGTCAGGGAAGAACTGGCGGCGCGGCTTGCTCACGTCGGCGGGCCGGTAGGCGCCGAACGGCAGAAACAAGAACCCCGGCTGGTAGACGTGCCGGTCGTCCTGGTCGACGACGGTGATCTGCCAGTGTGCGCGGTCGAGCTTGCGGCGAAGCTTGTTCGCCACCATCGTGCCCGCCGTGCCGCCACCGAGTATCAGCAGTCGTTTCACGATGACCCCCTCAGAACCGGCTCATTCCGTCTTCGACGCTAGGTGGGCTGGCGCTGACCAGGCAGGGCCCGAGGTCCCTGGCCGGCGGGACGTTCAGTCCCTGGCAGGCCTGGCCAGTCGCCGCGTTGACTGGGGCTAATGGCGACCGCCGATGACCGGCCGCGGGTCGAGCGCGCGAGCCCGGGTGACAGGGCTTTCCCGTCGATTTGCCAGCCGGCCCAGCCGCACGGGAGTAAGTGAGACGACATGACCACGCGCAATGTGCCCCAGGTGAGCGGCGCGTCAGCGACCGCGCCTGCTAGCTCGCGCCGGATCGTGATGCTGGCGATGGCCACAACCGGTTTCGCGATCAACTTCTGGGCGTGGGCCCTGCTCAGTCCACTGGCGCCGCAGTTCAAGGACGCGCTACGGCTGACTTCCATCCAGCAGGCCCTGCTCGTTGCCGTTCCCGTGGTCGTCGGCTCGCTTGGCCGGATCCCGGTCGGCGCGCTGACGGACAAGTTCGGCGGCCGCGTCATGTTCCCGCTGGTGTCGGTCGCCACGATCGTGCCCGTGCTGTACCTCGGCCTAGCCGGGCACACCTCCCTCGCGGGACTGCTCGTCGGCGGATTCTTCCTCGGCATCGGCGGTACGGCGTTCGCGGTCGGCGTCCCGTTCGTGACCGCGTGGTTCCCGCCAGAGCGGCGCGGGCTGGCCATCGGGATCTTCGGCATGGGCATGGGCGGAACCGCGATCAGCGCTCTGACTGCCGTGAACCTGGTGACCGCGAACGGCACCGCTACCCCGTTCGTGATCACGGCCGTCGTGCTCGCCGTGTACGCGGCCGCGGCGGCCGTGGTGCTGCGCGACGCGCCAGGCAGGGCCATGCCCGCCGAGTCGACCGTCCGCAGGCTGGCGGCGACCGCCAGCCTGCGGATCACCTGGCAGGCGGCGACGTTGTACGCGGTCGCGTTCGGCGGCTACGTCGCTTTCTCGGTGTACCTGCCGTCGTACCTGAAGACCGGCTACGGGCTCGAGCAGGCCGACGCGGCCAATCGGATGGCCGGGTTCGTGTTGCTGGCGGTGCTGATGCGGCCGGTCGGCGGCTGGCTGTCGGACCGCTACGGGCCCACCCGCGTCCTCGCCTGGGCGCTGGGAGTTGTGTCGGCTGGCGCGCTCGTGCAATCCTCGGCGCCGTCCCTGGTGCCCGCCGGGACGATCGCGTTCCTGGCCATGGCGGCCGCGCTCGGCGCGGCGAGCGGCGCCACGTTCGCCCTGGTCGCGCTGCTCGCTCCGGCGGACAAGGTCGGATCGGTGACCGGCGTCGTCGGCGCGGCAGGCGGGCTCGGCGGATTCGTGCCTCCGCTGGTGATGGGATTCGTCTACGGCCAGTTCGGCTCCTACGCCATCGGCCTGATTGCCCTGGCGCTGGTCGCGGCTTGCGCGCTCGTGTTCACCGCAACGGTCGTCAGGCGGGCGCTTCGCTCGCGCACCGGTGCGCCGGCGGCCCGTGCCTAGACACGATCGCGTTCTGGCCGTTCAGGACGCTGGTGCACGTGTTCTCCGCGCCGGTCGGCTAGCCGCCAGGGGTGCGAGACACCCTAGGAATTGCGCCCCGCGCGCGGCGCGCTCACCCGGTGCGGGGTCATGCGAGGTGTCGGCCGCGTCGTCGCGGCGACGCCAAGCTGCAGGATCACCTGTGGCGCACCTGGCAGCCTGAGGCTCGACTTGATCATGGTCCTGGCCGACGGAGACTCGAGCGGCTGCGAGTACAGCGTCGCGAAGACCCACTGGGTCGCGGCGTGGATCAGCACGCGATGCAGGGCCTGGCCGGCGCGCATCCAAGCCAGCCGGTTGTCAGCGTCGGTCACGAGGATCGCGGTCACGGCGGGCGGAGTGCGGTTAGCCTCAGGCGAGACCGCGCCCTGGTCGCTCACCAGGTCGCGCTGCGCGAGCCAGCCTGCGTGAGACGCGGCGTTCGCGGCGACCAGGGTGGCCGGAATGCCGTCCCTCGCGTGGCTGCCTGGCGGCCGCACCCATCTGCCAGCATCCGCCTTCGACCTGGAGTCCGCGCTCAGCGTGGCCGTGGCCCTGGCGACCAGACTGGCCAGCTGAGTGAACTGGACCGGCTGGTCGACCAGTGCGAGCGCAGCGTGCTCGGCGACGGCGTCGTGCTGCAGCCTGATGAGCAGCCCAGGAGGCAGCGGCCTGCGAACGTAGGCGTCGCGGTGGGTGTGCCGGTGCGGCAGCGCGCCTATCATGCGGCGCTCGGCGTCCGTGGGCGGCGCGAGCTCGCCGAGCCCGACGGTCGCGAGCAACTGGGTCTGCATCGGGTCAGGCAGCACCGTGACAAGCGGCTGGTAGCCGATGGCCCGGATCGCCAGCCTGAGGCCGTAGAGCGCAGCCCCGCAGCTGATGATCATCTCGCGGCCGGTCAGGTCGCTGCTGAGCCTGCGGTCGGGATCGGCGAACAGGTCGATGGCCGTGGGCGTGACCCTGAACTGCCACGGCTGGGTATTGAGTATGGACGGGGCACGGGCGGCCGCTGCCAGCAGCCCGTCGACGGCGCCGGCCGGAAACGGGACGGGCCGGGGCTTGACGTGCGGTTCGTACATCGTGCTCACCACCTGACGAGTACCAGCAGGCTGCCTGAGAGCGGACAAGCGGAAATAGGGCCGCTGGGACATGAAGGTAAGGACCTAGGTACTGAGTTCCGGCGGCGCGGCGCCGGGACCTACGCCTCTACCCGGCCTGGCACGGCTGGCTTGTCATGGAGAGGACACGGGAGCGGTGAGAGACATGGCTACGACCGAAACCTCCCCAAGCGCCGCCGGCCGCCAGGCCGCGGTGCCGAGCCCGCCCGGTGGCTGGCGGACCGCACGGCTGTATATGCGGCTGGCGGCGGACGCGGACGTAGCGGCCCTGCCTGCGGCTCCGCCGTCGCCGGCCGTCGTGCGCGCGGAGGACCTGGCCAGGCTTCCCGAGGCAGCGCAGCGATACCTGACTTGCGCAGGCGTAACAGGACACACGGCGGACTGGTCGCTCGCCATGCACTCGCGCGGCCGGTTCAGGATGCGGCGTGGCTGGCCGCAGATGCCGTGTGAGGCGTGGCAGTACAACTCCGCCCTCGCGGTCGCGCGGGTGTTCTGGATGCGGATCGACGCCGCCGGATTCGTCCCTATGACCGGGCGGGACTCCTATTTGAGCGGACGCGGGCGGATGCGCGGCACGCTAGCGGGCCTGCTGACGGTCGCGGAGGGGTCCGGGCAGGACTTCGATGTGAGCGAGCTGGTGACGTTCCTGAACGACGCCGTCCTGTTCACGCCGTCGATGCTGTTGAGGCTGCCGGTCACCTGGGCCGCCGTCGATGGCCAGTCCTTCGACGTGACGCTCGCTGATCACGGCCGTCAGGTGACCGGCCGGGTCTACCTGGACGACCGGGGGCTGCCGCGGGACTTCAGCACCGATGAGCGGTATCGCGACGCGGGCGACGGCTCGGTGCGGACCCGCTGGCGCACCCCGGTCGCCCGCTGGCGCCAGGCGGGCTGGCGGTGGCAGCCCGCGGCCGCATCCGCGGTGTGGGAACTTGCCGACGGCCCGCTGGCCTACGCGGAGTTCACCTGGCGGCCAGAGGACGTCCGCTACAACATCGCGCCGCCCAGTGCGCGGGCCCGCGGGGAATGACGGTGCCCGGGCGTCTGCGCTGGGGCGCCGCGGCCGCCGTGGCCGGCTACGCCTCGCTCCAGGCGCTCGGCAGGACCGCGGGGTCGACGGCCGTTGAGCGGCGCTCCAGCTTTCCCGGCGACGAGGTGATCCGCGAGCCGAACGCCGTCACCAACCACGCTGTGACCATCGCCGCGCCGCCGGAGGCAATCTGGCCGTGGCTGACCCAGATGGGCTGGCATCGCGGCGGCTGGTACACGCCCCGGTGGGTCGACGCCGTGTTCTTCCCAGCGAACTGGCCGAGCCTGGACACGCTCGACCCGCGCTTGACCCGCGACCTCCTTGAGGGCGACATGATCCTTGACGGGCCGCCTGGTACCGCCTGGTACGAGGTGCACGCGGTCAGGGCCCCGCAGACCCTGGTGCTGCACTCGGTCACGCACGTGCCGCAAGCATGGCGGCGGTACGGCGCGCGTATCAACTGGACGTGGGCCTTCCGCCTGACACGCCTTCCCGGCGGGCGAACTCGCCTTCAGGTGCGCGTGCGCGGCCAAGCCGAGCCGTGGTGGCTCGCGGCGGCCTACGTCCTCGTGCTGATCCCGGCCGACGCGATAATGGCGACGGGCATGCTCCGCGGCATCAGGACGCGGGCCGAGACGAGGTCCTCATGACTCGAACGTTCGTACGCGAGACTCCGGCCAGGGGCCTGACGAGCGCCGAGGCCGCCAGCCGGCTGCGCAGGTACGGGCCCAACGAGCTGCCCAGGGCGCGGCCCACCCCGCTGTGGCGCCTGGTCGCCAGCCAGCTGCGTGACCCGCTGATGCTGGTGCTCCTCGTCGCTGCGGCGCTGACCCTCGGCACCGGCGACTGGACGGACGCGTCGGTGATCGTCCTGGTGATCGTCGTGAACACGAGCGTCGGCGTCGTTCAGGAGGTCAAGGCCGGGCAGGCCATCACCGCCCTATCCGAGCTCACCGCGCCCGACGCGAGAGTGCTCCGCGACGGCGAGCAGCGCCAGATCCGGGCCGCCGAGGTCGTGCCAGGCGATGTCCTGGTGCTGGCAGAAGGCGACATCGTGCCCGCCGACGCCAGGCTGGCCGAAGCGGCCGCGCTGCTCGTCGACGAGTCGGCCCTGACGGGCGAGTCCGTACCGGTGGACAAGACCGCGGCGGGCGACGTGTCGGCGGGAACCGTGGTCACCCGCGGCCGCGGCCGGGCCGAGGTGACCGCGACCGGCGCGGCCAGCGCGATGGGCCGGATCGCCGCGCTCGTCGGGACGCCGCATGGCCTCACGCCGCTGCAGCGCCGCCTCGTCGGCGTCGGCCGTGTGCTGGCCGCGGGCGCCGTCGTGCTCTGCGCGATCGTCATGGCCATCGGGCTGGTCAAGGGCCAGCCCGCGGAGCTCATGGTCGTCACCGCCATCAGCCTGGTGGTCGCCGCGGTCCCCGAGTCACTGCCTGCCGTCGTCACGCTGGCGCTCGCGCTCGGCGCGCGGCGCATGTCTGCCAGGCACGCACTCATCAGGAGGCTGCCAGCGGTCGAGACGCTCGGCTCCGTGACCGTTCTCGCCACCGATAAGACCGGGACCCTGACCGAGGGAACAATGGTCACCAGGCGGCTGTGGACCCGCGACGGCGACGCCCAGGTGAGCGGTCCCGGCTACGGCCCGGGCGGCACAGTGACCCGCGACGGCAGGCACCTGGGCCTTGGCGACGCTCCCGATATCGACGCCCTGCTGGTCGCCGGCGTGCTGTGCAA
>DASUHI010000113.1:0-22494 GCA_036273575.1 Streptosporangiaceae bacterium | reverse complement strand
CAGGTCGCCGAACCCGTGCCGCCGGTACAGGGATCGGCCGGGGTTGGCCATCAGCAGCTGCCTGACCTCCGCGACGTCGGGATGATCGACGGCCGCCTTGACCAGGAAACTGCCGGCACCGCCGCCGCGATGTCCCTCGGCTACGAAGACGTCGCACAGCCAGGCGAAGGTCGCGCGGTCGGTGACGAACCGGGCGAAGCCGACCTGCTTTCCGTCGCTCGTGTACATCCCGAGGACGAGCGAGTGCTTGATCGAGCGCACCATCACCTCGCGCCGCCGTCCCTTGGCCCAGTAGCTTTCCCCGCTGATCCAGTCATGGACCAGGTCGATGTCGATCAGGGACGGGTCATCGCTCACCCAGTAGCCGTCCGGGCCTTCCCATCGCACAGCCGCTCGCACCTTTCGCGTTCGCCAATCGGTAAAGGCTCGCCAACTCAGGCGAACCTGCTCTAACCGTAGGTCAGCGGCCCGGGCGCACGCGGCCCAGGTCGCCGGCCAGGATGGTGCCGTGCGGGACTGGGTGGCCTGGCATCGCGAGTACGACAACCCTGACTCGGCGCTGAGCAAGCGGCTCGACCGGGTGGCCTGGCACCTGCGGGGGGCCCTGTGCCGAGGCGGGGACCGTCATCTGTGCGCTGGCCAAGGGCACGACGTGCCAGACGTCACCACTCAGATGCGCTCCTGGTTCGCGGCCGCCGGCTTCGACGAAGTGGCCTTCGAAGCACTCGACACCGAGTACCTGGCCGGCGTGGGCGTGCACCGTCTCGCCCAGCGGCGGGCACGCCCTCCCGAACCACCGTGCCAGCCGCTCTTCACGTTCGGAAGCCGTTCGTGCAGTCCATGATCGCGGACGCCTTTCTGCAGCTGTGCCGAAAATCGCCCGTGATCATGGTCAGGGCACGAGCCGGCGAAGGGTGAGCGGCCGGCTGGGTGTCGGTGGCAGGGGGGATCGTTGATGGCGCCAGGCACGCATGCCGGTGAGTGCGACACGCCGGCGCTGGCCGCCGCAGCTAGCCGCGGAGAACGCGCAAAGTGCCGCTTACCTGGCCATCGGGCCGGGCTCGCTGACCCAGCGGGCGTGATCCGCAGAGTCGCGGAGCCGAAAGGCTTGCGCTCGGCGGTAGGCTGGACCACAATATCTAGTAGTTACACGGCTGTAGTTCTTCCACAACTTGTGATCAGGGCGAATTAGTCTCGACGACGCGCTGCTGGGGGTGATCGCGTGTACTGCCCGTATTGCCGGCATCCTGACAGCAGGGTCATCGACAGCCGGACGGCCGAGGACGGCGCCGCGATCCGCCGCCGCAGGTCGTGCCCGGAGTGCGGGCGGCGGTTCACGACCCAGGAGACCGTCATCCTCATGGTCGGCAAGCGCAGCGGCGCGACCGAGCCGTTCAACCGCGACAAGATCGTCAACGGCGTCCGGCGGGCCTGCCAGGGCAGGCCGGTCACCGAGGATCAACTCGCGATCCTGGCTCAGCGCGTGGAGGAGGCCATCAGGTCACGGGGGCTCGGCGAGGTTCCCTCACACGAAGTTGGCCTGGCCATCCTCGGACCGCTGCGCGCGCTCGACGAGGTCGCGTATCTCAGGTTCGCGTCCGTGTACCGGGGCTTCGAGTCACTGGCCGACTTCGAGGCGGAGATCGCGGCGCTGCGGACCAAGCGGGACGAGAAGTGGCGGACGGCCGTGGACGAGCTCGACGGGGATCAGGCTGGGTCGGAACGCAACGAGGATGCGGGCAGGGCGGTCAGCTGGCAGCCGGCCGGCGCGAAGGCACATGACTGGCGGTTGCAGCATGCGGCTAAGGACAAGTAACCGGAACAGGAGCCGGAAAGGGCTCGAGATGGAATCCGCGGTGATTCCGAAGGGGGACGACATGACCGAGACAGCGAGCGGGTCCGCGGCGCAGGACGGCAAGGGCGCACGCAAGGGGCTGCAGATCCGCCGTGTCTACACTCGCGAGGGCAGCCACCCCTACGACGAGGTGAACTGGGAGCGCCGCGACGTCGTCATGACGAACTGGAGGGACGGCTCGGTCAATTTCGAGCAGCATGGCGTGGAGTTCCCCGATTTCTGGTCAGTGAACGCCGCGAACATCGTGACCACGAAGTACTTCCGCGGTGCTGTGGGCACGCCGCAGCGGGAGTGGAGCCTGAAGCAGCTCATCGACAGGGTGGTCGGCACGTACGGCGACGCCGGCCGCAAGCACGGCTATTTCGCTACCGAAGACGACGCCGTGATCTTCGAGCATGAGCTCACGTATGCCCTTGTTCATCAGATATTTGCCTTTAACTCACCAGTGTGGTTCAACGTCGGAACGTCATCTCCGTGGCAGGTATCGGCGTGCTTCATCCTTGCGGTCGACGACACGATGGAGTCCATTCTCGACTGGTACCGCGAGGAAGGGCTGATCTTCAAGGGCGGCTCGGGCGCCGGGGTCAACCTGTCGCGGATCAGGTCAAGCCAGGAACTGCTCGCGTCCGGGGGGACGGCCAGCGGGCCGGTTTCCTTCATGCGCGGCGCCGACGCCTCGGCCGGCACGATCAAGTCAGGAGGCGCAACAAGACGCGCGGCGAAGATGGTCGTCCTCGACGTCGATCACCCCGACGTGGAGGAGTTCATCGAGACCAAGGCGCGCGAGGAACGCAAGATCAGGGTTCTGCGGGACGCCGGGTACGACATGGACCTTGGCGGCAAGGACATCTACAGCGTCCAGTACCAGAACGCGAACAACTCGGTCCGGGTATCGGACGAGTTCATGCGCGCGGTGGAGAACGACGACGTCTTCGACCTGCTCGCGAGGCAGACCGGCGAGATCATCAAGCAGGTGAAGGCGAAGGACCTGTTCCGGCAGATGGCGCACGCGGCCTGGGACTGCGCCGACCCGGGAATCCAGTACGACGACACGATCAACGACTGGCACACCTGCCCGGAGTCAGGCCGGATCACCGCGAGCAACCCGTGCTCGGAGTACGTGCACCTGGACAACTCCTCGTGCAACCTGGCGAGCATTAACCTGCTGAAGTTCTTGCGCGACGACGACACGTTCGACGTGGAGAAGTTCCAGGCGATCACCGAGCTGATCATCACGGCGATGGATATCTCCATCTGCTTCGCCGACTTCCCGACCGAGAAGATCACGCAGACCACGCGCGCCTACCGGCAGCTCGGTATCGGGTACGCCAACCTCGGCGCGCTGCTGATGGCGACCGGTCACGCCTACGACTCCGACGGCGGCCGGGCGATCGCCGCGGCGATCACGTCGCTGATGACGGGGACGGCGTACCGCCGCTCGGCCGAGCTGGCCGCCGTCGTCGGCCCGTACGACGGCTACGCGCGCAACGCGACCGCGCACAAGCGCGTCATGGCCAAGCACGCCGGGGCGAGCAAGGTGATGAGCGTGCCCGCCGGCGAGGACGAGTCGATCCTGACGGCAGCGAACCGGACCTGGCAGGAGTGCCTGGCGACCGGCGAGAAGAATGGCTACCGGAACGCCCAGGCCTCGCTGCTCGCGCCCACCGGCACGATCGGCCTGATGATGGACTGCGACACGACCGGGGTCGAGCCGGACCTGGCGCTGGTCAAGTTCAAGAAGCTGGTCGGCGGCGGCTCTATGCAGATCGTCAACCAGACCGTGCCGCGGGCGCTGAAGAACCTCGGCTACCAGCCCGAGCAGGCCGAGGCGATCATCGAGTACATCGCCGAGCACGGGCACGTCGTCGGCGCTCCCGGGCTGCGGAACGAGCACTACGAGGTCTTCGACTGCGCGATGGGCGAGCGAGCTATCAGCCCGATGGGCCACGTGCGGATGATGGCCGCGATCCAGCCCGCGCTGTCCGGTTCGATCAGCAAGACCGTCAACCTGCCGGAGAGCGCGACTGTCGAGGACATCGAGAAGGTCTACTTCGAGGGCTGGAAGCTCGGCCTCAAGGCGCTGGCAATCTACCGGGACAACTGCAAGGTCGGCCAGCCGCTGTCGGTCGCCAGGTCGAAGTCCGCGGAGGCGAGCGCGCCGGGCTCCGAGCCGGCGGGCCGGGCGATCGCACAGGCCACCACGGTCAGCGGCCGGCCGGTGCGGCGCCGGCTGCCAAAGCAGCGCAACGCGACCGTGACCCGCTTCTCGGTCGGCGGGTCAGAGGGCTACATGACCGCCTCGACCTACCCGGACGGCGACGTCGGTGAGGTGTTCCTGAAGCTTGGCAAGCAGGGTTCGACGCTGGCCGGCGTCATGGACGCGTTCTCGGTGGCGATCTCGGTCAGCCTGCAGTACGGGGTGCCGCTGGAGAAGTGGGTGGAGAAGTTCACCAACATGCGGTTCGAGCCAGCCGGGATCACCGACGACCCCGACATCAGGATGGTCAGCTCGGTGATGGACTACATCTTCCGCCGGCTGGCGCTCGATCACCTGCCGTTCGACCAGCGGTCCGACCTCGGCATCCTCTCCGCTGCTGAGCGCTCAGCGGTTCTCGACGGGGCCGATCCGGCCACGGTGGGCGACGAGGTCGTCGACACCGAGGAACTGGCCCAGTCCGCGCCGAGGGAAGAGCCGCGCCGGGTGTCGGCTGACTCCCGCGACGGCGGCGCCAGCCAGGCCGCCGTTCCTGCTCCTGAAGGCGTGGCTGCGGGCGCGGCGGCAGGGGCAACGACCGGTTCTGCCGAGCTGATCGAGTCGCACCAGGGCCGGGTCGCCGACGCCCCCCTGTGCCTGACCTGCGGCACGAAGATGCGCCCTGCGGGCAGCTGCTACGTGTGCGAGGGCTGCGGCTCCACCAGCGGCTGCAGCTAGACGCTTCCAGCCAGACCACCCCCGAGGTGGCCAGACGCGGCGGACGTCCGGGCTCGGTCCGGACGTCCGCCGTAGCCATCCGTGCCGCGACCAGCTCAGCCGCTTTGTGCCGCTTGCCCTCGGCTGACGGGCTCTGTCGCTTGCGGTACGGCCACGCCATCAAGGAACAACGACGTGCAGTCGTCCGCGAGCCTGCTCAGCGGGTAGTTCCTGCCGGGCCTGAACCAGCGTACCGACGGCCAGATCGCGTCGCGCATGAGTCGGTAGACGATCCGCGGCTCGAGGTCGGGCCGGAACGCTCCCTGGGCGACGCCTTCGTTGAGCACCTCCAGCCAGGCGTGCCTGACCTGGGCAGCGGTGGAGGTCAGGTAGCCAAAGCGCTCGAGCTGGGACAGGTAGTTGGCGTCGGACTGGTAGATCTCGGTGGCGTGGGGGTGCGCCTCGACCACGCTGAGACACTCGGTGATGAGGTCGCGCAGCTTCGTGCGCGGGTCGGCCCTCCGGGCGATGACGCGCTGGCACGCGTCGCGCAGGTCGCTGAGGTACGGCGCGAGGATCTCGTCCACCATGGCTTCTTTGGAGTCGAAGTGGTGGTACAGGCTCCCCGACAAGATCCCGACCTGCTCGGCGATCTCACGGACGGTGGTGGCGGCGACGCCCTTGCGCGCGAAGAGTTCGGCGGCGACGGCCAGGATCTGATCGTGCCTGTCTCCAGGCTCTCGGCTCATGTCCGCTACCAGGTCTCCGGCGTATAGTGAGCCCACGCTATCAAACAAGCGCTTGCTACCTGCGATGCGCGGCGCGGGTCCGGGAAGGGCGGCCATGCGGCAGAAGCTGATGACGGCCGCCGACGTGGTGGCGGACCTGCGCTCGGGGATGACGGTAGGCATCGGCGGCTGGGGTTCACGGCGCAAGCCGATGTCGCTGATCCGCGCGATCTGCCGCTCGGACCTGGCGGACCTGACGATCGTCAGTTACGGCGGGCCCGACGTTGGCCTGCTGCTGGCCGCCGGCAAGGTGCGCAAGCTGGTGTACGGCTTCGTGTCGCTGGACTCGATCCCGCTGGAACCGCACTTCCGCGCCGCCAGGCAGGCCGCCGCGATCGAGGTGGCCGAGTACGACGAGGGCATGCTGCAGTGGGGGCTGTACGCGGCCGCGTGCAGGCTGCCGTTCCTGCCGACCAGGGCGGGCCTCGGCTCGGATGTCATGCGCGTCAATCCCGACCTGCGCACGGTCACGTCCCCTTACGACGGTGAGGAACTGCTCGCCGTGCCCGCGCTGGCGCTGGATGCGGCGCTCGTGCACGCGAGCCGCGCGGACGCGCACGGCAACGCCCAGTTCCTCGGTCCCGATCCGTACTTCGACGACCTGTTCGCCGCGGCGGCGGAGCGAGCCTACGTGTCCTGTGAGCGGGTCGTCCCGACGGCGGACCTGACCGCTGCCGCCCCGGTGCAGACGCTGCGGATCCAGCGATGGATGGTGGCCGGTGTCGTCGAGGCGCCACGCGGGGCTCACTTCACGTCCTGTGCGCCCGACTACGGAAGAGACGAGGAGTTCCAGCGGGAATACGCCAGTGCGGCGGGGGACGCGGCGGCCTGGGCCGCGTTCCGCGCGAGCTACCTCGACCGGGACGAGGACGGCTATCAGGCAGCCGTGGCGGCGCGGTGAGCACGGCCGCCAGCCGGGCCGAGGTCTGCGCGGTGGCGTGCGCCGAGGCATGGCGCCACGACGGCGAGATTCTTGCCAGCCCCACCGGGTTGATCCCGGCCATCGGCGCCCGGCTCGCCAGGGCCACGTTCGCGCCTGACCTGCTGCTGACCGACGGCGAGGCACTGCTGGGCCAGGGCACCTGGGCGCTCGGCGGCAAGCCAGAGGTGATCGAGGGCTGGTTGCCATACCGCGCGATCTTCGATCTCATCTACAACGGCAAGCGCCACGTGATGATGATCCCCAGCCAGATCGACGCGTTCGGCAACATCAACATCTCGGCGATCGGCGACTTCTGGCGCCCCAAGGCCGCGTTGCTCGGGGTGCGCGGCGCGCCAGGCAACACCGTCAACCACCCGGTGAGCTACTGGGTGCCCAGGCACACCACGCGAACGTTCACCGGCGCCGTCGACATGGTCAGCGGGATCGGGTACGACCGGGCCTGCCTGGCGGGACCGGCCGCCTCGCGCTTCCACGAGCTGCGGCGCGTGGTCAGCAACCTGGGCGTCTTCGACTTCGGCGGGCCAGGCAACGCGATGCGGCTGGTGTCCGTGCACCCTGGCGTCAGCGTGGGCGAGGTCTGCGCGGCCACCGCGTTCGAGCTGACCGTCCCGGCCTCGGTGCCGCGCACCCGCGAGCCGACCGCGGAGGAGCTTGCTCTGATCAGGTCGGTGATCGACCCTGACGGCCTCCGGGACGCGGAGCTGTGACCAGCCTGCGCACGCCGGCCTGTGACCTGTTCGGCGTGCGGTACCCGATCGTCCAGACCGGCATGGGCTTTGTCTCAGGACCGAGGCTGACCGCCGCGACCGCGAACGCCGGCGGGCTTGGCATCCTCGCGAGCGCGACCATGAGCTACGTCGAGCTCGCGGCGGCGATCGAGGAGACGAGGAGTCTCACCGACGCCCCGTTCGGCGTGAACCTGCGCGCCGACGCGCCCGACGCGCCGCGGCGGGCCGAGTTGCTTATCAGCGAGCAGGTCAAGGTGGCGTCGTTCGCGCTCGCTCCGAAGCAGGAACTGATCGCGACGCTCAAGGACGCCGGCGTGGTCGTCATGCCCTCGGTCGGTGCCAGGCGGCACGCGGAGAAGGTCGCCGCCTGGGGGGCCGACGCCGTCATGGTCCAAGGTGGCGAGGGCGGCGGGCACACCGGACAGGTTGCCACCACGGTGCTGCTGCCGCAGGTCGTCGACGCCGTAGGCATCCCGGTGATCGCGGCGGGCGGGTTCTTCGACGGCCGCGGGCTGGTCGCGGCGCTCGCGTACGGGGCGGCCGGCATCGCGATGGGCACCAGGTTCCTTCTCACGGCCGACAGCCCGGTGCCTCGCGCGATCAAGGACACGTACCTGGCGGCGACCGTCGCCGACACGGTCGTCACCGCGGCGCTCGACGGCGTGCCGCAGCGGCTGCTCCGCACGCCGTTCACGGAGCGGCTGGCCAGTGACGGCAGCGTGGCCAGGCTGCTGCGTTCTGTCCGCAGCGCTGCCGCGTTCCGGCGGCTCACGGGCTCGGGCTGGCTGGAGGTCGCCCGTGAGGGTCGCGAGATGCGCCGCGTGCACGGGCTCCCGCTCGGCCAGGTGCTGCTGGCCGCGAACACTCCCGCGCTGCTCAGGGCCGCGATGGTGGACGGGACCACGGAGTTCGGGGTGATGGCCACTGGCCAGGTCGCCGGCGTCATCGAGGATCTGCCGAGCTGTGCCGAGCTGATCGAGCGGATCGTCGTCCAGGCCGAGGCCATTCTTGACGGCTTCGCCGGACGAAGCGCGACGCCGCGCGAGGATGTGCTGGACGATGGCTCCTGACCGGTCCGGAGGGAGAACGGCAGTGATCGGATCGTCGGTTGGCGCGGACGGAGTTGCCGAGTGCGTGCTCGACCATCCACCGGTGAACGCGCTGCCGGCGGCGGGCTGGTTCGAGCTGGCCGCTGCGCTGCGCGCGCTCAGTGACGACGAACGGGTGCGTGTGGTCATACTCCGCGCTGAGGGCCGCGGCTTCTGCGCGGGCGTGGACATCAAGGAACTGCAGGCCGCCGCCGGCTTCGCGGCGCTGGTCGGCGTGAACCGCGGGTGCGCGGCCGCGTTCGCGGCGGTCTATGAGTGCCAGGTT
Organism: Streptosporangiaceae bacterium; assembly: GCA_036273575.1. Lineage (GTDB taxonomy): Bacteria > Actinomycetota > Actinomycetes > Streptosporangiales > Streptosporangiaceae > Chersky-822. Next base: position 13,895 of record DASUHI010000113.1, on the reverse strand, counting down.
CCCGTCATCGCGGCCGTGCACGGGTTCTGCCTGGGCGGCGGGGTCGGCCTGGTCGGCTGCGCCGACATGGTCGTCGCCAGCGACGACGCCACGTTCGGGCTGCCCGAGGTAGACAGGGGTGCGCTAGGCGCTGCGACCCACCTGGCGCGGCTCGTTCCGCAGCACCGGATGCGCGCGCTGATGTACACGGCCGGCACAGCGACGGCCGCTGAGCTGCACGGCTATGGCTCGGTTCTGCAGGTCGTGCCGCGGGATGAGCTGCGGGCCGCGGCGCTGGCCGTGGCCAGGCAAGTGGCCGCGAAAGACCCGGCCGTGATCAGGGCAGCCAAGGAGTCGCTCAACGGCATCGACCCGGTCGATGTGCGACGCAGCTACCGCTACGAGCAGGGCTACACATTCGAGCTGAACCTGTCAGGCGCCGCCGACCGCGTACGCGACGGCTTCGGCCGCGAACAGCGGCGCTGAGCCTGCCAGCAGACCTACCGCTGGTGCTGAAGGTGCCGCTCTTCGGCCCTGATCTGCTCCTCGGTGAAGTCTTCGTGCCGGTAGACATCCCAGGCGTTCATCACGACGCCGATGCCCCATCCAGCCATCGGGAAGATCGGCCAGAAGAAGCCGTGGATGTTGGTCATCGCCCAGATGACCACGAAGAACCCGTTGACCAGGACGTAGACAAGCAGGTGCGCTCTGAAGTCGCGCTGTTTCTTGAGCCGCCTGATCGCCTGGTCCCGGAGTGTCGAGGGCTCAGCCAGATCGGTGTCAGTCATCGCAGTCACCTCCTCAGCACCGACGCTAGGCCGGTGCGCGCGGCGGTCGTAGAGCCGATGGTCCCTGTGCAGTGAGGCGTAGGTAACCGCGTCACGAAGGGCGTCCTGCCGCCTCGGTAAATGCTGGGCGCTGACCGCCGCCGTCAACCACGAGATTGGCTCCCGTCACATATCGGGCCAGCGGTGATGCGAGCAGCACGCACGCGCCGGCCACGTCGTCTGGCGTGGCCATCCGGCCAAGCGGCACCGTGGCGGCGACGGCGTCCAGCGCGCCTTGATCGCCGTAGTGGCCCGCGCTGTCGTCGGTGCGAACCAGGCCAGCGGTCACGCAGTTCACGCGGACGGCGGGTGCCCATTCGATCGCGAGGGCCTGCGTGAGCGTGATCAGCCCGGCTTTGGCCGCCGCGTATGCCGCCGTGCCCGGTGCGGGCCGGATGGCTGCCACGCTGCCGATGTTCAGGATCAGGCCGCCGCCGTCCTGTGTCTGCATGATCGCGTTAGCGGCCTGCGCAACGAAGAACGGCGCGAGCAGGTTCAGCCGGACGACGGCCGCGATGAGGTTCGGGGACGCCACCGCGGCCGGGACGGACGGTGAGCCGCCGGCGTTGTTCACGACGATGTCGAGCCGTCCGAACGCGGTGACGGCCGCGGTGACGGCGGTGGCTGCCTGCTCGGGCATTCGCACGTCCGCGGCCGTGTAGTGCAGGCCGACCGGGAGCCGTTCCGGCCTGGACCGCCCGCAGACAATGACCCTGGCGCCGCCAGCCAGCAGTGCCGTCGCGATGGCCAGCCCGATGCCGCGGGTGCCACCCGTGACGAGCGCCGCTCGCCCGGTCAGATCGTCTCCTCGGCGGGCCGCCTGGGCTCCCTCGACGGCGAACTGGTCTGGCTGGTCAGAGGGCATGCCCGATTATGGCAACCACCGTGGCCGGCCGGTCCGGCAGCACCGGCCGGCCACGTGGCGCCGTGCGGCGGCCAGCGGGGGAAAGGGGACTGAGCCGCCGCACGGCAGCTCTTGACCTCGCGCCGCGCGCTGATGTCTTCCGTTGCCCCCACGTGACATCGCGACGCGAGCGTGATACGCGGCAAGTCTTGAGGCGGGCGCGCGCCAATTCCAGTGCGGCGGAGCTTACTTGGCCGGACCGAGGGACGACTTTTAGCCTGCGCGTTCTAGCCCTTTACCCTGCGGCCCGCCTTCCAGACACTGGTGATGTGCTCTGGCCTTCCGATCACCGAGATGTCGGCCAGCGGGTCAGCGCCGACAGTGATCACGTCGGCGTCGAATCCCGCCTCCAGCCTGCCGCTCTTCGGCGCCTGCGGGCCAAGGGTCGCGGGCGCGGTGGCCGTGGCCGCGTCAATCGCCTGCAGCGGCGTCATCCCGAGCCTGGCCAGGTGGACGACCTCGGCGCCGTTGCTGCCCCAGACATTCGGGCGGTCGGGTCCAGTGACCGCGATGTCGGTGCCCATCGCGATCGTGACTCCGTGCTCGATAGCGCGCGAGACCGCGTCGGCGTGCGTGTGCGCGAGCGCCGTGAGCTTCGCGGCTGCGTAGTCAGGCACGGAACTGAGATTGGCGAGGATGTCCTCGACGATCGTACGGGTGGGAACCAGGATGGTCCCGGTCTCGCGCATCGCGTCGCAGGCCTCGTCATCGAGGTAGGTGCCGTGCTCGATCGTGCGGACGCCGGCCTCGACCGCCGCCATGATGCCGGGCTTGCCGTGGCAGTGCGCGGCCACGACGCGCTCGGCCAGGCCAGCCACCTCGACGATCACCCGTAGCTCAGGCACGGTGAACTGCTGGTGGATGGGATCGTCGACCTCGGACATCACGCCGCCTGAGGCGCAAACCTTGATGACCTTGGCGTTCCTGCGCAGCTGCTCACGCACCGCCCGCATGCACTCGGCCGCGCCGTCGGCCAGCCGCAGATCGCCGAACTGGTGGTGCCCGTAGTCGTTCACCCAGGCCAGCGGGTAAGAATGCAGGTCAGCGTGTCCGCCGGTCGTGCTGAGTATCGACCCTGCGGCGTAGACGGCCGGCCCGTCGAGCACGCCCTCGGAGACCGCCCTCGCCAGGTAGATACCGAGGCCGCCGACCTCGCGGACGGAGGTGACACCCGCGTCCAGGGCTGCCCGCAGGTCCCTGGCACACCGCGCCGCGCGCAGCGGCACCGGCTCGACAGGAAGCTGGCCGATGTCGAGCTTGCGCACGCCGAGGAAGTGCCCGTGGCAGTCCCACATGCCCGGCATCACGGTCTCCGTGCGGTGCACTGCAGCCCCGGGCGTCGGCGGCGCGTCAGCCGCCGGTCCCGCGTAGCTGATCACGGGCCCGTCCATGACGACCACGCCGTCGGTGACCGGCTCGCCACCGCCGGGCAGGAGCAGCGCGGCCTCGATGCGTTCCATGACGTCCTCCCCGGTGATCTGCTGACCCGGTCACCGCAGGACATCATGGCGCATTAGCACATCAATCGCAACGGCGGGGGTTGGTGCTAACCGTCGCGGTGCGGGGGACAATGGTGAAGCGGACGGCGGGAATTTGCCATCTCATCTGAATGTGTTTCGCCGGATGCGCGCGCTAATGCGCTATACAGGTAGCGGTGCGAGGGAGCGAGATGCCGCCTGCGGACGGGTCAATGTCAGCGCCTGGCCAAGGGCCAGCGCGCAGCATGCTCAGCCGTCTCCGCCGTTCCTACGACGCCGCGCCGGTCCCTCTCAAGGTCCTCATCGTAGTCGCGTGCTGCATTGTCTGCGTTCCGTTCGCGGCGTTCGGAATACTTGCCGGGCTAATCTTCGCGCCGTATGCGGTATGGACGGGCCGCCGTGATGGCTGGGCGACCGCGTCCGCAGTGCTCTGGGGACTTGTCCTTGTCGCCACGCAGGTGCACGGCCAGCCGGCCCAGCGCTACGCCCTGCTGGCCTTGCCGGTGATCGCGGCCCTGGTCGCGCACGCAGGAGCACTGGGCAGGTGGTTCGCGCCGTGCCGCACCGTCGCCTGGGTGCTGCTGCTCGCGCTGGTGCCTGGCATCGCCGCGTTCCGGCTGGTCGGTCACGGACACTCGCTGTTCGGGCCTGCGCTGGCCTGGATGCTCGCCGCCGTCGTGCTCGGCTGGCGGCTCGCGAAGGCCTGGCAGGACAGCAGGCAGAGCGCGCAACTGCAGCAGGTGCGCGGCGGTGGGCCGGCGGCCGGAGTCGCCTGGAATGGCGGCCACGCCTCCCGCGACAGCCGCGCGGGAGCCAACGGGCTCGCGAGCCAGGGGCCAGGCCAGAGCGCTGAGCGGCCCGCGCGTCCCGCGCAAGGCGGCCGCACTGGCGCGGGTCCCGAAGGCACCAGGGTGATGGCTGCCGGGCGCACCGGGCGGACGGGCCTGGTCGGCGCGGCGGGCCCGGCCGGTCCCGAGACCGACTATCTCATGCCAGAACAGCCGGCGATCACGGTCGACGAGGCGATGGCCGAACTCGACGAGATGATCGGCCTGGCGCCGGTGAAGGACCAGGTCAGGTCCTTCGCGGCGTCCATCGAGGCCGCCAGGCGCCGGGCACTGGCGGGCATCGGCGCGGAGAAGCCGATGCAGCACTTCGTCTTCCTCGGGCCGCCAGGGACCGGCAAAACGGCCGTGGCCAGGATCATCGCCAAGATCTTCTACGCGTTCGGACTGCTCGAGGCGCCCACGGTGGTCGAGGCGCAGCGCTCTGACCTGGTTGGTGAGTACCTTGGCGCGACGGCGATCAAGACCAACGAGCTGATCGACAGCGCGATCGGCGGCGTCCTGTTCATCGACGAGGCCTACAGCCTCGTCAACGAGGGTGACGGGCAGAACGACCGGTTCGGCAACGAGGCGGTCCAGGCGCTGCTCAAGCGGGCCGAGGACGACCGGGACCGGCTCGTGATCATCCTGGCCGGATACGAGCGGCAGATGGAGGCCTTTCTCGCCTCCAATCCCGGCTTGACGTCACGGTTCGCGATCCGCGTCAAGTTCAGCGGCTACACGCCTGCCGAGCTGCTGCAGCTCGCTGACCTGACCGTCGCCAGGCGCGGCGAGATCATCGATCCGCACGCCCGCTCGGTGCTCTGGCGGATGTTCGAAGAGGTCGCTCGCCGCCGCCTCGGCGACGAGCTGGGCAACGGCAGGTTCGTGCGCACCCTGCTCGAGCGGGCAGGCCAGGCCAGGGACGTGAGGGTGATGGGCGCTGGCGTCGACCCGGCTCCCGCTGACCTGGTCACGCTCGCGGGCAGCGACTTCGAGCACGCCTACGCGGAGCTGACGTCCCGGTACCGCGGCTACGACGAGACCCCGACGCTGGAGAGCGCGCTCGCCGAGCTCGACGCGCTCGTGGGACTCGAGCCGGTCAAGCGCCAGGTGCACGAGATCGCCGCGCAGCTGCGGGTGGCCAGGCTCCGCGATGCGCAAGGGCTCACCAGCCAGCCGCCGGTGCGGCACTTCGTCTTCACCGGGCCGCCCGGCACCGGGAAGACAACCGTGGCGCGGATCCTCGCCAGGATCTTCGCGGCCCTCGGGCTGCTGGTCAGGCCCGGTGTAGTCGAGGCGCACCGGGCCGACCTAGTTGGCGACCATCTGGGCGCCACGGCGATCAAGACCAACAAGCTCGTGGACTCGGCGCTCGGCGGCGTGCTGTTCATCGACGAGGCCTATTCGCTGTACAACGACGGCTACTCCGGCGGTGACGCTTTCGGTGCCGAGGCCGTCGCGACGCTGCTGAAGAGGGCGGAGGACGACCGGGACCGGCTCGTGATGGTGCTGGCCGGCTACACCGACGACATGAACAGGTTCCTGCGTACCAACCCGGGCCTGGCCTCGCGGTTCAGCGTGCGGATCGCGTTCCCCAGCTACAGTCCAGAAGAACTGGTCAGGATCGCCACGATCTTCGCGACGCAGGCGGGGGACCGCTTCGCTCCGGACGCCATGCCGGTGGTCTCCCAGATCCTGTCCGGCGCGTGCGAGCAAGGCAGGATCGACGAGCTAGGTAACGGCAGGTTCGCGCGCTCCCTGTACGAGCGGGCGTGCGCCTCGCGGGACCTCAGGGTCGCGCAGCTCGGCGAGAGAGCCAGCGCCGCCGAGCTCACGACCATCTCAGGCGAGGACGTCCAGGCCGCCTACCGGGGGATCAGCGGCCGAGGCTAGGGCCGGCCGGCGGGCGTCCGTACCCGCCGCCGCCCGGCGTCTCGATGACGAACACGTCGCCAGGGCCGACGTCAACGGAGTCGCAGCCGCGCAGCTCTGTCACCGACCCGTCGGCACGGCTCACCCAGTGCCTGCCGAGGGCGCCGGGCTGGCCGCCTGCCATGCCATAGGGAGCCACCCGCCGGTGACTGGCGAGCGTGGTCACCGTCATCGGCTCATCGAACCGGATCTCGCGGTGGCCACCGCACCCGCCGTGCCAGCGCCCCGCCCCGCCGCTGCCGTGCCTGATCTGATAGCGCTCAAGTCGCATGGGGTACCGCCACTCGAGTACCTCAGGATCGGTAAGCCTGGAGTTGGTCATGTGGGTCTGCACGACGTCGGTGCCGTCGAACCCGTCGCCGGCGCCCGATCCGCTCGCCACGGTCTCGTAGTACTGATGCCTGGCGTTGCCGATGGTGACGTTGTTCATCGTGCCCGAGCCCTCGGCCATCACGCCGAGCGCCTTGTACAGCGCGCCCGTGATCGCCTGTGATGTCTCGACGTTGCCTGCGGCGACCGCGGCCGGGTACCGCGGGGCGAGCATGCACCCCGCCGGGATGATGACCCTCACCGGTTTCAGGCACCCCGAGTTGAGCGGGATCTCGTCGGCAACCAGCGTCCGCAGCACGTAGAGCACGGCGGCCATGGCCACCGACGACGGCGCGTTGAAGTTCCCGCTCAGCTGCGGCGACGTCCCCGTGAAGTCGATCTCAGCGCTGCGCGCAGCCCGGTCGACCCGCACCGCCACCTCGATCACTGCCCCGTTGTCGAGTTCGTAGCTGGCCGCTCCGTCATCGAGCGCACCGAGCATCCGGCGCACCGACTCCTCCGCGTTGTCCTGCACGTGGCCCATGTACGCGATCACCACGCCAAGGCCGAAGTGCTCGCACATGCGCCGCAGTTCGGCAGAGCCCCGCTCGTTGGCCGCGATCTGCGCTCGAAGGTCAGCGACGTTGACATCGGGGTTGCGAGACGGGTGCGGGGCCGTGCGCAGCAAGTCGAGCGTCTCGGCCTCGCGCAGCACGCCGTCCCGCACCAGCAGCCAGTTGTCGATGAGCACGCCCTCTTCTTCTATGACGGTGCTGGAGGCGGGCATCGAGCCGGGAGTGATCCCGCCGATCTCGGCGTGGTGGCCGCGCGACGCGACGAAGAACAGGATGCGAGGCCGGTCGCCGTCGCCTGCCAGCCTGCCGAAGACCGGCGTCACGACCGTGACATCGGGCAGGTGGGTACCGCCGTGATACGGATCGTTGAGCACGTAGACGTCGCCTGGGCGCATCGTCCCCGCGTTGCGCGCGGCGATGATCCTGATGCTCTCGCCCATCGAGCCGAGATGGACGGGTATATGCGGCGCGTTGGCGATCAGGCCACCGTCGGCGTCGAAGATCGCGCAGGAGAAGTCGAGCCGTTCCTTGATGTTGACCGAGTGCGCGGTGGCGCGCAGGCGGACGCCCATCTGCTCGGCGACAGACATGAACAGGTTGTTGAAGATCTCGAGCGTAACCGGGTCAACGGCGGCTCGTGCCCCTGACCGGGCGGGACGCGCCGCGACACGGGTGAGCAGCAGGTCGTCCCGTTCGGTCACGGTGGCCTGCCACCCTGCCAGTACCGCCGTGGTCGCGTAGTCCTCGACGATCAAGGCCGGCCCGGTGACACGCTGCCCCCGAGCCAGGTCCAGGCGCCTGCGCAGCGGTACCTCCTGCCACGACCCGTCAGTGTGCATGCGGACCGAGGCTGCGTCGGCGGCCAGATCGTCGCGGCCAGTCGGGACACGTCCGGTCTCCGGCAGGTCCGAGGAAGCCGACGTTATCTCCACTGACACGGCCTCGGCCACCACGGTCCTGTCACGCATGAGAAAGGAGAAGTGCTGCCGGTACGCCGCCTCGAAGTCGGTGATCATGGCGTCCATCGGCCCAAGCGGTACGGGCAGGGCTGTGTCAGTCCCCTCGTACTTCAAGTGGACGCGGCGGGTGACCGATGCCCCGCTCTGGTCAACCCCTTGGCTCGCGAGCTCGGCCAGAGCCGCGCCCGCCAGTTCGTCGCAGGTCGACTCCAGCACAGGGAGCAAATCCGCCGCCATCCGGCCCTCGATCGCGGTCTCCCGCATCGCGGTCACGTCGGCAAGGCCGAGCCCGAGCGCGGACAGCACGCCGGCCAGCGGGTGGATGAGGACGCTGGTCATGCCGAGGACGTCAGCGACCGCACAGGCGTGCTGGCCACCTGCTCCGCCGAACGTGGCCAGCACGTACTCGGTCACGTCGTAGCCGCGCTGGACCGAGATCTTCTTGATCGCATTGGCCATGTTCGCGACTGCGATGTCGACGAACCCGGAGGCGACCTCTTCAGGGGCGGGCGTGGTGCCCGTCGCGGCCCCGATCTCGGCGGCCAGCGACCTGAACGTCGCCGACACGACGGCGCTGTCGAGCGGCTGGTCGCCGCCCGGTCCGAACACACGAGGGAAGTGCGCGGGCTGAATCCGTCCCAGCATGACGTTCGCGTCGGTCACGGTGAGCGGACCGCCCGCGCGGTAGCAGGCGGGGCCTGGGTCCGCCCCCGCCGAGTCAGGCCCGACACGATACCTGCTGCCGTCGAAGTGGAGCACCGATCCGCCGCCCGCGGCGACCGTGTGGATTCTTAGCATCGGCGACCGCATCCGCACGCCGGCGACCTGCGTCTCGTACTGCCGCTCGAGCTCGCCGGCGAAGTGTGACACGTCAGTGGAGGTGCCGCCCATGTCGAACCCGATCACCTTGGCAAACCCGGCGGCCTGCGCGGTACGGGCCATGCCGACGATCCCTCCGGCCGGCCCTGACAAGATCGCGTCCTTGCCGCGGAACAGCCGAGAATCGGTCAGCCCGCCGTTCGACTGCATGAACTGCACCTTGACATGGCCCAGTTCGGCGGCCACGAAGCCCACGTAGCGGGCGATGATCGGTGACAGGTACGCATCGACCACGGTCGTGTCGCCCCTCGGCACGAGCTTCATCAACGGGCTCGTGGCGTGCGATTCCGAGACCTGCGTGAAGCCGATTCGCCTCGCGAGCTCGCCGATCTGCTGTTCGTGCTCGGGAAAGCGGTAACCGTGCATGCACACCACGGCGACGGAGCGGAATCCGTCGTCGTGCGCGGCGCGCAGATCACGCTCAACGGCCGCTGCTTCCAGCGGGCGGATCACGTCGCCGCGTGCCCCGATCCGCTCGCCGGCCTCGATGACCCTCGTGTACAGCAGCTCGGGTCTGGTGATCTGCCGCTCGAATATCTTCGGCCGGTCCTGGTAGGCGATGCGGAGCGCGTCGCCGAAACCGCCGGTGATAACCAGGACGGTCGGCTCGCCCTTCCGCTCGAGCAGCGCGTTGGTGGCTATCGTCGTGCCGAGGCGGACCGACCGGATCTGCTCCGCGGGTATGGCCGCGCCGGCCGGCACGCCGAGAAGGTGCCTGATGCCGGCGACCGCAGGATCGGCGTACCGCTCAGGGTTCTCAGAGAGCAGCTTGTGCACGACGAGCGCGCCGTCCGGCCGACGCGCGACGACATCGGTGAACGTGCCCCCGCGATCTATCCAGAACTCCCAGCCTGTCGCCATGTGCGGGTCGCTCAGCCAGCGGGCTCCTGCGGCAGGTCGCGCAGCAGCCTCCTGATCGCCTTGTGATCGCGCCCGGCCCGGTCCAGCGCGTCGATGAGCGCGTGCACCACGTCATGCCTCGGAATGCCCACGTCGAGCATGCGCTGGGCGGCGTCCCACAGCTCAGGCGGGTCGCCGTGCCACAGCCGCTCGGCTAGCGCGGCGTGCTTGTCGAGGTGCTTGTCGCTGACCCGGCCGCCCGGGTGGTCGTGGTCTGCCTCCAGCAGGATCCGCCGGTCGACGGGGTCGGCAGGGTCGAGCGAGCTCAGGTCGGTACCGCGGAACATGCCCTCGAGAACCCCGAACGCGAACGCCCGCCGTGGCAGTGCCTCGAGGTCGCGGTCTGGGAGCAGCCGTCCGACGAGATCAGGCTCCAGTCCGAAGGAGGCCGGATCGCGGTAGACCCTGATGAAAGCCGGCATCGCGTCGAAGACCGCGTCCAGGGTCTTGCCGATGGCGACCGCGTCCAGGCCGGATTTCGCGCCCGCCCAGCGCGCCCAGGCCACCAGCACGTGCGGCATCGCGTGCTGCTCGGCCGGAGTGAGCATGACCTTGCGCGGCAACCAGTCGAGCAGGAAGGTCTCGGCCTTGGCGGGGCTGACCCGCAGCGGCCGGCCGAAGTCGTGGTCGCATCCGTAGTCGACGACGTGGTCGGCGCAACGGCTCGCCGCCTTGATGTCAGACAGGTCCTCCGCCTCGTCAGAGGCGAGGAACTCGGCCACGAGCATCGCACGCCGGTCCCTGCGCCATGACGTCCGCCGGCACGCTCCCGGTCCGATCAGGCCCGGTCCCGCGGACAGCGCCCGGCCCGCGCCATTGCCACGTCGCGAGACGGCGCCGTGGTCGGCCTCCGGCCGATGACGGGGCTCCGCCTGCGTCGGCGCCCGCCGCGTCGGTGCCTGCCGCGTCGGGGGGGTGGCGGTGGCGAGGCTGCCCACCGCGGCCGGGGTGCGCGCGGGCGCGGCCACCTGCGCGGGCGGCAGCGTACGGATCCGCGCCCTGATAAAGGCGTGGTAGGAAGGGAACGACTTGCTTACCGGCGGCTCACTGATGGTCTGGGTCACGATCAGCGCGGACTCGAGCAGCCTGCGGGCGTCGGGGGCATCCACCCTGCCGAACTTGCTGTGCGGGCCATCGGGCTCGCTGAGGTTCTGGCAGTAGTCCAGTAGCTTGCCGACCTGCGACGTTACCCAGCCATCGGTGATCATTCCGCCCGCGTTGTAGTCCACGATGACGACCAGGGCGTGCTCGTCCCGGCCCGCGTAGCTGAAGACGCAGACCACTTCGTCGCGGTCACCGAAAGCGTCGGTGTTCACGTAGCAATCGGCGGCCACGACCGCGCCGGCGCGCTCGGCCCACCCTGGCCTGGCCACGCCTTGCTCCATCAGTTCAAGCGCGGCTCGCTCGGCCTTGATCGCCTGGCGCGGGGTGCCCAGGCAGGCGATCCCGGACAGCAGCGCGAGTGCCGCGGGGCTTCCTTGCTCTGCGGCGTAGCCGACGAGACCCTCGCCGACAAGCTCCTCGACGTCGGCCGCCCGCCTGGCCGGAGCCCGCCCGTTCCTGCCGGTTCGTGTTGGTTGCTGCCGCCACCAGGTGCCGAGCAGCTCGCTGACCATGAGCTCGGCGTCGAGCGGGCTGCGCACGGCGAGCAGCTCCCTGGCCGCGCGCAGCATCTCTGCGAAGAGGGCATTCGGTGGCTGCGGCATGACACCGCGAACTAGCCGTCCGGCAGAGCCGGAGTGGCCCGAGCCGCTGGGGGAGTCGGCGCGTCTGCTCGGCGGGCTCATTTTCCTAGCTTTTCAGATCAGGTCGCGGCGATGCCACGCTTGCGGCTCGGCGCGCCGCTGGGAATGGCAGCGCATCGCTGAGATTACCCCGAGCGAGGTGCCGCTGTGCGGCACCTCGTGACTAAGCGACTCAATCAGGCTACTTGTGGCCCTTGTCGCGATAGCTCGCGAGAAGTGCGGTTACGGCCAGTATGCTGACTCGCGGTGCCGGGGCGCATGACCTGCCGCGCGCGGTCGCGGGCCCCGGGGCGGAGATTGCCTGGCCTTCGGCAGGAAGTGCCAGCAATCGTCGGATAATAAGGACATAATCCCAGTTAGCGGAACTTGCCTGGCGCGAGCCGAGAGCGCGGGCCGGGCGTCGACGGCGACGACAAGGCAAGGGAGTTGCGGCTATGCGGCGCGGCCTGCTGGGGGATCAATACAAGCCGGGCGCGTATTCCCGGTCCCGCCTGGTTGCAATCGCGGCCGGCCTCCTGGCGATCGTGCTCCCAGCCGCGGGCTGCGGGCTGGCCACGAAAGGGAACTCGGGCCACACGCCGGCCTCAGGGGGAACCGCCAGTTACGCGCTGCCGGCGAACAGCACCCCCAACTACATCTTCCCGTTCACGCCGGGCCAGTACTTCACGGTCGTGAACACCGACAACCTGCAGTACCTGCTCTACCGGCCGCTGTACTGGTTCGGAGATCAGGGCCAGCCGTATCTGAACCCGGCGCTCAGCCTTGCAAGTGAGCCGCGCTACCAGGGCCAGACCGTCACCATCGCGATGAAGCACGGCTATCGCTGGTCGAACGGCGCGCCCGTCACTGCCCAGGACGTCCTTTTCTGGATGCACATGATGAAGGCCGTGGTGAGGGTCTCGAGCGCCACCGTCAACTATGGCGGCTACGTTCCAGGCGACTTCCCAGACAACGTGCGGAACATCCGGGCCGTCGGGTCAGACGAAGTCCAGATGACCATCGTCGGCAAGTACAACAAGCAGTGGTTCACGTACAACGAGCTGAGCCAGATCACCCCGATGCCGATCGCGTGGGACGTCAGCGCGGCGGGCCACAAGAGCGACTGCACCCACATTGTCGGCGACTGCGTCGCGGTCTTTAAGTACCTGGACGGCCTGTCGAAGAACCCGGACACCTGGTCGCGCTCGAAGTTGTGGGGCATTGTGGACGGTCCGTGGCGGCTGACGAGCCTCAGCTCGCAGGGCGTGCTCAGCTTCACCTACAACACCGACTACTCAGGGCCCGTGCCCAAGCATCACATCACCGGGTTCACGGAACTGCCGTTCACGTCAGAGGAAGCCGAGTACAACGTGCTCGCCGCGGGCGGCAGCAATCCGCTCGACGTCGGCTACCTGCCCACGGTCAACGCTCCGGTGCCGCCGCCAGGTAGAAGCGTCGGCCAGAACCCGGTCTCCGGATACCGCCTGCAGCCGCTGTTCACGTGGGGCCTGAGCTACTTTCCCTTCAATTTCAGCAACACCAACCCGCAGCTTCCGACCATCAGCCAGCAGTACTTCAGGCAGGCGATCCAGCTGCTGGAGAACCAGGCGGCGATCATCCAGGGTCCGCTGCACGGCTACGGTCACGTCACCACGGGACCGGTCGGCAGCTTCCCGCCCACCAAGTTCCTCTCGCCGGTGGCGCGCACGGGGGACCCCTATCCCTACGACCCCGCCGAGGCCAAGCACCTGCTGTCCAACCACGGCTGGACGGTCGATCCCGGCGGCGTGTCTACGTGCGCCCGCCCGGGCAGTGGCCCTGGCGAGTGCGGCAAGGGAGTGAGCCACGGCGCGGAGCTCAAGTTCGATCTGCTCTACGCGACCGGGCAGGCGTGGCTGGAGTCTGCGCTGCTGCAGCTGAAGTCGAACGCCTCCCAGGTCGGCATCGACATCAACCTGATTCCCAAGAGCTTCAATGGCGTGCTGTCGGTGGTCGAGGGCGGCGGCACGTGGGAGATGGCCGACTGGGGTCTCGGCTGGAGCTATGTGCCCGACTACCTGCCAACCGGCGACGTGCTGTTCCAGACCGGGTCGTTCGGCAACCTGGGCCACTACAGCGACCCGCATAACGATTCCCTGATCAAGAAGACGCTGTCGAGCTCCGACATGCACCTGATGTACGCCTGGCAGGACTACCTGACCAAGCAGGTGCCCGTGGTCTTCCAGCCTGACGCTCCTGCGGCGCTGGTGGAAAGTGTCAGCAACCTGCACATCGGCAAGCAGAGCCCGACACTGGCGATCAACCCGGAACAGTGGTACTTCCTGCGGTGACGGAACCGAACCGCGAGCTGCCCACGTCGTCAGGGCGCCGCTGCTTGTGACCACGTACCTCGTCAGGCGCGCGCTGCAGGCTGCGGTCGTGCTCGTGCTGATCAGCATGCTGGTGTTCGGTTTCCTCTGGCTGCTGCCTGGCGGTCCGCAGCAGGCGATACTCGCCGGCGACGCGCAGGGGGCCGCCCTGCATGCCTTGCGGCACGACTACGGCATCGGCAGCCCTGCGGTAGTCGAGTACCTGCACTGGCTCGGCCAGGTGCTGAGCGGGA
>DASUHI010000112.1:0-4439 GCA_036273575.1 Streptosporangiaceae bacterium | reverse complement strand
ACCGGACGAGGCGGCGCGGGCTTCCCGACGGGCATCAAGATGCGAGCGGTCGCATCCGGCCGGGGCCATGCTGTCGTCGTCGCCAACGGCATGGAGAGCGAGCCGGCCAGCGAGAAGGACAAGGCGCTGCTGGCTCGCGCGCCGCATCTGGTGCTTGACGGCGCCGTACTTGCCGCGACCGCGATCGGCGCGGGAGCGGTTGAGCTCTGCCTGCCGCGCGAGCGGACCTGGCTGTGGTCCGTGATCGACGAGGCCATCGCCGAGCGCGAGCGCGCAGGCCTCAACCTGGTCCGCGTCACCGCGCACGCACTTCCCTCGCACTACGTCTCCAGCGAGGAGAGCTCGGTTACGGCTTGGCTGAACGGCGGCGACGCCCGGCCAACGGCCGTGCCGCCACGGCCTTACGAGAAGGGCGTCGGCGGCAGGCCAACCCTGCTCGACAACGTAGAAACGCTGGCGCACGTTGCGCTGATCGCACGGTTCGGCCCTGCCTGGTACCGGCAGGCCGGTCTTCCTGACGCGCCGGGCACGATGCTGACCACAGTCTCTGGTGCCGTCGACGCGCCCGGCGTCTACGAGGTCGAGGTCGGTACGACGATCCGGGACGTGCTAGCCACGTCTGGCGTGCGGCCCGATGCCAGTTCGCTGCTGATCGGCGGCTACTTCGGCACGTGGCACGACGCCCAGGAGGTGGCCAGCCTGCCGCTCGCAGCAACGGCCCTGCGTCGCGTCGGTGCCTCGCCAGGGGCCGGGGTCCTCATCGCCCTGCCAGCCGGGGCGTGCGGGCTGGCGGAGACGGCGAGGGTGCTGGCGTGGCTGGCCGGCCAGAGTGCGGGCCAGTGCGGGCCGTGCGTGTTCGGGCTGCCCGCCATCGCCGATGACTTCGCCCAGCTCGCGAGCGGCCGGCCGGCCGGGCCGGTGCTGGACCGGCTGGAGCGGCGCCTTGCGACGGTCATCGGGCGCGGCGCGTGCCGGCATCCGGACGGCGCGGTGCGCCTGGCGAGGTCGGCGCTCACAGCCTTCGCGGCCGACCTCAAGTCACACGTCTCCAGGCGGGTCTGCCTGGCCGGCGGGCATGGCCGGCTGCCCAGGGCCATGTTGCCCATACCTCGGCCAGCCGACACGGAGGCCTGGCGGTGAAGCAGCGGCTTGCCGTGAACCCGATCGCGTGCACCGGGCATGGGCTCTGCGCCGAGCTGCTGCCCGAGCTGATCGGGCAGGATGAGTGGGGGTATCCGATCGTTGCGGACGTTGAGATCCCGCACGAACTGCGGCCGCTGGCCAGGCGTGCGGTGCGGTTGTGCCCGACGCTGGCGCTGCGGCTCGAGCGCGGCAATCCGGCGAGGACGCCGACAGGCACGCCGCCGGCCCCGGCGAGGGCGGGTGCCCGGCATGACGCCGTGGGCGGCGGCCACGTGCGCCGGATCGGCCCGTGAGCGTCAAGGCCGCACCGCGGCATCGCCGCGACCGCGCTCACGGCACGGATCAGGCGGGCGGGACGCGCGGCAACGAACGGCTCACCGCCATGACCGGCGCCGTCTTGCTGGTGCTGCTGGCCGCCGAGGGCGTCACCATCTTGTTCAAGCGCGAGATGATGACGCTGCACTTCTTCATCGGCATGCTGCTGGTCGGCCCGGTGCTGCTCAAGATCGGCTCGACCGGCTACCGGTTCGTGCGGTACTACACCGGATCGGAGCCCTACGTGCGCAAGGGCCCGCCCGCGCTGCTGCTCCGGCTGCTCGGACCGGTTGTGATCGCGACATCGGCCGGCGTGATCGGCTCCGGCGTCGCGCTGGCGGTCGCCGGGCCCCGGTCGCCGCAGTGGATCTTCGTGCACAAGGCGACGTTCGTCTTGTGGTTCGGCGCGATGTTCGTGCATGTGCTCTGGTACGTGCCGCGGCTCCCCAGGCTGCTGACGACCGGGTCTGCAGGGCGGGAGCGGGTCTCGGCCGTGCTCGCCGGCGCTGGCCGGCGCTGGCTGCTCCTGACCGGCGCCCTCGCGATCGGGCTGGTTCTCGCCCTCGCGACGTACCACCTGGCCGGCCCCTGGACCGGCCAGGTGCTGCACGACGGCTAGGGGCGGCGCCCAGGAAACGTGTTGCGGGACCGGCTGAGGCTCAGCCGTCGACAGGCACGACGAACATGCGCGACCCTGGCGGCGCGATCTTCTGGTAGTCGGCCGCCGTCGCCGCTCCCTCGTCGGAAGCGAATCCGGCCTGGAGGGCGGCCTGATCGGCGAAGTACAGCTCGGTGATCCGGTAGTACGTCTTCTCGCCACCGTCGATCGCGGCGCTAACTTTGCCGGTCTCGGTGCGCTGCAGTCCGGGGACCTGGTCCACGAGCGGCATGTGCGTGCCCGCGTAGTGCTCGTCGAACGCGTCCGCATCGTCGGGATTGGTGTACAGAACTACCAGCTTCACTGTCATGGCACCGACGCTACGCGCAGCCGCTCTCTGATGTCATACCGGCCATGCCCGCCGAGCTCAGGCAGGAACGGTGGCCGCCACAGCAGAACGGGCCGCGGTCCGGTCCGGCCGCACCTGGCGTACAGCCTGGCGAGCACGGGGCCGCCGCAGGACCGGCAGGTACAGGTCAGCCGACTCGCGTGTCATCTTGGGTGCGTCTTGCCGGGTGTCCTTGCGGGCAGTCCTTGTAGGTGAGGGGCTACGCGGCGATGATGCGAGATGACGAGGGATGCCGTGATGATGTCAGCCGGAAGTCGCGGCCTGGAAATGGCCGCCCTGGTCAGCTGGCTGCTCGCGGAGAGCCTCGGCGCGTACATGCTGCGCAGCTGGCTGAGAGCGGACGGCGCGCGACGGAAGGCTGCGGGAACACGGGAAACCGGAGCGGCAGACGCCGTGCCCAGGCAAGAGACCGTATCGCTGGCCCTCATCCTCGGCCACGCAGGACTTGCGCTCGGCGGGCTGGCCAGCTGGGTGAGCTTCGTGCTCTCCGGGCTGCCCGCGCTGGCCTGGCTCGCTGTGGGCTTGCTGGCCCCGGCGATCGGGCTGGGGATCTCGACGGTGACGATCTGGACGCCCTACCCTGCCAGGCCGCCGGAATCTGGTCAGCACCCGCAGCACGGCGACCCGAGCGGCCTGGCCGGCCCGCCCGCCATCCTGGTCACCAACGAGATACTGGACCAAGTCCTCGCGAACGAGGCCTTGACCAGCGAACTCGTCGATGATCTCGTCGAGCGGATGCTGGCAGAGCCGCCGCCGGCCAGGCGCGCCAACCGCGGCTCGCGGCTGGCACCTGTCATCCCCGTCCTGCACGGCGGGCTCGCGCTGACGACGTTCCTGCTCGCCGTGCTCGCGGCCATATCCGCTAGCGCCTGACATGTGTCGCTCGGCCGCGGGTAGGAGCACGGCATGGCCGACACCCAGCGCGACCCCGCCGGACCCCGGCGCAAGGTGCTGCTCCTTGCCGCTGACCAGTTCGAGGACTCCGAACTGCTGTATCCGCTGTACCGGCTCGCCGAAGAGGGCGTAGCCGTGACCGTGGCCGGGCTGGATGACCGGCCCGTGACGGGCAAGAAAGGGCATGGTCCCGTAGCCGTCGACACGACCGTCGGTCACGTGTCAGAGCCTGACTACGACGCGCTCGTGATCCCCGGCGGCTACGCACCCGACAAGCTGCGCAGGTCAGCGGATGTGCTCGGGCTGGTGAGGGCGTTCGACGAGCGGGGCAAGCCGATAGCGTTCATCTGTCACGCGGGCTGGGTGCCGATCTCGGCGCAGATCCTGCGGGGGCGGCGCGCCACGAGCGTCGGAGCGATCAAGGACGACATGGTCAACGCCGGCGTTCAGTGGACGGACGAGGCGACCGTCGTTGACGGGAACCTCATCTCCGCCAGGACGCCAGCCGACCTTGGCCCGTGGATGAAGGCGCTGCTCGCGGCCCTCGGCGCCGCCGCACCGGTCAGCGCCCGTCAGGCTGTTGCCGGGGCCGAGACCGGCTGACGCTCGGCGTGCCTGCTGCCACTGAGCGCGTCAGAGACCTTGCCGGCGAAGCGGCGCACCATCCGGCCAAGTTCGTCGATCCGCCAGCCGGGCAGGTCACCCTTGATGCCTGTCACGCTGACCGCGCCCGCGCAGGCACCGTCGTGCCCGAAGAACACCGCGCCGACGCAGAACACGCCGTCGGCGTCCTGTTCGTCGTCCACGGCGAAGCCGTTCGCACGCCCGACGGCCAGGTTGGCGAGCAGCGAGTCGACGTCGGTGATCGTGCGCTCGGTCCGCCGCGTCATGCCGGTGGCGGCGCAGATAGCCCGCACGTTCCCTCAGGCATCGTCGCGAGCATCGCCTTGCCCGCCGCGGACGCGTGCGGCGCCGCCCGCGGGCCGAGCGGCGCGTGGAACCGTACGCTGCCCGGCCCGTCCACCCGGTCGACGAAGACCGGGTAGCCCTCCACGCAGATGGCCACCCGAGTTGTCATCT
>DASUHI010000111.1:0-22288 GCA_036273575.1 Streptosporangiaceae bacterium | reverse complement strand
GATCGCGGTGAGGTCCACGGGCCCGTGCGCGCGCACAGCGGCCCGCAGCAGCGGGCCGAGCACGCCCGACATCCACCGCAGCCGCCCGATGACCTCTGGCGAGTAGGCGCCGTACCGCAGCACCTTGCCGAGGCCCTCGTTGAGCGAGCAGTACGCGCGCCGGCCGTCGGCCGCGTCCTCGAGCACGAACACCCACATGGATGGCGAGACGACCCCTGCCATGGGACCGACGGCGGAGCGATGATGACAAGGCTCGAGATGAACAAGACCCAGGTCTGGCTCGCCCTCTTCAAGGCCGGCGTCGGTCACCAGGCCCTCGAAGGCGGCGGCGCCCATGAGCGCGCCGCGCAGCGGGCCAGACGCCCGGTCCCACGTGATGGGCGGCCCGGCGTGCAGGAACTCGCCGCGCGCCAATCCGAGCGCTGACCCGGCCTGAACCACGTCCACGAGCTGTGCCCGCATCGCCAGCATGCGGCGCAGCGCGAGCGCGTTGGCGGCCGCGCGGCGCGGGTCGGCCAGCACCGCGGTCAGGTCAGCCTCGGTGCCCGGCATCGGCGGCGCCCAGTCGACGCGCGTGACGCTGGCGGCCTGCGCCGCCGCGGCGTCGGCGAGCAGGCCGATGCCGGCGGCGATCACGTGCGGCGGGCGGCGCAGCAGGTCGGTCACGGCGCACCTCCCGCGGCGATCTCGCAGGCGAACCTGGCTGCCTGCGCGTTCGACGCGAACACGTGCGCGCCGGCCCGGGCCAGCGCGCTCGCCTGCGCGGCCAGTCCCTGGGGGTCGGACGTCGCCCCGATCAGCGAGACCACGACGGTGAGGTCGCCGTCCTCCCGCCGGGCCAGCGCCGCGGTGATCGCGGGCGCGAGCTCGGACGCGGGGTCGGGATGAGCGCCGTGGCCGAGCACCACGTCCAGCAAGATCACGGTCACGTGCGGGTCGGCGGCCTCGGCTGCCAGCCGGTCAAGCCGCAGCCGCTGGTCGATCATCGGGTGCGGCCGGCCCGCGGTCAGCTCGTCGT
The DNA here is from genome assembly GCA_036273575.1 of Streptosporangiaceae bacterium. Classification (GTDB taxonomy): domain Bacteria; phylum Actinomycetota; class Actinomycetes; order Streptosporangiales; family Streptosporangiaceae; genus Chersky-822. The sequence continues at coordinate 21,270 of DASUHI010000111.1, read as the reverse complement.
CGCCGAAGTCGATCATGGTGTGCTCGTCGACGGGGCCGAGCCGCTCCGCGGCGATGACCATCGCCTCGTCGCGGAGCGTTCCTCCCGCGAACAATCCCCGGAGGGCACCTGGGTGGCGGTGGCCGCGGGCCGGGGGCGGCGGCCACACGGGCCACGTCGGCACCGGCACGCCCACCGCACCAAGGGCCGCTTCTGCGGCGGCGGTGAGGTCCGGCTGACCGGGGCCGACGAGCGCGAACTGGACGGGCGTGGCCAGTCCCGCCGCGTGCTGCATGAGCCCCGCGGCGACGTCGGCGGCCGGCGGCTTGGAGAGCAGCACGATCAGCTGGGTCGCGGGATCCTCGTCCAGCGCAGCGAGCGCGGTGAGCGCGGACCTGCCGCCGACGGGGGCGGATAGGTCGCGCCCGCCGACCCCGAGCACCGCGCTGACGCCCGCTCCCGCGGCGTCGAGCAGGCAGATCACCTGCTGCGCGCCGGTGCCCGACGCCGCGACGAGGCCGATCGGCCCGGCCGGGACCGTGTGCGAGAAGCCAAGCCCTATCCCGCCTACGATCGCGGTGCCGCAGTCAGGTCCCAGCACCAGCAGGCCGCGCTCTGCCGCCCTGTCCTTGAGAAGGATCTCCTGCTCGACCGGGACGTTGTCGGAGAAGATCATCACGTCGCAGCCGGCGTCAAGTGCGTCGGCCGCCTCGGCGAACGCGTGCTGCCCTGGCACGGAGATCAGCGCGAGCCCTGGCCCGGCCCTGCGGGTTGCGCTGAGCGTGGTGCGCGGCGGCTGGGCGGCGTCGCCCCCTGCCTGCTCGGCCGGCCGCGCCGCGAGCGCGCCGTCCACGACCGCAAGCGCGCTGGCGAGCGACTCGCCGTCGTCGGCGGCGATGGCGACGAGCATGTCGTTCGGGCCGGCGTGGTCGGGCGCCGCGAGGCCGAGGCCGGCCAGCAGCTCCAGGTTCAGCTCGGTGCCCATCGCGACGAGCGCGGCCCGAACGCCGTCGATCGCCTGGGCCTTGGCGGTGACCTGCATCAGCGTCACCGAGTCCGCGTAGGCGCCGGCCCGCGCCTCGACATGCTCCATAGTCCTAGTCTCCCGGCTCAGGCCGGCCGATCGCGACGTCGACGCCAGGAGAGTAGTGGGCGAGCGGCTCCGTCTCAGGGACCGGCAGCCCGGCGGCCGAGATCAGCTCGTCGTGCAGCCAGGTGACCCGCGCCCTGTGCAGCGGCCACGGCTCGTGGCACGCCCTCGCGAGGCGGCGGCCGGCTCCCGAGACGCTGAACAAGACCCACCGGGCCGTGAGGAAGTGATCCCGGTCGGTGAGCTCATCGTCGGCGTACCGGTCGCCGATGTCGATGTCGGCTTCGCTCCTCGCGCCTGACGGGCCTGGCAGCCTGCGAAGGCAGCGGTAGCGGATGCCCGCCGGCGTATCCGCGATCCGCATGGCGGACCAGAAATACGGCAGCCGGTACGTGGTCCTGGCCACCGCGACCGCGCCTAGCCTGGCGGCGTCCAGCGAGAAGAACCAGATCCCCCTCCGGCCGTGACGATCGCGCACGTAGGTGCGGACGTTGGTCTCGCAGAACCGCGACGCCCAGGCGATCTCGCGTCTGCCAGGCGTCGCCACGTGCATGAAGAACGGCACCAGCCCGACCCACGCCGCTCCCTCGTGCAGGTCCGCTTGCAGGCCAGGCGGCAGCAGCCGCTGCACCGCGTCCGGCTCGAACGGCCAGTGCAGGAACGTCAGCCGTTCCCATCGCTGGCGCATCACCGGCCTGTCCACCGCGAACGGGCACCACGCTGTCAGGCCGGCTTCTCCTCGATCCTCGAGATCGTCAGCTTCCATAGCCCCATCATGGGCTAGCCCTCTGCTCACGCCCCCCGCGGCCAGCCCGGCGCGCCTGACCAGGCCAAATACACCCAGTGGCGCTACCGATCAAAGCTGATAGATATAGCCGGGTGGACATCATGACGGTCACCGGCCCTGTCGGCGCGGCCCAGCTCGGCGTCGTGCTCCCGCACGAGCACGTGTTCATCGACCTCGTCAGGGAGTACCGGGGCAGCGGCCTGCTGAACGACGAGCACCTCGCGTGCTCTGAGCTTCTGGCGCTGCGCGCCGCGGGCGGCCGCACGCTCGTCGACCTCACCGTGGACGAGATCGGCAGGGATCCGGCAGCGCTGCGCCGGGTGTCGCGGGCCACAGGGATCCGCATCGTCATGGGCTGCGGGCACTACAGGGATCCGTACCTAGACCGGCGCTGGTTCGACAGGACCAGTGTCGACGCGATCGCCGACGAGATCGTCAGGGACATCACAGAGGGCGTGGCTGGCACGGGCATACGCGCGGGCGTCATCGGCGAGATCGGCGCCGACCGCGCGTATATCTCGGCAGCCGAGGAGCGCTCGTTTCGCGCGGCCGCGCGTGCGCACCGGCGGACCGGGCTCACGATATCCACCCACGCGGCCAGGTGGCCGGTCGGTCTCGCGCAGTTGCGGCTGCTCGCCGAGGAGGGCGTCGACCCGCGCCGCGTCATCGTCGGCCACACCGACAGCGTGCCGGATCCCGGCTACCACCTGGCCCTCGCCAAGCAGGGCTGCTACGTCTGCTTCGACTCGATCGGAACCGGATCGCCGTACGACACGCAGCGGGCGGCGGATTACGTGCTGGAGCTCGTCAGGGCCGGGTTCGGAGCGCGGATCCTGCTCTCCCAGGACGTCTGCCTGCGTGACCACCTGAGCGCCAGTGGCGGCTGCGGCTACGCCTTCCTGCTGACCGACTTCCTGGCCAGCCTGACCGCGGCGGGCCTTGATCCCGAGCAGGTACGCGGCTTCGTGACCGACAACCCGCGCGCCGCCCTGACGGGGACGCGCTAGGAGGCGTCGGCCCAGTCGCTCTGCCAGGCCTGCCGGCGGTCGCTCTCGGCCCGCGCCTTGATCCCGCGCAGCATCTTGCTCTCCATGACCAGGCCAGCGGGCTCGGTGATCGCCCGCTTCCAGCGCTCGCCCTCCAGATAAGCGACGCGGTTCCGCAGCACCAGCCTGGTGGCCCGGCCGTCAGGGACGAGCAGGAAGATGCGAACCCAGTTCCACTCGGGCACCCACGTCACGAGCAGGTGATCCGGCTCCAGGGCCGCGACCCGCATCGTCACAGGGCCGAACGCGAACTCGTGACCTTCCGTCAGGTCGAGAAACTGCGGCAAGATGACCTCGGCGCTGTGCATGTCGAGGCCGAACAGGTTCTCCAGCCAGTCATAGGTATAGGTGCCCGCGCGGCCGCTGCCCATCTGGACCAGCCACGGCCAGACCCGCTCGGGCGGCGCGTTGATCACGATCGCGCGGGTCGTCATCAGGTCGGCACGGGGCACGATTTCGTCGCCGCGCAGCGCGGCGGAAGCCTCGTCGCCGCTCGCGCCCCAGGTCAGGCACCAGCGGCGCCAGAGCAGCGGGTAGCTGGCCGCCAGCAGCCCGATGGCCAAACCGCCGCCCGATAGGATCCGGATACTCTTGCCTGTCATCGGAGGCCCTCGCCTGTCACGCGCGCAACCGGTGCGAACCCGGAATACGGGACCTGGGAATCTTAGCGTCCTGATGGTGACCGGCGCCGCTCGCCGGAGGGAGAACACGGTGGATGTCGCCGCCAGGCAGCACTGGCGCCAGCAGCTCGGCAGGTTCGGCGTCTGGCGCAGCGTCACGCAGGTGACCCCTGACCTGGCGGCGCACCTGGAACGGCTCGGCTTCGGCGCGCTCTGGCTCGGCAGCTCGCCAGGCGCGGACCTGCGCATCGTGGCCGAGTTGCTGGGCGCGACCAGCAGGCTGGTCGTCGCGACCGGGATCGTGAACATGTGGGACAGCGACCCGCACGAGGTCGCCGCGTCGTTCGCGAGGATCGAGTCGGCGTATCCCGGCCGGTTCCTCCTCGGCGTCGGCGCCGGGCACCGGGAGGCTACCAGGCAGTACGGCAAGCCGTACGACACCATGGCGCGGTACGTCGACGCGCTGACCGCGGGCGGCGTACCAGGGGGCAGCGTGGTGCTGGCCGCGCTCGGCCCGAGGATGCTGCGGCTCGCCGCCGAGCGGACCGCTGGCGCGCACCCGTACCTGGTGCCGGTCGCCTATACCAGCCACGCCAGGAGCCTGGTCGGGCCAGAGCCGCTGATCGCGACCGAGCACAAGGCGGTGCTCGAGGCCGATCCGCGTGCGGCGCGCGCGATCGGGCGGCCCAGGGTCCGCAGGCCCTACCTCGGGCTGGTCAACTACACGTCGAACCTGCGCAGGCTCGGCTGGGGCGACGACGACCTGGCCGACCCTGGCAGCGACGCGCTGATCGACGCGCTCGTGGCGCACGGCGACCCAGGCCAGGTGGCGGCGCAGCTCACCGGGCACCTGACCGCGGGCGCCGACCACGTGTGCGTCCAGCTGCTGACCGGCGAGGGCGCGGACGTCATCGATGGCTACCGCCGCCTCGCAGCCGGGTTGGGCCTAGAAGGCTGAACCCATCGTGTACTGCACCTGCCAGCTCCGCCCGCCGTCGGCGGTGTGCACGATCATGCTGGTGGCCCCGCTTGGCTGATGGATGCCCACCACCCAGCCGTCGCGCACGGTGACAAACGCCACTCCGGTCGCCCTGGCCAGCCCCGCGACGAACCGGCCTCGCACGAGCGTCGCGCCGCCGCGCAGCGCGACCTCCTCGGGCACAGGACGCTGCTCGGGGGGCCGCGACGTCGCAGAGCACACCGGGCACCAACCAAGGAACACGGCCTGGGAAGGGCTGACGGCGCTGAATGGTCCCGGGTAGCTGCTGGGTGACTCTGCCCTGGTGCTGGCAGACGGATGCGGGAAGTACTGCTCGGCGAAGACGGGCCGCCACGTCGTGCCTGACGTGTGGTAGCCGATCTGGGGTACGTGGCCGAGCCCGGCTCCCGGGCCGCTCACGACGGCCCAGGCGGCGCCCGCTCCCGTGCACTCGAGCCCGGCCGTCCCGTGCAAGCCCTGGGCGCTCCGGCTCGCGATCGCGAGGCTCCAGGTCCGTCCGCCGTTCACGGTGCCGTAGATGTTCCCGCTCGCGCCGAGCCAGCCCTTGGCCAGATCGCTGAAGCAGGCAGCCTGCACGTCAGCCGGAGCCGGCAGGCGACGCCAGTGCAGGCCGCCGTCGGTGCTGCGCAGCAGGATCCCGCGCGTGTGCGGTTCGGCCGTGAACGGCGGCTGGGACAGGTCAGGGGCCGTCCCGCCGGCGACCGCGAATCCGTCACGTGAGTTCACGAAGTTCACGGTCCTGATCGGCTGGCAGGGCTCGGGCAGGGACCGCCAGTGCGCGCCGCCGTCTGTCGTCGCGAGCAGCCGCGTCGACCCGGTCACCCAGCCGTGCCGCGCGTCGGTGAAGTCCACGGATCTGAGCTGAGCAGCCGGGCTGGCGACGAACTGCGCCTGCCAGTGCCGGCCGCCGTCCGTAGTGTGCATGATGCGGTCTGACCCGACCGCCCACCCGTCGCTCGCCGACACGAACTGGATCGCGCTGAGGACGGGCCTGCCGGCCGTCGCTCGCGCGGTCCCGCCACAGAACGCGCTGGGTGAAGGGCTCGGCGATGTCGTCCGCGGCGGGCTTGCGAACGGGTGCACCGCGCTCGCGCACCCCGCGGTCGCTAGTGCAACGGCGACGAGCGCGCCGGTAGCTCGCTTCATACCCAGTTGGACGGTGCTGGCGGCCCGCGGGGTGCGCCGGAATTCAGGTCAGTCCGCGAGAGCCGCGCTCACCGCGGCTATCGTGCGCCGGTTACTCCTGTGCACGATCGCGTGCATGCCGAGCGCCCGCGCGGCCGCGACGTGGCCCGGCACGTCGTCGACGAAGACGGCCCGCGCGGGATCCAGGCCCATCCGCGCGCAGGTGAGTTCGAAAATGGCCGGGTCGGGCTTGGCGAGGCCGACCTCGTGCGAGTAGATGATCGGATCGAAGAACGCGTCGAACGCGTACCTCGCGATCTCCTCGCGCCTGGCGCCGTCGGCCGAATTGCTGACAATGGCCGTCCTCACCGCCGGACGGAGCGACGCGGCGAAGTCCATCAGCTCCTCATCGAGCTCACCGCAGTACCAGTCCCACATGTCCGCCATGAACTCGCCGGCCTGAGGCTGCGACAGGCCGAGCTCCGCGGCACAGCGCTCACGGTACCGGGCCTCGCTCATCTGGCCGGTCTGCGCGCGAAGGTCAGGATCGACCCGGCGCATCGCGCCTGCGAATGCCGCATGATCCATTCCGAGCCGGGCCCGCCACTTCGCGCCGAGCTCGGCGTCGGGATCACCTACTCGCTCCAGCACGCCGCCGATATCAAAGATGACCGCACTGATCGGCATAGAGCTCCTCTTTGACCCATTGATCACGTTAGCCACCCGGTCTAGCGTTCGCTCGTGACCATTTGACACTGGCCCGCCCTCCCGCCCTCCAGGCCGGCGGGCCGGCCCCGCGGAAAGGACCGGCAATGTCTGCGTTCGGATGGAAAGTTGTCTACGACGGCCGGACGCCGCCGGCCGGCGCGGTCGTGCGACCAGGGGAGCGGCTCTCGTCGCTCCGGATGACCGGCCTGGGCGCGCAGCACGTGGTCGCGATGTTCGGCGCCACGTTCGTGTTCCCGGCGATCATGGGTCTCAACCCGAATCTCGCCGTGATGATGTCCGGCTTCGCGACGATCATCTTCCTGCTGATCGTCAACGGGAAGGTGCCGTCCTACCTGGGCACGTCCGCGTCCTTCGTGGCGGCCGTGACCGCTATCAGGGCCCAGGGCGGCGACTCGGCGGACGTCACGGGGGCGATCCTGATCGCGGGCGTCATCCTCGCCCTGGTCGGCGTCCTGGTGCACTTCGGCGGCGCGAGGTACGTCAGGGCCGTGCTGCCGCCGTCGGTGACAGGCGCCGTCGTCATGCTGATCGGCTTCAACCTGGCGACCGTCGCGACGACCATCTACTTCCCCAACGACCAGTGGGTCGGGCTGCTGACCACCGCGTTCCTGATCGGCATGGCGGTGCTCGGCCGCGGCTTCATCAGCAGGATCGCGGTCTTCCTCGCGCTCGTCTTCGGCTACCTCATCTCCTGGATCGCCGACTCGTTCTCCACCGTGCAGTCGTGCGACAGCGCGGGCAAATGCATCGCCGTGCACAGGCTCAACTTCAGCGGCGTGCACAGCGCTTCCTGGATCGGGCTGCCGAAAACCATCACGAGCCCGACGTTCGGCACGCTGACGGGCCCGCACCTGCCCGCCTTCAAGGTCACCTTCATCCTGCTGGTGATCCCGTCCGTGATCGCGCTGCTGGCCGAGAACTCCGGCCACGTCAAGGCCGTCTCGGAGATGACCGGTGACGACCTCGACCCGTACCTCGGCCGCGCGTTCATCGGCGACGGCGTCGGCACCGCGCTCGCCTCACTTGTCGGCGGCTCGCCCACGACCACGTACGCGGAGAACATCGGCGTCATGGCGGCCACCAGGATCTACTCCACGCTGGCGTACTACATCGCGGCCGTGGTGGCGATCTTGTTCGGGTTCTGTCCCAAATTCGGCGCCGTCGTGGCGGCCACGCCGGGCGGCGTGCTCGGCGGGATCACGCTGGTCCTGTACGGAATGATCGGCCTGCTCGGCGCGAAGATATGGATCGAGAACCGGGTCAATTTCGCCGATCCGGTCAACCTCGTGCCGCTGGCCGCCGGCATCATCGCCGGAATCGGTAACCTGACGATCAAGTTCACGAGCACGTTCTCGATCACGGGCATCGCGGCGGGAACGCTGATCGTGATAATTGGCTATCACGGCGTCAGGATCTTCAGGCGCGAGGGGATGAAGGACGAGCCGGTCGCCGCCGGCCGCGCCTACGAAGGCGGGGCGATGATCTCCGCCGGCAACATAGAGACGCCGGAGGGCGAGGTGTCGCCGTTCCGCGAGGACGGCGGCGAACATCGTCATCGGCCCGCACCTGACGAAGGAGAGAACGACCAGCAGTGAAACCGCCCCCGTTCGGTTACTCGAGGCCGGAGAGCGTCGGCGAGGCCGTCGCCGTGCTCGCGAGCCACGATCCGGACGGGAAGGTGCTCGCGGGCGGCCAGTCGCTGCTGCCGCTGCTCAACATGCGGCTGGCCACCCCGGAGCACTTGGTCGACATCAACAGGCTGAGCGAGCTCAGCTACGTCAGGGTGGCCGATGGCCACGTGATCATCGGTGCCCTGGCCAGGCACGCCCAGGTGCTGGCCGACCCGGATGTGGCCAGGGCGCAGCCGCTGATCGGCCAGGCGCTCGCGCTCGTCGCGCACCCCGTGATCAGGAACAGGGGAACCACGGTCGGCAGCATCGTGCACGCGGACCCGTCCGGCGAGATGACCGCCGTGCTCGCGCTGCTCGGCGGGTCCGTGCTGCTGGTCAGCGCCGGCGGTGAGCGCCTTGTTCAAGCCGGTGATTTCTTTCTTGGCCCGCTGGAATCCGACGTGCAGCCCGGCGAGCTCGCCACCGCTGCGCGGATCCCTGTGCTGCCGCCGCGCGCGGGGACCGCGTTTGCCGAGGTCAGCAGGCGGCACGGGGACTACGCCGTGTGCGGCGTCGCGGCCGTCGCCGAGCTGGGGGACGCGGGCCAGGTCAGCTGGGCTCGCGCGGCGTACCTGTCGGTAGCCGGCACGCCGCTGGTGCTCGACCTGACCGAGGCAGGCGGCAATCCCGCCGCGGCCGGGCGGCTGGCGCGCGAACGGGTCGCGCCGCACGGCGACATCCACGGCACCGCGGCTTACCGCAAGCACCTCGCCGGGGTCCTCACCGAGCGCGCGCTCGGCAAGGCGATCGCCGCCGCGAAGGAGCGGTCAGGTGAGTGAAAGCGAGCTCTTCGACGTCAGGCTGACCGTCAACGGGGTGGTGCGCGACGTCCGGGTGCCCGCCCGCCGCCTGCTGTCCGACTGCCTGCGCCATGACCTGCGGCTTACCGGCACGCACGTCGGCTGCGAGCACGGCGTGTGCGGCGCGTGCACCGTGCTCGTCGACGGCGTCGCGGTGCGGTCCTGCCTGCTGCTCGCGGTCAGCGCCGACGGGGCGGCGGTCACCACCGTCGAGGGACTGACCGGGCAGGACGGGACGCTGTCAGCGGTGCAGCAGGCGTTCGCCGACTGCCACGGGCTGCAGTGCGGGTTCTGCACGCCCGGGTTCCTCACCACGATCACCGCCGCGCTCGAGGAAAACCCCCGGCCGACCGAGGAGGAGGCGCGGGAGATCATCGGCGGCAACCTGTGCCGGTGCACCGGCTACCAGAACATCGTGCGCGCGGTGCGCAGGGCCGCCGAACTGACGGCGGAGCGCGCTGACCGGGAGGGCGCCACGTGACCTCGATGTTCGGCGAGCCGATCGCCAGGCTCGAGGACGACAGGCTGCTCCGCGGCAACGGCGCGTACCTCGACGACCTCGGCCACGACGCGCTGGCCTGCGCGTTCGTGAGGAGCCCGCACGCGCACGCGCGGGTGGGCGAGATCGACGTGAGCGACGCGCTCGGCGTCGACGGGGTCGTGGCCATCTACACCCACGAGGACCTGCCGGGCCGGATCGCCGAGCCGCTCCCGCTGCTGATCCCGCACCCGGCGCTGACGCACGGCAGGACCGGGTACCCGCTCGCCGCCGGCGAGGTCAACTACGTCGGCGAGCCGGTCGTGATGGTCGTCGCCGAGGACCGCTACCTGGCCGAGGACGCCGCCGAGCGGATCATGGTCGAGTACGAGCCGCTGCCGGCCGTCGTCGGGGTGGACGCCGCGAGGAAGGCCGACCACCTCGTGCACGACGACGTGCCAGGCAATGTCGCCGGGCACCTGGTGCAGTCCAACGGCGACGCGGCCGCGGCGATCGCGGCCGCTCCGCACGTCCTGGAGCTTGACCTGTACGTGGAGCGGTCGGCGTCGACCCCGCTTGAGGGGCGGGGCGTGCTGGCCAGGTGGGACACCGAGTCGCGCAGGCTGCGGATCTGGACCTCGACCCAGACTTCGACCGGAGTGCGGGCCGCCGTGGCCGCCAGGCTCGGGCTCGCGCTGGCCGACGTCGACGTGATCACGCCTGACGTGGGCGGCGGCTTCGGCGTCAAGATCGTGCACCCGTGGCCCGAGGAGCTGCTGGTGCCGTGGGCCGCCAGGCTGCTCGGCAGGCCCGTCAAGTTCACCGAGGACCGGATCGAGCACTTTCTCGCCAGCGCGCACGAGCGCGGCCAGCGGCATCGGGTGCGCGTCGGGTTCGACGACCAAGGCCGGGTGCTCGGCCTTGACGTGCGGTTCTGGCATGACAACGGCGCGTACATCCCGTACGGCCTGATCGTGCCGATCATCACGTCGACCCAGCTGCTCGGCCCTTACAAGCCTGGCGCCTACCGGGTCGAGTTCAGCTCGCTGTACACGAACACGGTGATCGTCACGCCGTACCGCGGCGCCGGCCGGCCGCAGGGCGCGTTCGTGATGGAGCGGACCATGGACGCGATCGCTGCTGAGCTCGGGTTTGACCGGGCGCTGGTCAGGGAGCGGAACTTCATCCAGCCCGAGGAGATGCCCTACGACCACGGGCTGATCTTCCAGGATGGCCGGCCGCTGATCTACGACTCTGGCGACTACCCGGCGGCGCTGGCCAAGCTCAAGGCCCTGGTCGGCTGGGACGACTTCGAGGCGGTCCGGGCTGCGGCGCGCGAGGAGGGCAGGCGGCTCGGGATCGGGCTGGCGTGCTACGTGGAGGGCACAGGGGTCGGCCCGTACGAGGGCGCCCACGTGGTCGTCGAGACCTCGGGAAAGGTCAAGGTCGCCACGGGGCTGACGAGCCAGGGACAGGGCCACCAGACCGTGCTCGCCCAGATCGTGGCCGACGAGCTCGGCGTGCCGATCGGCGACATCGATGTCGTGACCGGCGACACGCGCGCGTTCGGCTATGCGGTAGGGACGTTCGCGTCCAGGACGGCCGTGATGAGCGGGTCGGCTGTCGCGCTCGCCGCGCGGGCGGCTCGTGCGAAGGCGATCAGCGTGGCCGCGGCCGCGCTCGAGGCGTCGCCTGACGACATGGAGATCGTGGCCGGTCAGGTACGGATCAAAGGCGACCCCGAGTCCGGGATCGCGATCGGCACGGTGGCGGTACTGTCGAACCCGCTGCGATACGCGTTCGACGAGGCCGCCCAGGCGGCGACCCAGTTCGCCGGCGGCGACTTCGACAAGCCGCCGGTCGCTGAGGACGACGAGCCAGGGATCGAGGGCAGGAAGTTCTTTTCGCCGGTCCGGTCGACGTTCGCAGCCGGCATGCACGCGGTCATCGTGGAGACCGATCCGCAGACTGCCGAGATCAAGGTGCTGCGGTACTGCGTCGTGCACGACTGCGGCACGCTGATCAACCCGCGCATCGTTGAGGGCCAGATTCACGGCGGCGTCGCGCAGGGCGTAGGCGGCGCCTTGTACGAGCGGATGGCCTACGACGAGACCGGCCAGCTCCAGAACGCGTCGTTCATGGACTTCCTGATGCCCTACGTCAGCGAGGTACCGAAGGGCATCGAGATCGACCATCTGGAGACGCCGTCGCCGCTCAACCCGCTCGGCATCAAGGGCGCGGGGGAGGCCGGCGTGATCCCGAGCGCGGCGGTGTTCGCCGCGGCGATCGAGGACGCCGAGGGCATCGCGATCACTTCGATGCCGATCTCGCCGAGCGACCTGTTCGAGCTGCGCGCGGCTTCGCGGCCGGCGTCGCGCGGGGCGGCCGGCGCTCCTCGTGATAGCGGTGATCGCGGGCGATGAGCTCCTCGATCCTGGCCCGCTGAGCCGCGCCGAGCACCGGCGGCATGTCGTTCAGCTGGCCTGCGAGCGCCAGCGCCGACGTCGCGACGTGCACGTTCTCGTGCCTGCACACCCCGCACCTGGAGTTCGGATGAGTGAGCAGCACGACCCGCAAGATGGTCGCGGTGCCGGCCCTGGTGCGCAGGAACTGCTCGAGCAGGTCCGCCGGCTCGTTCAGCTGCACGCTCGGTGACCGGCCGGCGCGGTCGGTGAGGCTGCCGCGGGAAACCAGGTTGCCGAATCTGTCGAACTTCTCGAAGCGCCAGGAGTCGCCGTCGCAGTGCACGGTCGCGTTCAGGTGCTTGCTCTCGACCGCGACCAGCCCCGGCGGACCGAGCAGCAGGTGGTCGACCTCGCCGCGCCGGTTGCAGTAGCCGCGCAGCAGCACCCAGTCGTCCCCGAGGATCCTGCCGAACTCGGTGACGACCTGCTGCTCGCCGGCCACCCCCGCCGCGAGTTTCTCCTCGGCGTCGGACGGCGGCCCGGGGAAGGGCGGGGCGGCGGGGGTGAGCCTGCGCAGCTTCCGCACCGCCAGCGCCGCGCGGAGCCACGCGGTCCACTGCCTGTGGGCGCGGGCGCGGTCGCGCGCGTTCGTCGCGCGCTTGAGCAATAACTCGTGCCGCGCGAGTGCCTCGCCGAACTCGGCCGCGCTTTGCTGGCTGCAGGCCGCTCGCAGCCGCCGCGCAACGCGCAGCGCGTCAGCTGGGTGATTGGAGAGCTCGACCGTCCGCACCGCGCCACCTTTCCGCAGCGTGAGCGTAACCCGGCCGGGCAGTCATGGCGGCGATTCCGGCAAGCCGGGGCATGCTCGGCTATGGTCGGCCACAGCGACGGGAGGTGGCGATGAGAGTCAGCGGCGCGGTGGACGTGCGCGTGCCGGCCGAGGCGGTCCGTGCGGCGCTGTCCGACGGCGGCCTGCTGTCCCGCGCGGTGCCGTGGCTGGACGAGATCGAGTTCGCTGACGACGGCTGCCGGTTCGCGGCGACCGTCGCGATCGCCGCGGTCAGCGGCAGCTACGCGGGCGAGGCGCGGGTCGTCGAACGGACCGAGCCAGGCGCGCGCGTGCTGCGGGTGACGGCGGCCGGCGCGCGGGGCACGATCACCGCAGACCTCACGATCCGGCTCGCGTCCGCGGGCGACGACGGGGCCGAGGTGAGCTACACGGCCGACGCCGACGTCGCCGGGGCGATCGCCGGCATCGGCCAGCGGATGCTCGCCGGCGTCGCGAAGCGGCTCGCCGCGGACGCGATCGGCGGCCTTGGCGCGGCGCTCGCGGAGGCAGCGGCAGCACCGGACAGTTCTCAGCCCGATGCGGCCGTCGCGAACGTCGTCGTCGCCGAAGCCGCCATTGAGCAGGCTCGCCTGGGAGTCGGGCTGCACGGGGAGCGGGCGCCGGCGGACACCAGGTCCATGCCGGGAGTCAGCCCTGGCCTGGTGGGCGCGGCGGCAGCGGTCGTGGCCGGGATCGCCCTCGGCGTGTTCCTTGGCCGGCGCCTCATGAAGGGGCGCTGATGCCGGAAGCGTCCGCGGAAAGCAGACGGCTGCGCATCGGGATCGACACGGGCGGCACGTTCACCGACGTTGTGGCCTACGACGAAGGCTCCGGCGAGCTGGCGGTCACCAAGACGCCGACGACCCCAGCCGACCCGTCGGTCGGCTTCATCGACGGCCTGGTCAAGGTGCTCGCGCAACTCGGAACCGGCGCGTCCGCCGTCCAGGCCGTCAGCCACGGCACCACGATCGCGACCAACCAGCTGCTCGAGGGCAAGATCGGCCGGCTCGGCTTCATCACCACGGAGGGATTTGAGTTCCTCCTCGAGATCGCGAGGCAGTCGGTGCCTGACGGCTACGGGAACTCCTACTTCTGGGTCAAGCCCGACCGGATCGTGCCCGCGGACCTGGTCAAGACCGTCGGCGGCCGGCTCGACCACTCCGGTGCCGAGATCAGGCCGTTCGACGAGGACCGCGCCGCGGCGGTAGCGCGCTGGTTTCGCGACCGCGGCGTCGACACGCTCGGCGTGTGCTTCCTGCACTCCTACGCCAACCCCGACCACGAGCTGCGGATGGCGGCCGTGCTGGCCAGGGAGCACCCAGCCGCCGTCGTCTCGCTGTCCTGCGAGGTGCTCCGCGAGTACCGGGAGTACGAGCGGTCCGTGACCACGCTGCTCGACGCCGCCGTCAAGCCAAGGGTGGCCCGCTACCTGGGGGCGATCGGCGAACGGCTGGACGCGCTGGCTGGCCGGAGCCTGCCGCTGCACGTGATGAAGTCCAACGGCGGTGTGCTCAGCGCGGGCGAGGTCACGAGGCTGCCGATCACCACGGTGCTGAGCGGGCCGGCGGCCGGGGCGCTCGGCGCCGCGCTGATAGCGAAGCAGGCCGGCGTCACCAGGGTGCTGACCTGCGACGGCGGCGGGACGTCGACCGACGTCGCGGTCGTGACCGACGGCGAGCCCGCGCTGACCACCGAGGGCCGGGTCGGCGACTTCCCGTCGATGATCCCGATGGTCGACGTCGTGACAGTCGGGGCGGGCGGCGGCTCGATCGCGTGGGTGTCGCCCGAGGGCGCGCTGAAGGTCGGGCCGGGATCGGCAGGCGCCGACCCGGGCCCGATCTGCTACGGGCAAGGCGGCGGCGAGGTCACCGTCACCGACGCGCACCTCGTTCTCGGCCGGATCCCGCAGCACCTGCTCGGCGGCGAGGTGCCGCTCGACCTCGCCGCCGCCTGCGCGGGGCTGGCCAGGCTGGCGGGACGGCTTGGCCTCAGCGACCAGGACTGCGCGACCGGCATCCTCGAAGTGTCCGCGTTCAACCAGGCGAACGCCGTCCGCCAGATCACCGTCAAGCGCGGCCTCGACGTGCGGGACTTCACGCTCGTGACGTTCGGCGGGTCAGGGTCGCTGCTGCTCTGCCCGCTGCTCGACATCCTCGGGATCGAGCAGGTGCTGGTGCCGCCGAACCCGGGCAACGTCTCGGCCTTCGGGCTGCTGACCGTCGACGTGCGGATCGACCACGTGCGCACGGCCGTGCGCCGGCACGACGCGCTCGACGTCGCCGCGGTCCAGGCGATCTTCGCTGACCTGGAGGCGCAGGCCCGCGACGGCCTGGCCAGCCAGGGGTTCGGGCCAGCGGCCCAGCGGCTGATCAGAACCGCCGACCTGCGCTACTTCGGGCAGGCGTTCGAGGTCAGGGTCCCGGTTGCCGGCGAGCCCGACGGGGCCATGACGTTCAGTGCCGCGCAGGCTGACGCGGTCGCCAGCGTGTTCCACGACGCGCACCGCGCGCTCTACGGCTATGACTTCCGTGATGACGCGCGCCAGCACGTCGAGTGGGTCAACCTGCGCGTCACGGGGGTCGGCCCGATCGTCAGGCCTGACCTGCCGGTCCTGCGGTCCGGCGACGGCAGCCCCGCGAAGGCCCGCACCGGCAGCCGGGCGGTGTGCTTCGGCCGTGGCGAGGGCTTCCTGCAGGCCGGCATCTACGCCAGGTCCGCCCTCGCGGCCGGCGACGTCATCGACGGCCCCGCGGTGATCGAGGAGTACGGCGCGACCGTGCCGCTGCACCCCGGCTTCACCGCGGAGGTCGACGAGCGGGGCAACCTGCGGATCAGCCGGTCGCGCTGACCGCAGGTGAAGTATGAAGCCGGTCATCGGGGGCAGGGCATGACTCCGATCATCATCACGGGCGGAGTGTCCCGCCTTAGAAGGAGTGCGGTAGTTGTGACACCAGTACCCGACATCATGCTGAACAACGGCCAGCCGATTCCCCAGCTCGGCTTCGGCGTGTTCCTGGTCAGACCAGAGGACACCGTCCAAGCCGTGACGACGGCGCTGGAGGTCGGCTACCGGCACATCGACACCGCCGAGATGTACGGCAACGAGCGCGAGGTCGGCGAGGCGATCGCCAAGTCTGGTCTTGGCCGCGACCAGGTGTTCGTGACCAGCAAGCTGAACAACGCCAGCCACAGGCCAGAGGACGCGCGCCGGGCCTTCGGGCAGACGCTGGAGGCGCTCGGCTTCGACTACATCGACCTCTTCCTGATCCACTGGCCGCTGCCGATGAAGTACGACGGCGACTTCGTCTCGACGTGGGACACGCTCGGCGAGTTCTACCGTGCCGGCCAGGCCAGGTCCATCGGCGTCTCGAACTTCCAGGCGCACCACCTGCGCAGGCTGCACGCGCAGAGCGACATCCCGCCCGCGGTCAACCAGATCGAGGTCAACCCGTACCTGACGCAGAGTGAGCTGCGGCTGTTCTGCGCCGAGCACCAGATCGCAGTCGAAGCGTGGTCCCCGCTGGCCCGCGGCGGCGAACTGCTGGCCGACCCTGAGGTCACCAGGATCGCTACGGCAACCGGCAAGACGCCCGCGCAGGTCGTGCTCCGCTGGCACATCGAGCGCGGCGACATCGTGTTCCCCAAGTCCGTCACGTCGGCCAGGATCAGGGAGAACTTCGACATCTTCGACTTCGAGCTGTCGGACGACGACGTCGCCTCGATCAGCTCGCTGAACAGAGACCAGCGCACCGGCCCCGATCCGGACACCTTCCCCGGCTGACCCGCGCA
Source organism: Streptosporangiaceae bacterium (assembly GCA_036273575.1). GTDB lineage: Bacteria > Actinomycetota > Actinomycetes > Streptosporangiales > Streptosporangiaceae > Chersky-822. The sequence continues at coordinate 4,923 of DASUHI010000111.1, read as the reverse complement.
GGGCCACAGATAGAACACCGATGAGTCATCGATGGTCTTCTTTGAACATCGATGTGACATAGGTGTTGTTCGGGGTTGGGCAGCAACGTGGGCGAGGTAGCTTTCTGGACATGGCCGACTCGCCGCCTCGCTCCCGCACGATCCGGACAGCCGCGATCCTGGCGGGCGACCTGGAGTTCGGGGTCCTCGAGGCGGGACCGGTGCGCGGCCCGCTCGCGCTGTGCCTGCACGGCTTCCCGGACTCGGCGCACACGTGGCGGCACCTAATGCCGGAGCTGGCAGCCGCCGGGTTCCACGCCGTCGCCCCGTTCATGCGCGGCTACGCGCCGACCGGCATCCCGGCGGACGGAGAGTACGGCATCGGCGCGCTAGCCGCCGACGCGATCGCGCTGCACGACGCGCTCGGCGGCGACGGTGACGCGGTGCTGATCGGGCATGACTGGGGAGCCGAGGCGACCTACGCCGCGGCGGCCCACGCGCCGGACCGGTGGCGCAGGCTCGTGACCCTCGCCGTGCCGCCGGCCAGCCTCGACGAACTGTTGTTCAGCGACTACGAGCAGCTCAGGCGGTTCTTCTACATCTTCATGTTTCGCGACCCGGCCGGCTTCGCCGAGGCCCTCGTCGCGGCGCGCGACATGGCGTTCCTCGACATGCTCTGGCGGGACTGGTCGCCGGGATACGACGCGTCCGCCGATCTCGCCCACGTCAAGGAGTGCCTGCGCGACCCGGCGCGCCTCGCGGCCGCGATCGGCTACTACCGCGCCGGGGCAGGCACCGGCGGCCGCTACGCCGCCGAGGAAAGGGCCGCGCTCGAGCAGGCGCCGCAGCCCACGCTCTACCTGCACGGCGCCGACGACGGGTGCATCTCGGCGGACCTGGCTCGCGGCGCGAAGGACTTGCTCACCCCGGGCTCGCAGGTGGTCATTCTCGAGAACGCTGGCCATTTCCTCCACCTGGAGAGGCCTGACGACATCGGCGCGCGCATCCTCGCCTGGGTAAGCCCCGCTCCCTGAAATCCGGTCGAGAATGGCGGGAATAGCGCGAATGAGGCAAGGGCGGCCATCTGGGCGTTCGGGAGGATCAGGTAGCGTCAGGCTGCACGTTCTGCGGGCGCGGCGGTCTGGGCGAGGTGGGCAGTGGGCAAGACGCTGACGGACCGCGGCGAGGTCGCCGACCCGGTCCTGCTCGAGATCATCGCGGGCAGCCTGGCCTCGATCGAGAAGGAAGTCGAGACCGCGATCGGCCGCACCGCCAGATCGCCGATGATCAGAGACGCCCACGACTTCCGCGCCGGGATCCACGACCGGCTGCTGCGCAAGCTGACCGGCCGCTCCTACAGCTCGCTCGTGCACCCGATCGTGCGCGACTTTCCCGTGGAGACGATGCGGCCGGGCGACGTGTTCTTCCATAACGACGTGTACTCCTCAGAGGGCGGCATCGGCCACCTGCCTGACCTGTGCGTGACCTTGCCGGTGTTCCACGGTTCGGGGAAGGACGAGCGCGTCGTCGCGTTCGTGCAGGCGTTCGGCCACCACGACGACATCGGCGGCGCCGTGCCTGGGTCGATGCCCAGCCGGGCCACCAGCGTGTTCGAGGAAGGCCTCATGGTCCCGCCGATCCGGCTGCGGGACGAGGGCGTGCCCAACCGCGCGGTCCTGACGATCATGACGCGGAACTCCCGGATGCCCGAGTCGCTCGCCGCCGACCTGGACGCCGAGTGCGCGGCCTGCCTGATGGGCGCGCGGCGGCTGGCCGGCTTGTTCGAGCGGTACGGCGCGAGCGCGGTCGAGGCGTGCTTTGACGCGATCGTCGCGGGCACCACGGCGACGTTCCGGCGCGAGATCCTCGCGAAGATCCCGGTCGGCACCTGGACCTGGGAGGACTACGCCGAGCACGACGGCGTCGACCCGCCGAGGCTGCACGCCCAGCGGATCACTCTCACCAGGACCGCCGACAACGGGCCGGAAGGCCCCAGGCTGATCCTGGACTTCGCCGGCACCGGCCCGCAGGCCAGGGGCCCCATCAACCACTGCGGGAACTATGCCGGCGGCAACTTCCTCGCCAAGTGGCTGGCGCCGATCCTGCGCAACCTCGCCGACACGCCGGAACGGATGGCGGAGCTCGACGTCAACGAAGGCGTGGTCGACCTGCTCGAGATGCGCTTTCCGCCGCCCGGCACGCTGCTCACCCCGATATTCCCTGCCCCCACGAACGCGCGGACGTTCGTGATCCTGCGGCTGCTCGGCGTGCTCGCCGGGGTGCTCGCGAAGGCGGTCGGCGGGCGGATGCCCGCAGACCAGGAGACGATCAGGTACACCGGCGTCTACGGGACCGACGCCGCGGGCGAGCCGTACCTGATGCGCGAGGTGCTCGGCGGCGGCTCAGGCGGCCGCTACTACGCCGACGGGGAGGACACGATCCACGTCGTCCCCGACTCGCGGAACCTGCCCGCCGAGTTCTCCGAGGCCAGGTTCCCGTTCGTGGTCGAGCGGCTCGGCCTGGCGACCGACTCGGGCGGGCCAGGCCGGTTCCGCGGCGGCTTGGGCTACGAGAAGATCATCAGGATGCTCGCCGACGGGTACTTCATGTCGATCGCGGATCGTTCGATCCTGTCCTGCTGGGGGGTCAACGGCGGAAAGGCGGGGCGTCCGTTCGAGGTGACGATCGACCCATACGGTCCGGATCAACGGGACGCAGACGCGCTCGCCGACGCCGAGCCGGTCCCGGCGGGAACGCTGATCAGGATCAGGACCACGGGCGGCGGCGGCTGGGGTGACCCGCTGGAGCGCGACGTGGACCTGGTGGTCAGGGACGTGGCCTGGGGCAAGGTCAGCCGGACGGGAGCCGCCTCCGACTACGGGGTCGTGATCACCGGTCCCGATGACGAGCCCGCGGCCGACACCGACGCGTGCGCCCTGTTGCGAGCGAAAATGCGTGAACAGCGGCCGGCGGAGCAGCCCTTCTTCGATCGCGGGCCAGGCTTCGCGAGGCTCGCCGGCGCGCCGGCGGCCGACGTGGACTGGCTATGAGCGAAGAGGAGCCGCGCGGGCCGCTGGCCGGGCTGGTCGTCGTCGACCTGTCGCGGGCGCTAGCGGGGCCGCACGCGGGGATGATGCTTGGCGATCTCGGTGCGCGGGTGATCAAGATCGAGTCGCCTGGCGGCGACGACAGCCGCGGCTGGGGGCCGCCGTTCCTGCGGGGCAGTGACGGGCGGGAGCACGCGAGCTACTTCCTGTCGTGCAACCGCAACAAGGAATCGATCGTCATCGACCTGAAGTCCGGCGACGGGGGCGATCTGCTCGGGCGCTTGGTCGCGCGCGCCGACGTGCTGATCGAGAACTTCAGGCCCGGCGTGCTCGACCGGCTCGGGTTCAGCGTCGAGCGATTGCACGAGATCAACCCTGGCCTGGTCCTCTTGTCGATCACCGGGTTCGGGCACGACGGGCCAGAGGGAAGCAGGGCGGGCTACGACCAGATCGCCCAGGGCGAGGGCGGGCTCATGTCGGTGACCGGCCCGTCCAAGGACGAGCCGACCAGGACCGGGCTGCCGGTGGGGGACATCATGGCCGGCATGTACGGGGCGTTCGGCGTGCTCGCGGCGCTGCGAGAGCGCGACGTGACGGGCCGGGGCCAGGTCGTGCGCACCAGCCTGCTCGCGGCCGTCGTGGGCGCGCACGCGTTCCAGGGCACCAGGTACACGGTCGCCGGCGAGGTGCCCGAGCCGACAGGGAACTACCACCCGTCGATCTGCCCGTACGGCCTGTACCGCGCCGCTGACGGGTTCGTGCAGATCGCCGTCGGAACCGACGCGCTGTGGCAGCGGATGGCGCCCGCGTTCGGGCTCGACCGGCCCGAGTGGGCGGTCAACGCCGGCCGCGTGCGCGACCACGACGCGGTGAACGCGGCCGTCGACGACGCGTTCTGCAGGCAGCCGTCTGCCGCCGTGCTGGCGACGCTGGCCGCGCTCGGCGTCCCGGCCGGGAAGGTCCGCGACTTCGCAGAGGTCTACGGGTGGGAGCAGACCCTGTCGCAGGGGCTGCTGATCGAAGCGGACCACTCCGCGCTCGGCCGCGTGCGGCTGCCAGGGCCGCCGCTGCGGTTCGAGACCGGCGGGCGGGACACGGGCAGGGCGAGGCACAAGGCGCCGCCGCTGCTTGACGAGCACGGCGACGCGATCAGGAACTGGCTGGCCGGCGACCAGGCCGACTCATAGCCAGCGTGGACTACCCGGCGACCAGCTCCTGGCTCATCTGGAACAGGACGGGGTCCATGTCCAGCTGGAACTGTCCGGCCGGCGTCTGCAGGTCGGTGATCATGACCTGCTTGCCGCGTGCTATGCCCTGCGGCAGCATGATCGCCGCGGTTGCCAGCTCGACCGGCTCGCCAGTGACGCCGGGACCGGGCTCCCATCGGATGCTGCCGGGTGACAGATGCAGGGCGCCGGGCATCCAGTCGCCGCCCGGACCGGCTGCAGTCAGCGGGCGGAGCCTGACGGGGACGGGTGGCCCGCCTGTCCCCGGCGGCCCGGGCGCGGCACCGAGCTGAGAGATGACCTGGCTGGGCTGAACCCAGTCGCTGGCCTGGTCTTGTCTTGGCTGTTTGCGAAGAAGTCCCACGGCAGAGATTGTGACACGACGTCGGCGTGGAACATCAAGCTCGCGTCAGCGTGGTGCCGGATATCGCCAGAAACTAGCCGCGATCATGATCTGGCCAGGCCCGCACGATAGCGTTCGTCGCGTGCGAGTGCTGATCGCCCTTGGCGGCAACGCGATGACCAGTCCGGACGGCCGCGCCGGGCCAGAGGACCAGAAGGCGGCGATCACGCTCGCCATGGACGAGGTCGCCGGCATCGTGGCCTCGGGCGCGCAGGTCCTGCTGACCCACGGCAACGGCCCGCAGGTCGGGAACCTGCTGGTCAAGAAC
>DASUHI010000110.1:0-28618 GCA_036273575.1 Streptosporangiaceae bacterium | reverse complement strand
GGCAATATGTTCGAGGGCACTAATAACGTCGCGTGGCTGACCAGGACAGCGCTTTGCGAGGAGGTGGGCATGACCGACAGAGGTCTTGACGATCCGGTTCCCGACGTCGTCGAGCAGAGCCAGGAAGCCGTACCGCACGAGGACGAGGATGACGAAGCGGGCGACGACGTCGAGTTCATCGAAGAAGTGCCGCTGGAAGCTGATCCCGCCGACGCCGCCGAGCAGGCTCGCGAGGTCGAGTCTGGCGAGGACGATTACCGCTGAGTCAGTGCCGGTCAGTTAGGCCCGGTCACCCCACGTTGGCAGGGCGAGTTGTTACCCAGCCGTAGGATGGCACATTGGCAGCTCACTGACCGCCGCCGATAGACATCGGAGTTTTCGTGATCGCGACGCCGCAGACCACCAGACCGGCAAGCACCAGACTGCCGCGCCCGGCACGGCGCAGGCAGCTTCTTGGCGCCGCCCGAGACGTCTTCGTCGCGCAGGGCTATCACGCGGCCGCGATGGACGAGATCGCGGAGCGTGCCGGCGTCAGCAAGCCGGTGCTCTACCAGCACTTCCCTGGCAAACTCGACCTCTACCTCGCGCTGCTCGACGAGAGCGTCGCCGAGCTTGTCGGCGCCGTGTCCGCCGCGCTGGCGTCCACGACCGACAACAAGGAACGGGTGCCGGCCACGTTCCGCGCGTTCTTCGACTACGTCAGCGGGGACGGCCAGGCGTTCCGGCTCGTGTTCGAGTCCGACCTCAGCAACGAGCCTGCCGTCAGGGCACGGCTGGACCGCGCGATGTACGAATGCGCCGAGATGGTCAGCGAGTTCATCCGCGAGGACGCCGGGGTCTCCAACGAGGAAGCCGACCTGCTCGGCATGGCGCTGGTCGGCATGGCGCAGGTCAGCTCCAGGTACTGGCTGAGCACGGAGGCCGCGATCGACAAGGACCTCGCCGAGAAGTTGCTCTCCAGACTCGCCTGGCGAGGCATCAGCGGCTGGCCGCTCGCCGACATCCAGCACGCCGAAATCCAGGCCGCCGAAATCCAGCGCGACTGACGCGCCTGCAGGATTCGTGGCCCTTTTCGCTCCCGGCGTAGCAACCTGGCATGCGCCAGATGCAGCCAAATCCCGAGCGCCGGGCTAGCCTCGGGACTGTCGCGGCGAGCGCGGAAAGCCCTGGTTCGGTGGAGCGGAGGAGCGCGATGGAAGTCAAGATCGGCATACAGATGGCCCCTCGCGAGCTCGTGGTCGAGACCGAGTCATCCGCCGAGGATGTCAAGAACGCCTTGAGCGCCGCGCTCGCTGACAACACGCTGTTCGTCATCGCGGACAAGCGCGGCGGCACCGTCCTCGTGCCAGGAAACAAGATCGCTTACGTCGAGCTCGATCAGACCGAGCCTCGCCGGATCGGCTTTGGCAGTTCCTGACCCGCTACTCAGCGAGGCCGAGCTACTCAGCGAGGCCGAGCTGGGCCATGCGCTCCGCGTGCGCGTCAGTGAGGCCGGCGAACATCCTGCCGATCTCGCCGAGTTGCGCGGGCGACCCGCCAGCCAGCAGCCGCGCCAGCGCCTCGCGCTCGGCGGCCACCCGCTGCGCCTGGCTCAGCGCCTCACCCATCAACCGCCGCGCCCACAGCCCGAGCCTGCCGGCCACGGCAGGATCGGCGGCGATCGCCTCCCGGACCCGGGTGATGGCGAACTGCGACTGTCCGGAGTCCGCGAGCACGGACAGCACGATGGCCTGGTTCTGCGGATCGAGCAGGTGTGCGGTGATCCGGTAGAAGTCCGCTGCGATCCCGTCGCCGACATATGCCTTGACCAGGCCTTCAAGCCAGTCAGACGGGTCTGTCCTGGCGTGAAACGCGTCGATCGGCTCCACGAAAGGCGCCATCGCCTCCTGCGGGTCAGCGCCGAGTTCTGTGATGCGATCCCTGAGCAGTTCAAAGTGGCCGAACTCCGTCACGGCCATCTTGGCCAGATCAGCCTTGTCGGGCAGAGATGCCGCCAGCGACGCATCCTCGGCGAGCCGGAAGAACGCGACAAGCGAGGCGTAAGCGACCAACCCCAGCAGTTCGATCACGCCCTCGCTGGCCTGCTCCGGTGCGGCAGATCCCTGCCCGGCTTCTGTCACACGGGAAGCGTAACAACCACGTGCCGGGGCGCAGCGGCGCGCCGATCATGCCCGCAACCGATTGTCGGCAGGCATTGCTACACTGACCAACGACGGCATCGTGGAATGGGATCTGCCCCGCGGCGCGTTGAACGAGGTAGCGCGATTTGAAGGCCCGGGACATGAAGACCTGGGTCTTCGCGATCGAGCGTGGCTCTTCTTGGCAAGCGCTCTGGCAGCGCCTCGTGGCCTGAGTTCAGGAATTCAGGCGATCGGGGCACTGCCCGGATGGCCTGAACGAGGTCTGGCCGAGCGCCCGCGACCGGATGCGCGACTTCTGGCCGCGCCACCGCGTTCTCGATGAGTCACATGTCGTCCTGCGGCGACCCGAGGCTGGCTGTTAGCGCCGGCACGGCCGCAGGCCACTTATGGAGGCGAAAGCCCTGACTACGCAAGACCTGACTTCAGACCTAACAGAAGACCTAGCAGACCTGACCGACCCGGCCATGGTGTCGATCGACGCCCTGACGCTGACGGTGCCCGCCGATCCTGCCGACCTGCCCGACGAACTGGTGACGACCGACCCCGCGACAGCGGGCGGCCCCGCCTTTGATGAGTTCGGTGTCGCCGAGCCGATCTGCGCCGCGCTCGCGGCCGCGGGCATCACCAGGGCGTTCCCGATCCAGGCACTGACGCTGCCGATCGCGCTCGATCAGCATGACGTGATCGGACAGGCCAGGACCGGTACAGGCAAGACGCTGGCGTTCGCGATCCCGATCATGCAGCACCTGATCGGCACCCCTCGCGCCAAGGCGGCGACGCCCCGCGCGCTCGTGGTGGTTCCCACGAGGGAACTCGCGATCCAGGTGGCCGGTGACCTGCGCACCGCCGCGGCCCTGTCCGAGGTCAACGTCGTGACCTTGTACGGCGGCCGGGCCTATGAGCCGCAGATCGAGGCGCTGGCGACAGTGGACGTCGTTGTCGGCACCCCTGGCCGGCTGCTCGACCTCGCCAGGCAGCGCAAGCTGGACCTGTCAGGCATCGACACGCTCGTGCTCGACGAGGCCGACCGGATGCTCGACCTCGGCTTCCTGCCCGACGTCGAGGCGATCCTGCGGCTGACGCCCGCGCACCGCCAGACGATGTTGTTCTCTGCCACCATGCCGTCCGAGATCGTCACGCTCGCCAGACGGCATCTGCACCGGCCGACGCACATCAGGGCCGAGCAGCACGACGAGCCCGCCCACGTACCCACGACGCACCAGCACGTGTTCCGCGCCCACCACCTCGACAAGATCGAGGTGCTCGCCAGGGTGCTGCAGGCCGAGGGCCGCGGGCTGACCATCGTGTTCTGCCGCACCCGCCGGTCCTGCGACCACGTGACGGCTGAGCTGGCCGGCCGCGGATTCGCGGCCGCGGCCGTTCACGGCGATCTTGGCCAGAGCCAGCGCGAGCGAGCGCTCCGCGCGTTCCGGCACGGCAAGATCGACGTGCTCGTTGCCACCGACGTAGCGGCTCGCGGGCTTGACGTCGAGGACGTCACGCACGTGGTGAACAACGAGTGCCCGGAAGACGAGAAGGCGTACCTGCACAGAATCGGCAGGACCGGACGCGCCGGGCGAGCCGGCGTCGCCGTGACGTTCGTCGACTGGCAGGACATGGCTCGCTGGAAGCTCATCAACGACGCGCTGAGCCTGGGGCATCCCGAGCCCCTGGAGACCTACTCCACGTCTTCGCATCTGTTCAGCGCTCTCGGCATCCCCGCGGGCGCGACTGGATCGCTTCCGGTCGCCAGGCGCGGGCGCGCGGGCCTCGATGCCGAGGATCTCGAAGACATCGGCGAAACCGGTAAGAACCGGTCACGCGCCCACGCGAGTTCCCGGCGCCCGCGCGACGAGCGCGGTTCAGGCCACCGACCAGGCGACGGGGCACAGGGCGGCCATCGCGCCGGCGGCGGCCGGACCAGGACCCGCAGCCGCACCAGAGGCGGCGCGCCGGTAGGTACGCCCGCAGCAGATCACGCAGCTGCGGATCAGCCAGCCCTGGACCATACTGCGCTGAACCATAAAGGCACCGAGCGGACCGCTGCCGCAGAAGACCAGGTAGGGCCAGCCAGGCAAGGCCAGTCAGCAAGCGGCGCCCAGCGGTCTCGCCGGCGGAGCAGGGGAGGCCGCGGCAGGGTCAAGGGCGCGAGCCAGCACGCGGCGGACGGCCAGCCACGTTCCGCGAGTCCGGCCAGCCCCGCGGAGCAGCGCGACATCGAGGAAGGTTAAAGCGACGAAGATTGCGGGGGAAACGACTGAAGTTCGCCTAGACGTCAGGTACCAGCCAGTCTCGCCTGGGTAGGCTCCCAAAACGTGAGCACTCCGCGCTCGCTGCGCATACCGCCACAGGTCACGCCGCACGTCGTGCGCACGCCGCGCGGCGACTTCGCGGCCCTGAAGGCGCAGGCGGCGAGCGGCGTTAGCGACCGTCAGCCCGCGATGCTCGTTCCCGGCTACACCGGCAGCAAGGAAGACTTCCTCGCGATTCTCGAATCGCTCGCGGCGGCAGGCCGCGAGGTGATCGCGATCGACATGCGCGGCCAGTACCAGTCGGCCCCGGCCGCGAGCCAGTCCGGCTACGCGTTCGACCAGCTCGCCGCCGACCTGCTCGCGATCGCCTCTGCCCTCGCCGAGGAAGCCAGCGCCGGCCGGCGAGCGCGCGTGCACCTCCTCGGCCACTCGTTCGGTGGCCTCATCGCCAGGCATGCGGCGCTGGACAACCCGACCGCGTTCGCGTCGCTGACGCTGCTCTGCTCAGGTCCTGCCGCGATCGGCGGCCTGCGGGCCGACACGCTGCGCGACCTGCTCGTCTACCTCGAGCCAGCGGGCACGGACGTCGAGCGGCTGGGGACCAGGATCGGCGACATCTGGCACGGTCAGCTCAGGCCCCAGGCGGAAGCCGAAGGCACGCCCGCCGAGATCATCGACTTCCTCGCAGAACGGGCGCTGCGCAGCTGCCCGCTTGGCCTGGCCGAGATGGCCAAGCACCTGCTCAGCAGCCCGGACAGGACCGCCGAGCTCGCTGCGCTCGAGCAGCTGCCCAAGCTGGTGAGCTACGGCGAGAACGACGACGCGTGGTCGCCTAACGTCCAGGACACGATGGCCAAGCGACTAAGCGCCGCCCGAATCTGCATCCCCGGCGCCGCCCACTCACCTGCCGTTGAGGCGCCGGCGACCACCGCCGAGATGCTCACGACGTTCTGGAACCAGTCAGAGTCTGGCTGGCCCACCTGATCGGGCTCGGGGCCAGCGCCACAGAGCCTCAGCGAATGGGGCGGTCGGCCAGTTCCAGGCTGGCTCCATCGGTCAGGCCGTCCCACGGCCTGCGCTGCGGGGAAGCAGCCTGGCCCTGCGGACACTGGGCGCGGAAGTCGCACCAGCCGCACCAGCTGCCCGGAGCCGGCGGGAAGACGTCGTCGCCGCGCCCGGACTCCGGGTCCGACTTGTACCGCTCGTCGGCCGCCGAACACTCGGCGGCGATCTCCTCGGCGCGGCGCAGCTGACGGTCGAGCGAGTCTGGGCTGTGCGTCCAGCGCAGCACCTCGCCGGTCGGAACGTGATGCAGCTCGACGACCCGGCACGGCCGCCGTAGAACCCGCCCGGCCGCGATCGCGTAGAGCGCGAGCGCCATCGATGAGCGCGCGTCGTCGGTGGAGAGCTTGCTCCGGCCGGTCTTGTAGTCCACGACCACGAGCTCGCGCCCGTAAGGATCAGCAGCGGACGGGTCCGGCACCGCGTGCGGGCCAGTCTCGCTGGCCGGGCGGTCGTCCAGCCGGTCGATCCGGCCGGAAAACGCGATCAGATCGGTCTTCGCGCCGACCGTCCGCTCGACGCCTGCCGGCTCCCTGGCTGGGTCGAGCCTGGCCACGTACCGGTCGACAATGCGCCGCGACCAGCGCAGGTACTGGGCGGACTGGGCATCGTCGGCGTAACCCTCGGTGATCCAGCCGCGCGCGAGCAGCCCGCCCGCCGCCTCAGGTGTGCGCTCCTCGCGCTTCAGCCGCCACCACCCGGCCAGCGCGTTGTGCACGCTCGCGCCCAGGCTGTTGTGTGCCCACGGCGCCCCCTTCGGCGGCGCAGGACGGTCCAGGTAGGTCATCCGGTACCGGCGCGGGCAGTCCAGCCAGGCCCGCAGCCGGCTGGGCGTGCACGGATAGAGCCGCCGCGGCATGCCCTCGAAGCCAAGCTGCTGCACCATTACATCCTGACGCCTTCACTGGCATAACAGGACCATCGGCGTGCTGTTGCCACGCAGCCGTAACGGTTTAGTCAGCCCACACGTCGATGAGCGCTTCTGGCCCGGCCGCGACCCAGGAGTCGAACCGCCGCTCGGCGGTGGCCACGGTCGTCTCCTCACCGTGGCCGGCCAGGATCCTGGTGTCGCCGTGGAGGGTCAGCACGCTGGCGCCGATGGAGCTGACCTGGCGGGGGAAGTCATCGAAGCTGCCCTGATGCGGCACGGGACCGTCGGCGGACACGACGTCGCCGGAGAACAGCACGCCGAGTTCCTCGCAATACAGGCCGACCGATCCAGGGCTGTGCCCGGGAGCGTGAATCACTTCGAGCGTCACGTCGGCGATCTCGAAGGTGCCGCCGTTCTCCATCCGGATGTCAGGTTCCTTGCCAGGATGCGCCTCACGCCAGGCCAGCCTGTCGGCGTCGTGGAGCGCGATCTGCGCCTCGTCACGGTCTGCGACGTCGAAGGCCGCCGCCACGTGCCTGGCGTGCCCGTGCGTGCAGATCACCGCCAGCACCTCACGCTGGCCGACGACGCTCAGCACCGCGTCGGCCGACTCACCTGGATCGATGACGATGACCTCGTCGTCGTCGCCGATGATCCACGTGTTGACCGGGCCGGTGACCCGGTCGATCCTCGCATCCATCTCAACCCCTAACCGGTCCTGCTCATGGCCAGGACCGCGTCCGCCAGCGGCATCATCTGCCGATCACCGCTGCTCCGCTCGCGCGCGCGAGCAGGGCGTCCAGGTCCTCCTGCCGGGTCGTCTCGCAGCCGATCCTGTCACCGGTGAGCTCACCGTGATCGTCGCTTCCTCCCGTCGCGGCGAGACCGAGCTTACGGGCGACAGTCAGGAGCTGGTCCCGTTCAGCCTCATCGTGATCAGGGTGGAAGACCTCGACGCCGTCGAGCCCGGCGCGTGCCAGCTCGGCGATCAGGTCATCAGGCACCATCCAGCCCCGCGTTACCGCGTGCGGGTGAGCGAGGGCGGCGACGCCGCCCGCCTGATGGACGAGGGCGATCGCGTCTGCCGGATCGAGCGCGTACCGGCGCACGTGCGCCCGTCCCCCCGGGCCGATCCACTTCGTAGTAAACGCCTCGCCGACGGAGCTGACGACTCCGGCGTCGATCATCGCCCGTGCGATGTGCGGCCGGCCGATCACGCCATCGCCGGCGATGGCCGTGACCTGCTCCCACGTGACGGGGACGCCGAGCTCGGCCAGCTTGGTGACCATGGCCCTGGCGCGGTCGACCCGGCTCAGCCTGATCGCGCGGGTCTGCGCGGCCAGCTCCCCATGCTCGGGGTCGAACAGGTAGCCGAGCAGGTGCACACTGTGGCCGTCGCGCCGGCACGACAGCTCCATGCCGGCGATCAAGGCCAGGCCCGGCGGCAGCGCCGCCGTGGCGGCTGCGATCCCGGCGACCGTGTCGTGATCGGTGAGCGCGAGGACGTCTAGTCCCGCGGCTGCCGCGCGCGCCACCACCTCGGCCGGTGGCCTGGTGCCGTCGGACGCCGAGCTGTGGCTGTGCAGATCCGCGCGCACTTTGGGCCTCAGCGGTCAGGCGGTTTCGCCTGGCAGCCGCGGTGACCGGGCGCCGAACGGGAGATCCAGCTCCTGGCCAGGGTCGCGCAGATCGAGCAGCCGCATCGGCTCGAGCAGCAGCGTGCCTGCCGTGTCCGGCCAGAGCAGGATCCACAGCCAGCTGCCCATGAGCTCGCCCGCGAACGCGGCGCGGCCTGGCGCGTCTACGTGCCAGAGCGGGAAGTCGTGGTTGCCGAACGCCACCTGGGCGTGCGGCGGGCAATCAGGAAAGCCGTGGCCGGGGTCGGGACCCTCGAGGCCGGCGCAGTATGCACCGAGGCCGACACCAAGTTCCTCGCTGATCAGCAGCATCTCTCCGAGCCCGCCGACCGGGTTGGGGCCGGACAGGGCGACGACGCAGGCGCGGCCGCCGGTGCGCTCGTCGCCCGCGGCCGCGAACCCGGTGACCAGCCAGCCGTCAGGAAGCGGCCAGGGCAGCATCACGGGCACGACGGCGTTGCGCACGAGTCCGGCGAGTCCCTCGGGCGACAGGCTCCGCACCTGCCGAAGCGGCGCGACGTCACCGTGCGCCTCGCACCGCCAGCTGCTCGACCAGGCACTGGGCGGGACCACGCCGCCGCCACACCGGGGGCAGGTCAGGTCCGTCGCCTCCATGCCCTGCATTCTCCCGGTCGATCGCCGCTGCGGGCTAGCGTTTGCGCCTTCCTAACGATGCTCATCAGGCCGCAGCCGTAAACGCCGCGTGCGCCCGGCTGCCCGGCCGCGGGCGGCGGCTACCAGCGCCAGCTTGCGCGTGGCCTCGTCGATCATCTCGCCGTCCAGCATCACGGCGCCGCGCACGTCCACCGACGCCGCGTGCTCGTACGCCTCCAGGATGCGCTCGGCCCTGTCGAACTCCTCCTGGCTGGGCGAGAACGCGGCGTTCACCGTGCCGATCTGGTCGGGATGGACGACCCACTTGCCGTCGTAGCCGAGCGCCGCGACGCTGGTCGCCGCCGACCCGAGCCCGGCCGAGTCGCCGATCGCCGCGTACGGCCCGTCGATCGCCTGCAGGCCCGCCGCCCTGGCGGCGATGAGGATCCGCAGGTGGGCGTAGTGGAAGGCGTCGCTACCCGCGTAGCCGCCCGGCTGGCTGCCGATGCTCAGCGACCGCATGCCGAGGCTTGCCATGAAGTCGGCGGGCCCGAAGACGAGCGCCGCGAGCCTGGGCGACGCGACCGCGATCTGGTCGGCGGCGGCCAGGCCGGCCGCGTCCTCGATCTGCGCCTCGACCGCGATGCCCCCGGGCGTCAGCCCCGCGGCCAGTTCCACCTGGCTCAGCAGCGTGTCGAGCCAGACGATCTGGCCAGGGCCAGACACCTTGGGCAGCACGATCGCGTCGAGGCGGTGGCCGGCCCGCTCGACGACCTCGATCACATCGCGGTAGGCCCACGGACTTCTCGCGTCGTTGACGCGGACCGCGATCAGGGGCCCGCGCGGCGGTGCTGGCCAGGGGGGACGACCCCCCTGATCCCCTCGCGATCGACCGTCGATGGCGGCCGCGACGAACCCGCGCGCCTGTTCCTTGGCGGCCGGGGCGACGGAGTCCTCCAGGTCGAGGATGACCTCGTCGGGGGCTGGGCCCGCCGCACCCGCCGACAGGCTCGCCGCCTTCGTGATGAACCGCTCGCTGCTACCCGGCACGGTCAGGCAGCTTCTTCTCGGGCCCGGCCTCGTCATGTATCGATGATGCCCGGCCGGGCGTTCGACGCGGTAGTTGAGTGCTTCTAGCATGAATGCATGTCAAGCATTACTGCCCCCACGGCCGAGCAGGTCACGCGGGCGCTGGCCACCGTGCTCGATCCGGAGATCCGGCGTCCCATCACCGACCTCGGGATGGTCAAGAACGTCGACGTCGGTCCCGGTGGCACGGTCAGGGTCGACGTGTGGCTGACGGTGTCAGGCTGCCCCATGCGGGAGACCATCACGCGCTCCGTACAGGATGCTGTGGCGAAGGTGGCCGGGGTGAGCACCGTCAGGGTCGAGCTCGACGTGATGAGCGATGAGCAGCGCCGTGACCTGCAGACCACGCTGCGCGGCGGCAAGCCAGAGCGGGAGATTCCGTTCGCGAGCCCTGCGTCGCTGACGAAGGTCTACGCGGTCGCCAGCGGCAAGGGCGGGGTCGGCAAGTCCTCCGTCACGGTCAACCTCGCGGCGGCGATGGCCGCGGCTGGTCAGAAGGTGGGTCTCCTCGACGCGGACATCTACGGCCATTCGGTTCCCCGGATGCTGGGCGTCACGACGCGGCCGACCCAGGTCGAGCAGATGATCATGCCGCCCGTGGCGCACGGCGTGAAGGCGATCTCGAGCGGCATGCTAAAGAAGGGAAACGAGCCGCTTCCGTTGCGCGGGCCCATCCTGCACAGGCTGCTGCAGCAGTTTCTGGCCGACGTCTACTGGGGCGACCTCGACGTCCTCCTGCTCGACCTGCCACCGGGCACTGGTGACGTGGCGATCTCGGCCGGGCACCTGATCCCTGGCGCGGAGCTGCTCGTGGTGACGACGCCGCAGATCGCGTCCGCCGAGGTCGCTGAGCGTGCCGGATCGCTGGCTATGCAGTTGCATCAGCGCGTGGTCGGCGTCATCGAGAACATGGCCTTCCTGCCCTGCCCGCACTGCGACGAGCGGATCGAGGTCTTCGGCAGGGGCGGCGGTCAGGCGGTCGCCCAGACGCTGAGCCGGCTGACCGGCGCTGACGTGCCCGTACTCGGCGAAGTGCCGATCGACTTGCGGCTCAGGGAGGCGGGCGACGACGGCGTGCCTCTCGTCCTCGCGGCGCCGCAGGCTCCGGCGGCGGCAGAGCTAATCAAGATCGCACAGGCGCTCGGTGCCAGGTCGCGAAGTCTGGCGGGGCGGCAGCTCGGCCTGACCCCGGTCTAACCCACTGGCAGGACGGGGCGCTCGTCAGGTCGCCTCTGAGTCGTACGGCGGAACCTCTCCAGGCGTGAGCACCGCCACGGGTTCAGGCTCCGGCACGTCGGCGTAGGGCTGTTCCGCACCGGACGACCAGCCTTCGCCGTCCTCGTCGGCGGGGTCGAGGAGGTGCTTGCGGACGAACGCCTTCGGGTTCAGGTCGTTGAAGTCGAAGTCGCGGAACTCGGGGCCGAGGCTCTCGGTGAGGTCGGCCTTGGCGTTGTCGGCGAGCCGGCGCAGGTTGCGCAGCGCCTGCCCGGCCTGCGCGGCCATCTTGGGCAGCTGCTCAGGCCCGAAGACCACCAGGCCGATCACGGCCAGGATCAAGATCTTGGCGATAGAGAGATCAAACAAGCTGCTCGCGCTCCCGCTTTCGTCCGCTCACTCCAGGGTAACTGGCTTTTCCTGTAATCGGAGCGGTCAGCCGAATGGGTCGAACCAGGATCCGATCCGCCTGATCCCGCGCGCGACGCGTTGCCAGAAGCCGGAGTCCGGGGCGTGCGGGAGCTCAGCGATCACCAGGGAGACAGCCTGTGGCGGCGCGTCAGCGATGACTGTATAGACGAAGCCGCCTGCCGACCAGGCAAGGCCTTGTTCGTCCAGGTCGCCAGACTCGGTCGAGTACACGGGCACGCCGTGGACGTTCACGCGATGCCAGCCGGGCAGCGCGCCCGACAGCTCGCCGCGCTGCATAAACAGGGACACGACCGACAATCCGTCGGAGTACGAGGCGTCCAGCACCTGGCCTGACCTAGTCCCCGTCCTTGAGACGCTGGCGAGGGCCATGTTGCCGGCGAGCTTGCCGGGAACCGGCCAGCCTTGCGCCCGCAGCGTGCGGATCCGTGCCGCGTTCGCCCGGGAGCGCGGCGTCTGCTGGGAGGGCAGGAACGTGTCCCAGGCTTGTCCCTGCGGCGCCGGCACAGTGCCGATGCCGCGGATGCCGATCTCGAGGTCGATGAAGGCGCCCTCACTGACCCGGCGACCGCTCTCGTCGAACATCTCCCTGCGCAGCGGCAGGCTGGTGTCCCGGTCCAGCCAGTACTGGGCGGCCAGCGTCCCGTCGTGCCGCCTGACAACGACGATCCTTGCGGGCCGGTCGCTGGACGAGCCCATCCCCGCGTACTCGACGAGGTAGTTCTCGCGGAGCACGGTCAGCATGGCCGAGGACATGCTCAGAACTCCGACCGCACCGGCGCCGGCAGACGAGCCCGGGAGCCTACCGGATGCTCTGCTGTCGTCGCTGTCCCCGTCGGTGGCCGCGAGTTCTGGTTCGCCGTGCCTGTGCCACACGTCGATGAGGTACGACGACGAGCCGGCCGGGCTCGACCAGGCCACGATCTGGACGCCCCGGAAGGACACGGACTGGCACGCCACGGCCGCCGCGTGCATCAGCAGCAGGCCGCGGCGAACCTGAGGATCGTCGGCCGACGGCGTCGTAGTCCTGGGCTGCGGGCCGCCCGGCCGCCCCATGGCGGCTGGCTGGGCGGTCATCGGATCGCTGCCCGCGAGCGTGTCAGCGAGCAGCGCCAGGCCAGTCACCGCGCCGACCGCAGCCGCGGCCACCGCGATGATGAGCCGTGAGCGCCTCCAGTAGAGCCAGAGCATGGGGCCTACTTAGAGCTGCGGCTCGCCGGGTGAGGGTATGCCGAGTGACGGGGTGAGGCGGGTACCGACGCCACGGGGCTGCCGCTCGCGGACGTGGCCGGCGCGGGGCTCGCGGTTGCCGACGCGACTGGCCCTGGTCCCGTCGTCCCGCCGGCCACGTGGACGGGCGCGGCGAGCTGACCTAGTCGCGCCGTTCCCGGCCTGTGAGGGTCGAGCATGACGGGCGTCACCAGGTTCAGCCAGAAGCTACCGCCGCCTGCCTGGCTTCCTGCCGATGCCGCCACTCCGGCCGACGGTGCTCCGGCGGGCTCTTGTCCGGCGTCACGGCTGTGCTGCAGCAAAAAGCTGTCGACGGACGGGGTGATCTTCGGAACGGGTGGCTCCCCAGAGGCGTTGCCGAGCAGGAACGCGATCGCGCCGATCGCGAGCAGCGCGCTGGTCGCCGTCCCGGTAGCGATCTTCCAGCCGAGCCTGACGTGGCGCGTTCCGCCGCCTCGCTGCGCAGGGACGGCCGCGGCCGACCACGGCACCGTGCTGTACACCCCGCCCGCCGGCGTCCAGTCGCCGCGGGCGAGTTCGATCAGGCGGCTCGCGATCGGCGCCTCACCACAGGCGTCGCCCAGCGCCGTCAGCCGCCGCTTCAGCGCCCGCATCGCGTTCGCTTCCTGTCGGCAGGCCGCGCACGCGGCGATGTGGTTGAGAACGCGGTCTCGTTCTGTGCCGTCGAGCTCGCCGTCTACCAGCGCCGAGAGCCAGCCTCCGAGGTGGCTCACCGCGACCGCACCTCCCTCGCGATCGCGTCGGCCACCGTGGCCTCGTCGTGGTCGACGCCGGCGGTGCCATGCCGCCGGATAGTGCCCGCGGGCAGCGGAGCGGTTCCTACGCGGCCGATCAGCGCGGGCTCGACGCCGCGTCGCCTGGTTCCGACGCCGCGTCGCGGGCGACGGTGCTCGAGGGCCGCGCGCAGCTGGGCCCGGCCACGATGGATCCTGCTTCGCACCGTCCCGAGCTTGACCCCGAGCGCGTCGGCGATCTCCTCGTAGGTCAGCCCTTCGATGTCACACAGCACGACCGCGGCGCGGTATTCGGGCGGCAGGTCAGCGAGCGCGGCGGCGATGTCGTGATCCAAGTGCCGGTCGTCAAAGGCCTGTGACGGCGTTGGCTCGGCGCCGCGCAGCCGCGCTGCCGTCTCCTCGCCGAGGCCCTCGAACCTGATGCGCTGGCGCCTGCGGGTGATGTCGAGGAACAAGTTCGTGGTGATGCGATGCAGCCAGCCCTCGAATGTGCCTGGCGTGTAGCTCGGCAGCGATCGGAACACGCGCACGAAGACTTCCTGCGTCAGGTCCTCGGCGTCGTGGCTGTTGCCGGTCAGCCGATAGGCCAGCCGATACACCCGTGCCGAGTGCTCCTTGACGACGTCTTCCCAGCTCGGCGGCGACCAGTGCGCGGCCGGACCAGGGCCGGCTTGATCCACCGCCTCAGTCTGCATCAGCCATCCCTCGCGTGTCCTGCGAAGCGGCCGCAGGTGCTCGTGGTATCTCTTCAGCCCTATTCCACACCTGTCGCTGACCGCAAACAGTCAACGTCTGGCCCGCACGGCATGTTCCCGGCTGAGCTCGGCTGACGCTAGGCTGGTTCGGCCCGGGGACGACCACCCGGGCCACCAGCACGACCGGCCTTTACCGGAGGCAGCCATCTTCCGCTCGGACGGCACCGGAATAGCCGACGGCTTCGTCGGTGAGGACGAGCCGCTTCTCCAGGCGCGCGCTGAGGCGGAACGAATTGGCGGGTCGGTCCCGGTAAGCCCGCTGACGGGCTCGGTGCTGCGCTTCCTCGCGGCCGCCATCAACGCGCGAGCGGTCGTCGAGATCGGAACCGGATGCGGCACCTCGGGCATCTGGCTGCTGCGCGGGATGCGCGCGGGTTCCGTGCTGACCAGCGTCGACACCGAGCCCGAGCACCACAGGCTGGCGAGGAGCGCGTTCGTGGCCGCGGGGTTCGGGTCTGGCCGGTACCGGCTCATTACCGGCCGCGCGCTCGAGGTCCTGCCCAGGCTCGCCGACAGCGCATACGACCTGGTGTTCTGTGACGCCGACGAGCGAGAGTACCCGGAATACCTGACAGCGGCCGTGCGCCTGCTGCGGCCGGGCGGGATCGTCGCCTTCGACAACGCGATCCAGCCCGACGAGGGCTCGGGCATGGTGCGTCGCGATCCCGACTCGGCGACGGTCAGCGAGCTGCGCGAACTCGTGTTCGCCGACGAGAACCTGGTGCCGATGCTGGTGCCAACCGCAGAGGGGCTGCTGGCCGCCGTCAAGCGGGCAAGCTGACCGCTGGGTCCTCCGGCCGCTCGGTCGTCTCCCGCAACCAGCCCTCCCGCAGCCAGCCTTCCCGCAGCCAGCACAGCAGCACCCTCGTGCCGAAGCCGGTGCCCCCGGCACTCACCTCGCCGTCGTCTGAGCCGCTGCGCGCGGCGCCCGCGATGTCCAGGTGCGCCCAAGGCCGTGACCCGGCGAACTCACGCAGGAAGAGCGCGGCCGTGATGGATCCCGCCCCAGGGCCGGCGCCGCGCGGCACGTTGGCGATGTCGGCGACCGGCGAGTCGAGGGCACTTCTGTAGTCCTCGACCAGCGGCATCCGCCACAGCCTGTCCCCGCTCGCCGCACCGGACGCCAGCAGGGTCTTGGCGAGTTCGTCGCTGGTCGAATACAGCGCGGCGTGGCTGCCTCCCAGTGCGATCCTCGCCGCGCCGGTGAGGGTCGCCACGTCGATGATCTGATCTGGCTCGAGTGCAGCGTCCGCGTAGGCGATGGCGTCAGCGAGCACCAGCCTGCCCTCGGCGTCGGTGTTCAGGACTTCGACAGTGCGGCCACCGAACGCGGTCAGCACGTCACCTGGGCGGTAGGCGGATCCTGACGGCATGTTCTCCGCCGCCGCGACCAGCCCCGTCACCCGGTCGGTGACGCCGAGCCTGGCCAGCGCCGACATAACTGCGATCACCGCGGCGCCGCCCGCCATGTCGGTCTTCATGGCCTTCATGCCGTCGTTGGGTTTCAGCGACAACCCGCCGCTGTCGAACGTGATGCCCTTGCCGACCAGGACCACGTGCCGGCCAGCGTGCCCCTGACCGCTGCCGGGCGCATAGCTCAGCTCGATCAGGCGGGGCGGACGGGCCGAGCCGGAGCCGACCGCCGTGAGTCCGCCAAACCCCGTGCTGTGCAGCTCCTGATCGGTCCAGATCCTGACCGCGAGACCCGCGTTGGCTGCGACCTGAACAGCCGCATCGGCGAGCCACTGCGGCGATTTGCGCAATGAAGGGGTATTCGTCAGGTCTCTCGCCAGCGCCACTGCCGACGCGACGGTCGTAGCTTCCGCGATGATCGCGGCGGCCTGGCCTGCCGCGCTGGTCTCCTGCGAGCCTTCGACGTCACCCGCTGGTGTCACGAGCAGCCGCAGCTCAGCGTCTTGCGCCTCATCGGGAGGCGGGGCAGATTTCTCTGAGTACCGGTAGGAGCCCAGCAGCACGCCCTCGGTGAACGCCAGGACCTCGGCCGCGGGCCGGCCTGCGACGGCCGATGACAACGCCCGCTCGCCTGGCCGCAGCATCCGTCCGGCCTCACCGCCAGCCCGCCGCAACGCACGTGGTGATCTGTCGCCTACGCCGAGGAAGGCGATCCTGGCTGTGGCCTCGCCGACTCGCGCCGCCGCCTGGGCGCTCTGGCCCGGCTTGCCGCAGAGGCGCATCGAGGCGACGAATTCCGCGGCGGGCACCGCGAGCGCAGCGTCGAGCGCCTCGTCAGCGGCGACATCGCCGCCCTCCTCGACCGGGACGATCAGCAGGTCGCATTCATCGAGCGTGCCCTCGGCCACGGAGCGCAGGCAATCTCCCGCGGTACGCAGGCCGGCGCCGCTCAGTGGGGTGACAGTACTGATGACAGGCATACGCGGTGCTGCTTAGCCAACAGCTGATTCAAGTGCGTTACTGAGCGCCTTGGCCTCATCGGGCGTCAACTCGACGACCAGCCGGCCGCCGCCTTCAAGTGGCACGCGCATCACGATCCCGCGGCCCTCTTTCGTGACTTCAAGCGGACCATCACCCGTCCGCGGCTTCATCGCCGCCATCCTGTCTCCCTTTCCTGTCATCGAGCCAGCCATGCGCCCGGAGCCGCCAAGCCACATCTACATCAATCGGTACCTCTATTATCGTTCAGTTCCCTGACCTTGGTGGCATCGATCACCGTTAGACCCGTCGCCCTCGTGATGTCCGCGCGTGAGACTAGGTTCGTGAACGCCAGATCGGCACTCTTCGACATATACGGCGATCACCTCCTCTCCAGGGGCGAGGAGGCGCCGGTCGCCGCTCTGGTCAGGCTCGTGGCACCGCTTGGGATCTCGGCTCCCGCGGTGCGGACGGCCGTGTCCAGGATGGCGGGGCAGGGCTGGCTCGAGCCGGTCAAGCTTCCTGGCGGGGCCGGCTACCGGCTGACCCCGCGCGCGATCCAGCGGCTGGGTGAGGCCGCCGACCGGATCTACCGGCGCGACACGCCGTCATGGGACGGCCGCTGGCACGTCGTCGTCGTCGGGCGGATCACGGAGCGCGCCGCGCGCGAGCGCCTCAGGTCAGGACTCGGCTATCTGGGCTACGCATGCCTGGAGGGATCCACCTGGATCAGCCCTCGGCCCTCTGTGGAGCTCGACGCGCTGCTGGCGGCCGAGGGCGTCAGCGCCGACTGCTTTGACGCAAGCTATGACGGCGACGCTCACCTGCTCGCCGCCAGGGCCTGGGACGTCGACGGCCTGGCCAGGGGGTACCAGCAGTGGCTCGCGCGGGCCAACGACATTGTCGGCGCCCGCCGTGGCGCCGACGACGAGGCGGTCTTCGCGATGCGGAGCGTACTCGTGCACGAGTGGCGCAAGTTCTTGTTCGTCGACCCAGGGCTGCCCGCCGAGCTGCTGCCGGCCCGGTGGCCAGGCAAGGAGGCTGCCGAGCTGTTCCATGCGCAGGCCGAGCGCTTGCTGCCAGCGGCCGCCCGGTTCGTGGACTGCTGCCTGGCAGGCGCGCGGGACCAAGACTCATGACGGGCCCAGAATCAGAGTCGAGGAGAGACACGTGAGTGACAGCGTTCTGTACGAGGTCGACGAGGCGGTTGCCACGATCACCCTGAACCGGCCGGCGGCCAGGAACGCGCTGACCGCGGAGATGAAGGAGAGCCTGGTCAATGTCCTGCGGCGGTGCGGCTCCGATGCTGACGTCCGCTCGGTCGTGCTGACTGGCGCCGGTCAGGCATTCTGCGCTGGCCAGGACCTGCGCGAGCACGCTGACCTGCTGCGCGGCGGCGGCTCCCCGCTGGAGACCGTCCGCCAGCACTACAACCCGATCGTGATGAGCATCGCGACTATGCCTAAACCGGTCATCGCATCGCTACCAGGCACGGCCGCGGGCGCCGGCGCGGCGTTCGCCTTCGCGTGCGACTTCAGGATCGCGACGAGGCGGGCGAGCCTGATGATGGCGTTCGCCAGGGTCGGGCTGTCGGCAGACTCGGGATCCTCGTGGACGCTGCAGCGCCTGGTCGGATCCGCCAAAGCCGCAGAACTACTGTTGCTGGCCGACCCGGTGAGCGCCGAGCAGGCGCTCGACCTGGGCCTGTTCACCAGGCTAGTCGATGAGGACGAGCTAGCCGGCCAGGTGCGCGAGCTAGCGCTCAGGCTGGCCGCCGGCCCGACCGCCGCCTACGGCGCCATCAAAGAGACCTTGCTGTTCGCCGCGGGGCACGGGCTGGCCGATGCCCTCGAGAAGGAGGCCGAACTGCAAGTCAGGCTCGGCGAGACCGAGGACCACAAGAACGCCACCGCGGCGTTCGTGAACAAGGAGCAGCCGGTCTTCCGCGGCCGCTGACGGCCGCGGAAGGCATGCATCGCTGGCTCAATCGCCGCTGGCTCAGTCGTCGACGAACTCGCCTGACTCACGGCCGGCTGCGTCCTGGTGACCGCCGGCGGCTTCTGGCATCACGCCATCGGTCCTCGCCGAGACCAGTTCCTCGTGCGCGCAGACGATCCGCTCGCAGGCCTCGACCAGGTCCGTGACGGGCAGCCGGTCATAGCCGCCCTCCGGTTCCTGCCACCACACGACCTCGCCGCGGCACCAGACGGTGAGTTCCGTGCTGACCGACAGCACGGCGAGGTCGCCGGTCGGCTCGGTAACCGGGACCAGCCCGGCCCCGAGACCCCGGTCAGCCAGCGCCGCAGCGAGTTCGGCGATCGCGCGGGAGCCGCGCGGCGCGATCCGCCTGCTGACTGCCAGGTCACTGCCCGGCGGAACCCGCAGCGCGAACCAGACGGCCTTGCCCTGCACCTTCCAGGAGCCCAGCCTGCCCCTGCTCAGGTGGTGACCCCACCGGCCGGCCGACAAGCCGGCGACCATCTGCAGCCCACGGCCGCGCACCGAGTCTGGCCCGGCCGGCACGGCGGCGCCTACCGGCAGCGGCTCGCCGGCGTCCCATCCTGGTTCGCTGTCGAAGATCTTGCAGACCAGCTCCCGGCCAGAGCCGAAATCGCGCAGGTACAACCAGATCTCTGGCATGCCGCTCACGGGCCTGCCCTGGGCGCCGAACTCGATGTTCCCGTGCGCGTTCATCGTGTTGGCCGCGAGCTCGCTGGCCATCGTCACGCCGTCGTGGATCAGATCGCTGGGCAGGTCCGTGCCTGCAACCGCCTCGCGGAAAAGACGGCGAGCGGCACTGGCGCAGGTGTTGTCGAGCGGTAGCGGCCGGACGAAGCAGCCACCGGCTTGCACGCTCGCCTCAGCCAGCCCGATCTCCGTCCAGGCGCGGTCGACGGGCCCGACGGGCGGCGCGCCCGCCCGCGCGAACCGCGTTCCGTGCGGCGTCGTAGGGGCCGTAAGCTCAGACACCGGAGCCGCCAGCCAACCCTCCGCCTGAGCAGAGCGTTCCCTGGCCGGCTGCGCGCCCGGACCCCGGTCGGCGGGTGTCAGTAACATCCTGCCCCGCCTTCCTCAAGTTCAGCATCTGTGAAACACAGATTACGAGTCATTTGGCACTCTTCGCAATGACCCCGGCAGATATAGCTGTGGTCTACATTGCCGGACACATCGTCATCTCGCCCGCCCGGTTCCAACCGATTAAGCGCAGTTGGAGCGTTTAGAGCGTTTGAAGGGATTTTGGGTTGGGTGCCTCCGTGTACAGTGACATTGGCGGTCTTCTTGTCCAGGCTAGACCGTCAGACGCCTCGAGACAGGCGCAGTAACAAGGAATCCCCCCGAGGCTCCCTCCTCGGGGGGATTCCGCTTCCGGGCCCGGTGATCCCGTGACCGTGGCCGCGGTGATCGCCAAGCGACCGCTAGATGTCGTACCGGCCACTCTTGATATCGGCGAGGAGCGCGGCGAATTGCGACAGGTCCACCACGTGGGCCCCGTCATCGACGCGCGCGCTGTCCCTAACGGCGACCATGTCGCCAAGATTGGCGGCTACCTCGACACAGCCGCCGTTCGCATAGCTTGCCCTGGCCTTTCGCCAGACGGCACGAGACAGGTCGGTCATCATAACTCCAGTCGTTCTGAGAGCTGCTTCAGATACACGGCCGTGTCGCGCGGCTCGAGTGCGACATCCACGGCCCGGTCGAAGGCCTCGATGTAGTTGTTCATGTACTCGGCATCGCTGACCTCCTGGATCCCGTGATCATGCTCGGTGAAGACGAGGCTCGCCTCACCCTCGTAGTCGAAGATCTGGACGGCGGAGAACAACCCGGGCGGTGGCCCGTCGGCGAACCGCTGGAGATGCAGGTGGACACTCGGCCGCTCGCCCATCTCCGCGAGATGCAAGAGCTGGTCCCGTCGCTCGGCGCGGCTGCCCCACCTGTAGAGCAGCGACGCCTCGGTGATGACGGCCTGCAGTTGCGGCAGCGTGTTCTTGTCCCGCTCGAGTATCTGCTGCCGGCGCAGGCGCGCCTCGGTCGCGCGGCGACGCCAGGCCGGCGGCTTCCCGCTCGATCGCATGACCGCGTCGATGTAGTCGGCGCTCTGCAGCAACCCGGGGATGACCAGCGGCAAGAACACGCGGATAACGGTCGCGTCGGACTCGAAGCCGGGGAACTCGTTGTCGAAGATGTCCTGGTAGTCACGCCACCACGGCCTGACTCGCGCTCGCAGCGCCAGCGACTCGATCTCCCTTGCCGCGTACTCGTCCGCCTCATAGAACCTGAGCAGGTCCCTGATGTCGCTCATCTCGGGGCGCTTCCACTGGTTGGCCTCGAAGCGGCCCACCTTCCCGCGTCCCCAGTTGAGCATGTCGCAGACGTGGTTCGCCGTGTACCCGGCTTCGACCCTCAGCTCGGTCAGCCTGCGCGCGAGACGGAGCTTGGCGATGGTAGCGCCGTAGGCGTCCTCGCTCATCCCTCCGCCTCCTCGCGCCCTGCTGTGGTCACCCTAGCGTCCCTTAAGTTGCGATTCACAATTCATGTCCCCAATCGTTATGTTAGGAGATTAGCGAACTGCATATCGGATAGGCAGGGATCGCGAGGATGGCCCATGACGGCGCGGACCTCGGCCCTCGCGTCAGGCACCCGGCCTCGCGCCGAGGGTTGCCATGAGGCCGCTCAAGCGACCGGCGCGCGCGTTAATCCGTCGGGCTGGTCGAACTCACCACGCGAGGCGCCGTCGAGAAAGCACATCCACTCGTTCCTGTCGTAGACGAGCACCCGGCCCGCCGGGTCGTCGGCGACCCGCAGCAGCACCCAGTCGACCCGGTCACGGGCAGTGCCGGGAGCGGCTTCCCCTGCGGCGTCGTGCTGGTCGGCGACAAACGCGACCTCGAACGCGCCCGACCCGTTGCCGGAGCGCTGCCAGTCCAGGGTTGCCAGGTCGACGCCGAGCCCCGCGGGAGTGGGCTTGGCAGTCGATCCAGGCAGCTCGGGCGATCCAGGCACCTTGCACTCGGCGCCCGCCGCCCCCCTCTGGACCGCGGTGACAATCGGCTTGCGCCGCGAACGTTCCTGGCCGCCAGCTGGCATGAAGTCCTATCTTCCGACGCCCGGCCCGCCGAATCAGAGGCACGCTCATCCTGAGCCGCCGAGGCGGCCCATCACGCCATTTACGCCTGCGGCGGCAATGCGTTGATATGGATTATATCGGGCGTCAGGTCCGGTAGGCGCCGCGACGGAAACATCCGGCGAGATGGTCATCGACGACGCCACACGCCTGCATCGCCGCGTACGCGGTTACAGGTCCGGTGAACCGGAATCCGTGCTTGCGCAGCTCTTTCGACAGGGCCTTCGAGGCCGGGGTCCACGCCGGAATGTCGTCAAGCGTCTGAGGGGCGGCACCCTGCCTGTCGGCGTAGTTCCAGACCGTCGCCGCAAGCCCGTTCGGCAGGTCGAGCACGGCGCGCGCGTTGCTGATAGTCGCCTCGATCTTGGCCCGGTTGCGGACGATCCCAGGGTCAGCGAGCAACCGCAAGACATCGTCAGGACCGAACGATGCGATCGCCTGGGCGTCGAATCCGCGGAACGCCGCGCGGAAGTTCTCCCGCTTCCGCAGGATGATGAGCCAGGACAGGCCCGACTGGAAGGCCTCGAGCGAGATCCGCTCGAACATCCCCGCGTCGTCCCTGACTGGCTTGCCCCACTCCTCGTCGTGATACCCGACGTACTCGGCCGCACCACCCAGGGACCACGGGCAGCGCGGCCGGCCGTCGGGACCAGCCTGCGGTCCCCTGCCGCTCATGTCCGGTTCGGTCACGTCTGGCCGCCGACCGGATCAGGGCTCGGCAGAACCTGGGCCTGCGCGGCTGGCGGAACGGCGTCAGACGGGCTCTCGGCCACGCCGGGCTCCGACACGTCTGGCTGCGCACCGGCCGCTGCCCGCGGCTCCTGGTCCGCGTCCCGCTGCGGCATGGGCCGCCAGGCATCCGCGCGCAGCCGCGCGATCTCGGCCTGCTGCTCGGCGATCAGCCTCGTGGCGGCGTCGAGCGCCGCGTCGGTCGCTTCCTCCTGGTAGCCGAACAAGCCCACAGGGAGCCGCAGCATCGCGAGGTCGGCGGCCGTCCTGATCCTGGGCGGCCGCATCGGCGCGTCCCTGTGACTCGGCGCGATCTCACCGCCGCGGCCCATGGCGACGACGACCACCCCGCCCAGGATCGCGATGGCCGCGGCGAGCAGCACGAAGTACACAACAAGATCGTGCCACGGCGTGGCCGATGCTTACACCACCCCGTGCTTACATCACCCCGCGCTGAAATCACACCGTGCTCACACCACGGGCGCGGGCGGCGGCTCAGGCGTTGATGCCGTGATCGCGGAGAACGTCGTTGAGGGTCGCCTTGTCGTGCCGGTCGCCGGCCGCCAGCCGCTTGAGCACCAGAACGCACGGCATCCCGAACTCACCACCAGGAAACGCACGGTTGCGGGTCCCCCCGACGCACACGGACCAGGCGGGCGCCTCTCCCCTGGGGAGTTCCTCGCCGGACTGCACGTCGATCACGTGGGTGGTCGGCGTCAGAATCGTCCCCGCGCCCAGCACCGCGCCCGTCCTGATCCTGGCGCCGTTCACCACCATGGACCGGGAGCCGATGAAGGCATCGTCTTCCACGACGACAGGAACGGCGTTGGGAGGCTCGAGGACTCCCCCGATGCCGACACCGCCTGACAGGTGCACGTTCTTGCCGATCTGCGCGCACGACCCGACGGTCGCCCAGGTATCGACCATCGTGCCGGCATCCACGTACGCGCCTATGTTCACGAATGACGGCATGAGCACGGCGCCAGGGGCAACGTAGGCACCCCACCGCACGATCGAGCCAGCTACCGCCCGCACGCCGTCGAGCCGGCCCGTCAGCGGCACCCTGTCGTGATAGCGGAAGTCACCCACCTGAGAGTGCTCCATCGGCAGCACGCGGAACGCGAGGAGAATGGCCCGCTTGGCTCGCTCGTCCACCAGCACCCCGTCGCTGTCAGGGTCCAGCCAGGCGACCCGGACCTGGCCCGCGTCGATGCGGTCTACCGCCGAGGTGATCATCTCGCGGGCCGCCGCGTCGTCCGGCGTCAGCCTGGCGCGCTGCTCCCAGAGCTGGTCGATCTGCTCAGGCAGCGGGGACGCGACCGGCGACGCGACAGGAGTCATGTCCATGCTGAGCGAGCCTAGCGGGTGCCGTTTGCAGGTAGCTTCTGTTGCGTGGCAGCCCGATCGAGACGTGCCGGTGCGGCAGCGGTTCTTGTGATCGTGCTGATCATTACCGTGCTGGCGATCACGAAGGCCAAGCACTTGCGCTTTCCCGCAATAGTCAGCAGCGGCTGCCTGGCCCGCGGCGGCGCGTTCGACGTACCGCTCGATCCTGGTCAGGCCAGCATCGCGGCCACGATCGCGGGCGTAGCGACCCGTCGCTCGATGCCTGAGCGCGCCGTCACCATCGCCTTCGCGGCCGCGCTCCAGGAGTCTGACCTGGCCAATCTCAGCTACGGCGACAGGGATTCCGTTGGCGTCTTCCAGCAGCGGCCTTCAGAGGGCTGGGGCACCAGGCGTCAGCTGCTCGACCCGGTATATGCCAGCGGCAGGTTCTTCACCGCGCTCGCCGCCGTGCCGCACTACCTGCGTCTGCACGTCTATCAGGCCGCCCAGGCCGTGCAGCACAGCGCAGACGGCAGCGCCTACGCCCAGTACGCGCCCCAGGGGGCGGAGATGGCCGGCGGCTTCAGCGGGCAGCTTCCGCACGCGGTGTGGTGCTGGTACGGCGGCACGATCAGCGGCAAGAGCCGACTGCGCGCCGCCGAGGCAAAGCTGCGCAGGACGTTCGGCCCGCTGCGGCTCAGCCACGTCGGCGACCCAGGCGTGCGGGTCCGCACACGCAGCACGGCAGCGGGCTGGGCGGTCGCCGCGTGGCTAGTGGCCAATGCCAGCACGTACCAGCTCAAGCGGGTGACCTACCAGGGCTATCAATGGACCGCCGCCCACGCCAGGAAGGGCTGGACCACGCCGCACCGATCCGGTCGCGCCCCGTCTGTAAGCACGGGAGTCGCGTTTGGCTGATAACCTGCGATGCCTGCGGAGCGCCGCGCGTCGCGCTGAGGAGCCAGGCCCGCTTCGCGACGTCGGCCTGATCCGCGATACTGGGGTCGGGTGCCGCCTGACAGCCGACACCGATAAGAGCTAACACTGACGGTAAGAGCTAACACTGACGGGCGCCACCCGCGGCGTGAAAGAGGAGTTTGTAAGTGACGTACATCATCGCCCTGCCTTGCGTCGATGTGCTTGACCGGGCGTGCATAGAGGAGTGCCCCGTCGATTGCATCTACGAGGGCGAGCGCATGCTTTACATCCACCCGGATGAGTGCGTGGACTGCGGGGCGTGCGAGCCGGTCTGCCCGGTGGAGGCCATCTACTACGAAGACGACGTGCCTTCGCAGTGGAAGGAGTACTACAAGGTCAACGTCGACTTTTTCGAGGACCTTGGCTCGCCCGGCGGCGCCTCCAAGACCGGCAAGATTGGCAAGGACCACGAGGTGGTCGCGGCGCTGCCGCCGCAGGCCGCCGCCGAGCACTGATTGCGTCTTGCGTAACGCAATGCCGGTCGCTGATGCCACCACCGCCGTCGGCCGGACTCTCGCGTCGCAGCTGCCGGGGTTCCCGTGGGACAGGCTGGCGCCCGCTTCGGCCCGCGCCGCCGCCCATCAGGACGGGATAGCGGACCTGTCGATCGGGACGCCGGTCGATCCGGTTCCCGCGGTCGTCCAGGCCGCGCTCGCCGCGGCCGCCGACTCGCCCGGCTACCCGCTGACCAAGGGGACCCAGGCGTTGCGCGCCGCGGCGGCCGGCTGGCTGGCCAGGCGGCACGGCGTCACCGTGAGCCAGGACGCTGTGCTCCCGGTGATCGGCACCAAGGAACTGATCGCGTGGCTGCCCACGTTTCTAGGCTGCGGACCAGGCGATCGCGTCAGCTTCCCCGCGCTGGCCTACCCGACCTACGACATCGGCGCCAGGCTGGCCGGCGCGCAGGCCGTGGCCACGGACGAGCCTGACCGGCCAGGCGGCGGGCCGGTGCGGCTGGCGTGGCTGAACTCGCCGTCGAACCCGACCGGGCGGGTGCTGGCGGCCGGCCGCATGCGCGAGGTGGCCGCCTGGGGACGGCAGGCAGGGACGGTCGTGGCGTCCGACGAGTGCTACATCGACCTCGGGTTCGAGGCCACGCCGACCTCGGTGCTGCACCCTGACGTCTGCGGGGACAGCCACGACGGGCTGCTCGCGGTGTACTCACTATCCAAGCGGTCCAACCTGGCCGGTTACCGGGCCGGGTTCGTGACCGGCGATCCCGCGCTCGTCGCCGCGTTGCTCGAGGTCCGCAAGCACGCCGGGATGATCGTCCCCGCGCCTGTCCAGGCCGCGATGACGGCGGCGCTGGCTGACGACGCGCACGCCGATGAGCAGCACGCCAGGTACGCGCGCCGCCGCGGAATCCTGAGGCCCGCTCTCGAGCAGGCGGGCTGGGTCGTGTCGCACTCCGAGGCCGGGCTCTACCTGTGGGCGGCTCACCCGCGGTACGACTGCTGGGAGTCGGTCAAGGTACTGAGCGAGATCGGCATCCTCGTCTCGCCGGGGGAGTTCTACGGCCCGGCCGGGGTCAGTCACATCAGGGTCGCGCTGACCGCCACCGACGAGCGGATCGCCGCCGCAGCTAGCCGCCTCCGCGTTTGCGGTAACGGGTAGCGAATGCGGTCGTATCTGCCGTAGACACTACGTCTTGCCGGACTTCGCCGCGGCCCCGCGGCTGCACGCAAGAAATCGCCGTCTGAGGTTGATCTGCGCAACGAATCGCCGCAAGCGCGCATGTTCGGCCCGGGTGCATTCCGCGTGCCGGCTCCTAGGCTCATGATGATCATCCGGCATCTGGAGGCGCCATGACGTCGCACGCTCAGACGCACCGCGAGCCGAGGACCTCGACGCACGCGCGGACGTATCTCATGTGTCCGCCGGACTACTTCACAGTCGAGTACGCGATCAATCCATGGATGAATCCGGACCATCCAGTAGATATCGGGCTCGCGACGCGGCAGTGGGAGCGGTTGCGCGCGACCTACGCCAGCCTGGGTCACACCGTGCGCATTATCGACCCGGAACCTGGCCTGCCCGACATGGTGTTCGCCGCGAACGGCGCCACCGTGATCGGCGGCAACGTGCTCGGCTCGAGGTTCAAGCACCCGGAACGGCACCCAGAGGGCGCCGCCTACATGAACTGGTTCCGCCTCTCCGGCTACCAGGTCTTCGACCCGGTACACGTGAACGAGGGCGAGGGCGACATCATCTACGCGGGCCGTGTGGTCATCGCGGGCCACGGCTTCCGCAGCGAATTCGAGGTCAGCGGCGAGGCCGAGGCGACGTTCGGGCTCCCCGTGGTCAGCGTCAGGCTGGTTGACCCGCGCTTCTATCACCTCGACACCGCGATGATCGTGCTCGATGAGAACACGGCCGCCTACTACCCGGCCGCGTTCGACGAGGCCGGGCAGGCCGCGCTGGCCAGGAACTTCCCAGAGCTGATCGAGGCGAAGGACGCAGACGCAGAGGCGCTTGGCCTGAACGGGATCAGCGACGGCCGCAACGTCGTGCTGCCCGTCCAGGC
This sequence comes from Streptosporangiaceae bacterium, assembly GCA_036273575.1. GTDB lineage: Bacteria > Actinomycetota > Actinomycetes > Streptosporangiales > Streptosporangiaceae > Chersky-822. Next base: position 1,518 of record DASUHI010000110.1, on the reverse strand, counting down.
TGAGGGCCTGGCCCGCGATATCACCGCGGCCGGGTTCACTGTCGTCCCTGTCGACATGTCGGAGTTCAAGAAGGCCGGCGGCGGGCCGAAGTGCTGCACGCTGGAACTGAGGTAACCGGGAGGTACACGTGCAGGCGAAGGCCGTTCCACTCAGCGCTGCTCAACTCAGGGCCCAGGCCGCCGTGCACAGCGCGCACAACTACCACCCGCTGCCCGTCGTCATCGAGCGGGCCGACGGCGCCTGGGTCACCGACGTCGAAGGCCGCCGGTACCTGGACATGCTGGCCGCGTACTCGGCCCTCAACTTCGGTCACCGGCACCCTCGCCTGATCGCCGCCGCCGAGCGGCAGCTAGAGCGCGTCACGCTCGTCAGCCGGGCTTTCCAGCACGACCAGTTCGGGCCGTTCTGCGCCGAGCTCGCCGCCATGGCCGGCATGGAGATGGTCCTGCCGATGAACACCGGCGCCGAGGCCGTCGAGACCGCGATCAAGACGGCGCGGAAGTGGGGTTACGAGGTCAAGGGCGTGCCCGCCGACGAGGCGGTGATCGTCGTCTTCGGCGGCAACTTCCACGGCCGCACCACCACGATCGTCAGCTTCTCCACCGACCCCGACGCCAGGGACAACTACGGTCCTTACACGCCTGGCTTCCGCATCGTGCCGTACGGCGACGCCCAGTCCCTCGCCGCCGCCATGGACGACCGGGTCGTGGCCGTGCTCGTCGAGCCGATCCAGGGTGAGGCCGGGGTGATCGTGCCCCCGGCCGGATTCCTGACGAAGGTCAGGGCGCTGTGCTCGCAGTGGGGCGCGCTGATGATCGCCGACGAGATCCAGTCCGGCCTCGGCCGGACCGGCACGACGTTCGCGTGCGAGCACGAGGACGTAATTCCCGACATGTACGTGCTCGGCAAGGCGCTCGGCGGCGGGATCGTGCCGGTCTCGGCCGTGGTGTCATCGGCCGACGTGCTCGGGGTGTTCAAGCCGGGTCAGCACGGATCGACGTTCGGCGGCAACCCGCTCGGCTGCGCGATCGCCAGGGAAGTCATCGCGATGCTCGGCACCGGCGAGTTCCAGGAGCGGTCGGCCAAGCTGGGCACCCACATGCACGACCGGCTGAACGCGCTGCCGGCCAGCGCTGTCCGCGAGGTCCGCGGCCGCGGCCTGTGGGCAGGCGTGGAGTTCACCGACCACAACGGCAGGCACGTGTCGGAGCGGCTGATGGACGCCGGTGTGCTGGCGAAGGACACCCACGACACGACGATCAGGCTCGCGCCGCCGCTGACGATCAGCCAGGACGACCTCGATTGGGCGATCGACAAGCTAGACGCCATCGTCCGCTGACCTGGCCGCGACCCGCGACCCGAAGCGGCGACCCTGAGCACGAGCGGGCCATAGGCTCGTGGCGTGCTTCTGCATGTGACCGCGACGCGGTATGTGACGCCGCTGCGCGAGGGCAGGTCGCTGCCCGGCCTCATGGTGGCCGACGACTGCGGGACCTATGTGGTCAAGTTCCGCGGCG